>NZ_CP107904.1:3177500-3532500 GCF_036013975.1 Kitasatospora sp. NBC_00458
CGGACGAGCTGCTGGACCTGGCGGATCTCCAGGACGCCGTCGCCGGCCGAACGGTCGAGCGCCTCCTGAAGCTTCGCCGCCACCGGGACGAAGGCGGCGTCGTCGATGCCGGAGCCGCGGGCCTGGATGCTCGGGCCGCCGACGATCTTGCCGTTGGTGGAGTCGACCACCACGAAGCAGGAGATGAAGCCCTCCTCGCCGAGGATCCTGCGGTCCTTGAGCGAGGCCTCGGTGATGTCACCGACCGAGGAGCCGTCCACGTACACGTAGCCGGCCTGGACCTTGCCGACGATCCGGGCGACGCCGCCCTCCAGGTCGACGCAGACGCCGTCCTCGGCGATGACCGTCCGGTTGCGCGGGACGCCGGTGGCGATGCCCAGGTCGGCGGCGGCCCGCAGGTGGCGCCACTCGCCGTGGACCGGCATCAGGTTGCGCGGCTTGCAGATGTTGAAGAAGTAGAGCAGCTCGCCGGCCGAGGCGTGGCCGGAGACGTGCACCTTGGCGTTGCCCTTGTGCACGACCTTGGCGCCCCAACGGGTGAGGCCGTTGATCACCCGGTAGACGGCGTTCTCGTTGCCCGGGATCAGCGAGGAGGCCAGGACGACGGTGTCGCCCTCGACGATGCGGATCTGGTGGTCGCGGTTGGCCATCCGGGACAGCGCGGCCATCGGCTCGCCCTGCGAACCGGTGCAGATCAGCACGACGTCCTTGTCCGGCAGGTCGTCCAGCTGCTTGACGTCGACGACCATGTTGCCGGGGACCTTCAGGTACCCGAGGTCGCGGGCGATGCCCATGTTGCGGACCATCGAGCGGCCGACGAAGGCGACCTTGCGCTTGTACTCGTGCGCGGCGTCCAGCACCTGCTGGATCCGGTGCACGTGGCTCGCGAAGGAGGCCACGATGATGCGCTTGTCGGCGTTCGCGAAAACGTTTCGCAGCGCGGCCGAGATGTCGCGCTCGTGCGGGATGAAGCCGGGGACCTCGGCGTTGGTGGAGTCCACCAGCAGCAGGTCCATGCCCTCCTCCGCCAGCTTGGCGAAGGCCGGGAGGTCGGTGAGGCGGCCGTCCAGCGGCAGCTGGTCCATCTTGAAGTCGCCGGTGGCGACGACCATGCCGGCGGGCGTGCGCACCGCGACGGCCAGCGCGTCCGGGATGGAGTGGTTGACCGCGATGAACTGGCAGTCGAAGGGGCCGATCCGCTCGCGGTCGCCCTCCCTGACCTCCAGGACGTACGGGCGGATGCGGTGCTCGGCGAGCTTGGCCTCGATGAGGGCGAGGGTGAGCTTCGAGCCGATCAGCGGGATGTCCGGGTTCTCCCGGAGCAGGTACGGGACGGCGCCGATGTGGTCCTCGTGGCCGTGCGTGAGGACGATGCCGTCGATCTTGTCGAGGCGGTCCCGGATGTAGGTGAAGTCCGGGAGGATCAGGTCGACGCCCGGCTGCTCGTCCTCGGGGAAGAGGACGCCGCAGTCGACGATGAGGATGCGGCCCCCGTATTCGAAGACCGTCATGTTGCGGCCGATCTCACCGAGACCGCCGAGCGGGGTGATGCGGAGGGCGCCCTCCTTCAGGGCCGGGGGTGCGCCGAGTTCGGGATGCGGGTGGCTCAAAAGACTCTCCTCACGGCGCACGCCATATGCCCGGGGTCCTCCCCCGCGAGACATATGGCGTGCGTACTCAGTGTCGGTTTTCCTACTGGGTCTGTGCATTCGCGCCTTCGGTCCGGTCCAGCGGCGGTCCCGTGAGGGGCCGGCGAGCCGGGGCGCGCACGTCTGTGTCTGTTACAGGTCTACCCCGCCTGCGGCGAGATCCTTCTTCAGTTGGGCGATCTCCTCGGGAGTCGCACCGACCAGGGGCAGTCGCAGCGGGCCGGCCGGCAGGCCCTGGAGCCCCAGTGCGGCCTTGGTGAGGATCACGCCCTGGGTGCGGAAGATACCGGTGAAGACCGGCAGCAGGCGCTGGTGGATCGCCGTGGCCTTGGCCACATCGCCGGCCAGGAAGGCCTCGATCATGCCACGCAGCTCACCGGCGACCAGGTGGCCGACCACGCTCACCGCGCCGACGGCTCCGACCGAGAGCAGCGGCAGGTTGAGGATGTCGTCGCCGGAGTACCAGGCGAGGTCGGACCGGGCGATGGCCCAGGCGGCGGCGCCGAGGTCGCCCTTGGCGTCCTTGTTGGCGACGATCCGCGGGTGCTCGCCGAGCCGGACCAGGGTCTCGTGGCTCAGCGCGACGCCGCTGCGGCCGGGGATGTCGTAGAGCATGACCGGCAGGCCGGTGGCGTCGGCGATGTGGGTGGTGTGCCGGTACAGGCCCTCCTGCGGGGGCTTGCTGTAGTAGGGCGTGACGACCAGCAGGCCGTGCGCTCCGGCCGCCTCGGCCTGGCGGGCGAGGTCGGCGCTGTGGTGCGTGTCGTTGGTGCCGACGCCGGCCACCACGTGGGCGCGGTCCCCGACCGCCTCCACCACGGCGCGGACGAGCTGTGCCTTCTCGGCGTCGCTGGTGGTCGGGGACTCGCCGGTGGTGCCGTTGACGACGAGGCCGTCGTTGCCCGAGTCGACGAGGTGCGCGGCGAGGCGCTGGGCGCCGTCGAGGTCGAGGCCGCCGTCGGCGGTGAACGGGGTCACCATCGCGGTCAGGACCCGGCCGAAGGGCGTCTGGGAGGTGGAGGTCGGAGCCATGCGTCCAAAGCTACTCGTAGGCGGTGGGGCGGTACCCAGGCCGGTCCAGGGTTCGGACAGGTGCGGCGCTCGGGCGGCCGGACCGGGGGTGTGGTCAGCAGCGGGGACATGGGATTCCGGTGCTGCGTGCTCGGGGGTTCAAGCAGCACCGGAATCCGTGTTCACGAGCGTAGGGAGAGGTCAGAAATGCCGCAATCCAGACATGCCAGACACTCCGCCCATATGCCCGTCGTCCCAGGTCAGGGGGCGACTCGGCCGTGCGTCTCGAAGGCCGCATGGGTGAGCGGCATGAGCCGGGCCCACTGCTCCTCCATCCGCTCGGCGACCATCTCGATCTCGCGCTGCGGGAACGACGGCACCGCCGAGTTCTCCCGCTTGGTGCGCAACGACAGGAAGTGCATCAGCGAGCGGGCGTTGCAGGTCGCGTACATCGAGGAGAACAGGCCGACCGGCAGCACCGCGCGGGCCACCTCGCGGGCCACGCCGGCCGCCAGCATCTCCTGGTAGCGCTCGTAGGACTCGCGGTAGGCGGACTCCATCGCCTCGGTGACGACCCGGTGCTGCTTCTCGGTGCCCTCGACGAACTCGTACCGGCCCGGGCGGCCCTGCTGGACCAGCTTGCGCTCCTCGGCGGGCACGTAGAAGACCGGCTCCAGCTCGCGGTAGCGGCCCGACTCCTCGTTGTAGGACCAGCCGCTGCGGTGGCGGTGGAACTCGCGGAACACGAAGATCGGCGCGCTGATGAAGAAGGTCATCGAGTTGTGCTCGAACGGGGTGCCGTGCCGGTCCCGCATCAGGTAGTTGATCAGGCCCTTGGACTTCTCCGGGTCCTGCTGGAGCGCCTCCAGGGACTGCTCCCCCGCCGTCGAGACCCGGGCCGCCCAGATGACGTCCGAGTCGGCGGCGGCGCTGCGGACCAGGTCCACGGTCACGTCGCTGCGGAACTGGGGGGCCGTCGTGTCGTCGCTCACGCGTTACTCCTCGCGGATTCGGTGGTGCTGGTGGTGCTGGTACTGCCAGTCGTCCCGGCCCTGCCGGTGGCAGCGGCGCCACCGGTCGTGCCTGCGCTCTCCGGCTCGCCCGCGCCGCCGGAGGTCCCCGCGGCGGTGCGGTGCAGCCGGATCGCGTGCTGCATGGTCTTGCGGGCGCGCGGCACGTCCCCCGCGTCGGCGTACGCGACCGCCAGCCGGAAGAAGGCCCGCCAGTCCCCGGGAGCCGCCTCGGCCTCGGCCCTGCGGCGGGCGAACACCGCGTCGGCCGAGGCCCGGTCGATCCGCCCGCCCGTGGTGCGCGTCAGCTCGTCGACCGGCAGGCCGCCCTCGGCCTCCAGCTGCCTGGCGAGCCGCTCGCTGTCCCGGCCGAAGCGGACGGTCTGGCGCAGGAACCAGATGCCGATCACCGGGACGACGAAGGCGCAGAGGCCGAGGCCGACACCGAGCGGCTTGCCGGTGGCGACCAGCTGGACGCCCTCGCCGACGCAGACCAGGGCGACCAGCAGCAGGACGCCGGAGAGGACGAAGAAGCCGGTGCGTGAGGTCACGACGCACTCCAGGGGGCGGGCACGGTCACAGGTCCAGGAAGTGTTCGAGGCCGAGGGTGAGCCCCGGCGTCTCCACGACCCTGCGCACGCCGAGCAGGATGCCCGGCATGAAGCTGCTGTGGTGCAGCGAGTCGTGGCGGATGGTGAGGGTCTCACCGGTGTCGCCGAACATCACCTGCTGGTGGGCGAGCAGGCCGCGCAGCCGGACGGCGTGCACCGGCACCCCGTCCACGTCGGCGCCGCGGGCGCCGGGCAGGCCGTGCGTGGTCGGGTCCTGCTGCGGCGGCCGGCCGGCCTCGGCGCGGGCGGCCGCGATCAGCTGGGCGGTGCGGGTGGCGGTGCCGCTGGGGGCGTCGGCCTTGCGGTCGTGGTGCAGCTCGACCACCTCGACCGACTCGAAGTACCTGGCCGCGGTCTGGGCGAACTTCATGCCGAGCACGGCACCGATGGAGAAGTTCGGGGCGATCAGCAGGCCCAGCTCCGGCGCCGCGTCCAGCTGCCCGCGGACGGTGGCCAGCCGCTCGTCGGTCCAGCCGGTGGTGCCGGTGACCACGTGGATGCCGTGGCGCAGGCAGTAGTCGAGGTTGTCCATCACCGAGTCCGGGTGGGTCAGCTCGACGACCACCTGCACGCCGGCGTCGGTGAGCTCGGAGAGCTTCGACCCCCGCCCGAGGGTGGCGACCAGTTCCAGGTCCGGAGCGGCCTCGACGGCCTTGACGGCCTCGGAGCCGATCCGCCCCTTGGCGCCGATCACGGCGACACGCAGCGTCATGGTGAGAAGTCCCTTCAGACCAGCAGGTCGGCGAGCCGGGCGGCCCGCTTGTCGTTGACCGGGCCGATCAGCGCGAGCGACGGCCGGTGGGCCCCCAGCACATCACGGGCCACCGCGTGCACGTCGTCCAGGGTCACGGCGGCGATCTTCGCCAGCATGTCGTCCACCGACAGGTGGTGGCCGTAGCTGAGCTCGGCCTTGCCGATCCGGTTCATCAGCGAGCCGGTGTCCTCCATGCCGAGCACGGTGGAGCCGGAGATCTGGCCGATGGCGCGGTGCAGCTCCTCCTCGGTGATGCCCTCGGCGACCACCTTGGCGAGCTCCTCGCGGCAGATCCGCAGCACCTCCTCGACCCGCTTCGGCTGACAGCCGGCGTAGATGCCGAACAGACCGCTGTCCGCGTACGAGGAGGAGTACGAGTAGACCGAGTACGCCAGTCCGCGCTTCTCCCGGACCTCCTGGAAGAGCCGCGAGCTCATGCCGCCGCCGAGGGCCGCGTTGAGCACGCCCATCGCCCAGCGGCGCTCGTCGTGCCGGGGCACGCCGGGCACGCCCAGCACCAGGTGGGCCTGCTCGGTGGTGCGGTGGAGCACCTCCACCCGGCCGGCGGTGCGCAGCACCTTGACGCCGCGCCGGGCGTCGGCGGGGACCGCCTCGGACTTGGCCAGCAGCGGGGCGAAGGCCCGCTCGACCTGCTTGACGACCTTGCGGTGGTCCAGGTTGCCGGCGGCGGCGACGACCAGCTGCTCGGGCTTGTAGCGGCGGTGGAAGAACCCGGCGATCTGGTCGCGGGTGAGCGCCCGGATGGTCTCCTGGGTGCCGAGGATCGGGCGCCCGAGCGGTCCGGTGCCGAAGATCACCTTGGCGAAGAGGTCGTGGACGACGTCACCCGGGTCGTCCTCGGCCATCGCCATCTCCTCCAGGATGACGCCGCGCTCGGCCTCGACGTCCTCCGGGCGGATCAGCGAGCCGGTGAGCATGTCGCAGACCACGTCGATGGCCAGCGGGAGGTCGGTGTCGAGCACCCGCGCGTAGTAGCAGGTGTTCTCCTTGGCGGTGAAGGCGTTCATCTCACCGCCGACCGCGTCCAGGGCGGCCGAGATGTCCAGCGCGCTGCGCCGCTCGGTGCCCTTGAAGAGCAGGTGCTCCAGGTAGTGGGTGGCCCCGTTGAGCTGCGGGGTCTCGTCCCGCGAGCCGACACCGACCCAGATGCCGAAGGTCGCGGAGCGGACCGTCGGCAGGGTCTCGGTGACGACACGCAGGCCGCCGGGGAGGACGGTGCGGCGCACCGTGCCGGCGCCGTCCGCGCCCTTGAGCAGGGTCCGGGTCGTGCCGGGGCGCTGCTTCGCCGCCGAGGCCTGGGCCACGGGGGTACCTCCGTAGAAAGCAATCCGTAGGGAGCATGGGGGGAGAACGGGGTGCGGCCCGCACGCCGACGGGGGCGTGCGGGCCGCTGGAGTCAGCTAGCGGCGCTTCACTCGGAAGCGGCCTCGCCGGCCTCTTCGCCCTCGACGACCGGGATCAGCGAGAGCTTGCCGCGCGGGTCGATCTCGGCGATCTCGACCTGCACCTTGGCGCCGACGCCGAGGACGTCCTCGACGTTCTCGACGCGCTTGCCGCCGGCGAGCTTGCGGATCTGCGAGATGTGCAGCAGACCGTCCTTGCCCGGCATGAGCGAGACGAAGGCACCGAAGGTCGTGGTCTTCACCACGGTGCCCAGGTAGCGCTCGCCGACCTCCGGCATGGTCGGGTTGGCGATCTGGTTGATCGTGGTGCGGGCGGCCTCGGCGGCCGGACCGTCGGCGGCACCGATGTAGATGGTGCCGTCGTCCTCGATCGTGATCTCGGCGCCGGTGTCCTCCTGGATCTGGTTGATCATCTTGCCCTTGGGGCCGATGACCTCACCGATCTTGTCCACCGGGATCTTGATGGTGATGATGCGCGGCGCGTTCGGGGACATCTCGTCCGGGGAGTCGATGGCCTCGTTCATCACGTCGAGGATGTGCAGGCGGGCGTCGCGGGCCTGCTTCAGCGCGGCGGAGAGCACCGACGCCGGGATGCCGTTGAGCTTGGTGTCCAGCTGCAGCGCGGTGATGAAGTTGCGGGTACCGGCGACCTTGAAGTCCATGTCGCCGTACGCGTCCTCGGCACCGAGGATGTCGGTGAGGGTCACGTAGTGGGTCTCACCGTCGATCTCCTGCGAGATCAGGCCCATGGCGATACCGGCGACGGCGGCCTTCAGCGGCACACCGGCGTTCAGCAGCGACATGGTGGAGGCGCAGACCGAGCCCATCGAGGTGGAGCCGTTGGAGCTGAGCGCCTCGGAGACCTGGCGGATGGCGTACGGGAACTCCTCGCGGGTCGGCAGCACCGGGAGGATCGCCCGCTCGGCGAGCGCGCCGTGGCCGATCTCGCGACGCTTCGGCGAACCGACGCGGCCGGTCTCGCCGACCGAGTACGGCGGGAAGTTGTAGTTGTGCATGTAGCGGCGACGCGTCTCCGGGGAGAGCGTGTCGAGCTGCTGCTCCATGCGGAGCATGTTCAGCGTGGTGACACCCAGGATCTGGGTCTCGCCGCGCTCGAACAGGGCCGAGCCGTGCACCCGCGGGATGGCCTCGACCTCGGCGGCCAGGGTGCGGATGTCGGTGACACCGCGGCCGTCGATGCGGACCTTGTCCTTGATGACGCGCTCGCGGACGATCTTCTTGGTCAGCGCGTTGTAGGCGGCGCTGATCTCCTTCTCGCGGCCCTCGAACTCGGGCAGCAGCTTCTCGGCGGCCAGCGCCTTGACGCGGTCCAGCTCGTTGTTGCGCTCCTGCTTGCCCGCGATGGTGAGGGCCTGCGCCAGCTCGTCCTTGACGGCGGCGGACAGCGCGGCGAGCACGTCGTCCTGGTAGTCCAGGAAGACCGGGAACTCGCCGGTCGGCTTGGCGGCCTGGGCGGCCAGCTGGGCCTGGGCGGCGCAGAGCACCTTGATGAACGGCTTGGCGGCGTCCAGACCGGCGGCGACGATCTCCTCGGTCGGCGCCTCGGCGCCGCCCTCGACCAGCTTGATGGTCTTCACGGTGGCCTCGGCCTCGACCATCATGATCGCGACGTCGCCGTCCGGGAGGACGCGACCGGCGACGACCATGTCGAAGACGGCCGACTCCAGCTCGCTGTGGGTCGGGAAGGCCACCCACTGGCCGTCGATCAGGGCCACGCGCACGCCGCCGATCGGGCCGGAGAACGGCAGGCCCGCCAGCTGGGTGGACGCGGAGGCCGCGTTGATGGCCACCACGTCGTACAGGTGGTCGGGGTTGAGCGCCATCACGGTGACGACGACCTGGATCTCGTTGCGCAGGCCCTTGACGAAGGACGGGCGCAGCGGGCGGTCGATCAGGCGGCAGGTGAGGATCGCGTCCTCGGAGGGCCGGCCCTCGCGACGGAAGAACGAGCCGGGGATGCGGCCGGCGGCGTACATCCGCTCCTCGACGTCCACGGTCAGCGGGAAGAAGTCGAAGTGCTCCTTCGGCTGCTTGGACGCGCTGGTGGCCGACAGCACCATGGTGTCGTCGTCCAGGTAGGCCACGGCGGAGCCGGCGGCCTGACGGGCCAGACGGCCGGTCTCGAAGCGGATGGTGCGGGTGCCGAAGGAACCGTTGTCGATCACGGCCTCGGCGTAGAACACGTTCTCTTCCACCTGGAAGATCTCCTCTTTCGTACGTTCTCCGGGAGAGCGTCCCCGCGCATCGTCTGCCGGTGGCCCCTGGCCCTCTTTCGCAGAGGGGGGCAGTCGGGCCGGTCTTCGATCGAAGCCTCCGGTGCGCCCCGCTTCGGTCTGCGGGGCTTCCGGCGGCCACTACCGAGGACCGGCGCCTCTCGGCTGGCCGGGTTCGGGCGGGCGGTCCGCGTCTGGACGCTCTCTCGGATGCGGGCGGCTTCCGTTTGAAGCCTTCGTCCCGCGGGGGTCTGGGGTCTTTCTGCCTGGGTGGCGCTCGACAGCGCCAACACCGGCATTTCCCACAACCCTACGGTGCAATCCTCGGGCACCCGGGGAGGTGCGCGCGAGTTGTTATGTTCGGGCGCCGCTGCGGGCGCCCCGGGTCATCGGGCGCGGCATACGCGCGAGGGGCGGCCCCCCGGTGTGGGGAGCCGCCCCGAGCGGCGGTCTTAGCGGGCGCCGCCGGCGGCACCGCGGCGGATGCCCAGGCGGTCGACGAGCGCACGGAAGCGCTCGATGTCCTTCTTGGCCAGGTACTGCAGCAGACGACGGCGCTGACCGACCAGGATCAGCAGGCCGCGGCGCGAGTGGTGGTCGTGCTTGTGGGCCTTGAGGTGCTCGGTCAGGTCCGAGATGCGGCGGGAGAGCATGGCGACCTGGACCTCGGGGGAGCCGGTGTCGCCCTCCTTCTGGCCGAACTCGGCGATGATCTGCTTCTTGACGTCAGGGGCGAGAGCCACTGCAACTCCTTCGAGGTGATACCGAGCGTTCCTGGTCTACGGCACAGGACTCTGTGAGAACTCGGTGTCGTGACGGGCGCGGCCGGCGGTCACTGCCCCGACCGGGGGCGGACACACGGCTGCGCTCGAAGGCCAAGCGTACCAGTGCCGGTGATCCGGCCGGGCGGCGGGTGCCGGCCGGCCGGCCCGGACCGTCGGCGGGCGGCGCCGCGGCGCGGTCCTTCGGTGGTGCGGTGGTGCGGTGGTGCGGTCCTGCGGTGGTGCAGTGGCCGGTCAGCCGGTGGCGCCGCGCACCAGCCGGTAGACGTCGAGGACGGCCAGCACCAGCGGGACCAGTGCCATCAGCGTCAGGCTGTCGACCAGGTCCAGGACCCGTCCCCAGAACGGGGAGACGCCGAGCCGGGGCACCACCAGGGCGACCGCGGTGAGGACCGCGGCGCCGAGCGCGATCGAGGCGGTCAGCCAGACGGTGCGCAGGTCGGCGCCGGTGGAACCGGGGCCCGCCTGGAGGAGGAACCGCGGGGTGTGCAGGGCGAGCCCGACGACGAGCAGCGAGAGGCAGGACAGCCCGGCGACGGTGAGGCCGAGGACCTGCGCGGTGTAGCGGAACAGCCGGGCGCGGAGCATGGTGGCGAGGCCGAGGGCGAGGGCGAGCAGTTCGGGGAACGTCCCGCCGGTGAAGCCGAGCACCGCGCAGGCCCCGACGATCACCGCGGCGCAGCCGCCGACCAGGCCGACCAGCACCTCGTGGCCGCGGCGGGCCTGGTGGGCGATCCGCTCGTACTGGACCAGTTCGGCGCGGTCGGCGTCCTCGTCGTGCTCGCGGCCGCGGGTGCGGGTGCGGGTCTGGCCCGGGGCGCTGAAGCCGACGGGCAGCCGGGCGAAGCGGGCGGAGAGGCCGGGCAGGAAGCCGACGGCGGCGACGGCGGCGACGCCGGTGACGGCGGCGATGTGGTCGGCCGGGGTGCCGGGCAGCAGGACGGCGGCGAAGGCGGCGAGCGCGCCCGCGGCGGCCGTGAAGGCGGCGGCGACGAACGGCGCGTCCTTCTCCGGCAGCAGGCCGACCAGCAGCACGGCGACGACCAGGACGGCGACGCAGCCGGTGAGGAACTGGAGCCGGCCCGGACCGTCGCCCGGAGTGGTCGGGGAGAGGATCCCGCTGCCGGCGACCAGGGCGTGCGGGAGCGCCCCGAGTCCGAGCGCGAGGCCGGCCCCGGCGTCCCGGTAGACCCGGGCGCGGACCCCGGCGAAGGCGGTGAGCAGGACGGCGGCGATGCCGGAGAGCACGCCGGGCAGGCCGTGCACGTCGTGGCGCGGATCGGCGGACCAGAGCGTGAAGCCGAGCAGGGTGAGCAGCACGCCGGCGCCGGTCAGGCCGAAGGCCCGCATCAGTTCCGCGCTCCAGAACCGGCGGTCGGCCTCGCCGGCGGTGGCGATGGCGTCGGCGACGTCGTCGTAGACGGCGGGCGGCAGCGACTCGGCGAAGGGCCGGAGGCTGAGCAGGTCGCCGTCGCGGACCTGTTGGGCGCCGAGCGACAGGCCGCCGTCGAGGACGGTGCCGTCACGGCGGACGAGGTGGAAGCCGGTGGGGGCGCCGTCCGGCTGGGTCTGGTTGGACAGGCGCAGCACCTCGGGGTAGACGTCCGCGAGCGGGATGTCCTCGGGCAGCGCGACGTCGATCCGGCTGTCCGGCGCGACGACGGTGACCCGGCAGAAACCGGTCATGGCGGGGGTGCTCATGACTGAGGCCTCCCGTTCGCTCGACCGTTCGCTCGACGCACTGGGTGTTCCCCCCTGCTGACGGTGCCGCGGTGTGCCGGCGGCTGGTCCGGCCCGGCCGCCGGTGCGCGCCCCGCCGGGCGGAACCGGCTCTGCCTGGACGCGAGTTGGCGCTGCGTCACCCTACCGCCCGGTTCGTTCCCGCTCCCGCGGAAAGCGCCAGTAGGATCGGCCCCTGCGCAAGGCGGCGGGGGCGGACGGCGCTCCTCCCCCGGGTGCCTGCGGTCGGCGGAGCGGGCGCGGCGCCAGACGGGGCGTCCTCACCCGTACGGATCCAGTTGCGTGAGGGCTGATGCCGTGGTGGTCGAGCTGGGCGTTCGTGGTCGTGGGGCGGGACCCGCATGGGTGTGATCACGGTCAAGCGGCCGCCCCGGGCCTACCCGCCGAGGGTGCCGGACGAGCCGGTGGAGCTGGCCGCCCCGCCCGAACTGCCCCGGTCGGGCGGCGAGGACTGGGTGATGAGCGTCCTTCCGATGCTCGGGATGGGCGGTTCGGCGGTCTTCTTCTTCGCGCCGGGCGCGCAGGCGCCGATGCGGATCATGGGCGGTCTGATGATCGTCTCGACGGTCGGCATGGTGCTCGCCCAGATCGTCCGGACCCGCAGGGGCGGCTCCACCGCCACCGCGGACGAGCGCCGCGACTACCTCAAGTACCTGCAGCAGCTGCGCCGCCAGGTCCGCCGGACCGCCGAACGCCAGCGCGGCGCACAGCTGTTCCTCAACCCGGCGCCCGACCAGCTCTGGTCGATCGTGGCGGACGGCCGGCGGCTCTGGGAACGGCGCACCGGCGACCCCGACTTCGCGCAGGTCCGGGTCGGGCGGGGGCCGGTGCAGCTGGCCACCCCGCTGGTCGCGCCGCAGACCGCGCCGTCGGACGAGCTGGAGCCGCTCTCGGCGGCCGCGATGCAGACCTTCCTGAGGGCCCACGGCATCCTGCAGGACCTGCCGTTGGCGGTCTCGCTGCGCGCCTTCTACCACATCACGGTGTGCGGGGACCCGGACACCGTGTACGGCACCGTGCGGGCGATGGTCGCCCAGTTGACGACGCTCCACTCCCCGGACGACCTGCTGGTGACGGTGGCCGCGGCGCCGGGCGCGGTGGACGAGTGGGAGTGGACCAAGTGGCTCCCGCACACCCAGCACCGCAAGGAGAGCGACGGCGCCGGACCGCGCCGGCTGATCTCGACCGGCCTCGGCGCGCTGGAGGACCTGCTGCGGGACGAACTGGCCGGCCGCCAGCGGTTCACCCGGGACGCCGTGCCGTCCCCGGACCAGCCGCACATCGTCGTCGTGATGGACGGCGCGTCGGTGCCGCCGGACTCGGTGCTGGCCGGCCCGGAGGGCGTGCACGGGGTGACGATCGTCGAGGTGGTCCCGGGCGATCTGGACGAGCCGAGCGGGCACCTGATCATGACGGTCTCGCCGGACGCCCTGGTGCTCCGCGCCGCGTCGGGCGTGACGTACGAGGGCGTCCCGGACGTCCTGTCGGTCTGGCAATCGGAGGCGCTGGCACGCCAGTTGGCCCCGTACCGGGCGTCCGCCGGGGACGACGACGAACCGCTGCTGTCCAACCTGGACTTCACCGACCTGATGAACTCGGGCGACCCGGGCTCCTTCGACGCGGCCCGCAGCTGGCGGCAGCGGGCGCAGCACGAGCGGCTGCGGGTGCCGATCGGGGTCGGGGCCGGGGGCGAGCACGTCCACCTGGACCTCAAGGAGGCCGCGCAGGAGGGCATGGGCCCGCACGGCCTGTGCGTCGGCGCGACCGGCTCCGGCAAGTCGGAGCTGCTCCGGACCCTGGTGCTGGCGCTGGCGATGACGCACACCTCGGAGACGCTGAACTTCGTGCTCGCCGACTTCAAGGGCGGGGCGACGTTCGCCGGCATGGCGGACATGCCGCACACCTCCGCGGTGATCACCAACCTGGAGGGGCAGCTCCCCCTGGTCGACCGCATGCGGGACGCGATCGAGGGCGAGCTCAACCGCCGCCAGGAGCTGCTGCACCGGGCGGGCAACTACGCCAACATCCACGAGTACGAGCGGGCCCGGGCGGCCGGCGTGGCGCTGGACCCGCTGCCCTCACTGGTGCTGATCATCGACGAGTTCTCCGAACTCCTCACCGCCAAGCCCGACTTCATCGACATGTTCATCCAGATCGGGAGGATCGGGCGGTCGCTGGGGGTGCACCTGCTGCTGGCCTCGCAGCGCCTGGAGGAGGGCAAGCTGCGCGGCCTGGACACCTACCTCTCGTACCGGATCGGCCTGCGCACCTTCTCGGCGGCCGAGTCGCGGGCGGCGATCGGCGTGCCGGACGCGTACCACCTGCCGCCGGTGCCGGGCGTCGGCTACCTGAAGTTCGGCACCGACGTGATGGAGCGGTTCAAGGCCGCGTACGTGTCGGGGCCGTACCGGGCACCCGGGCAGCAGCGGTCGACGGGCGGACGGCTGGTGACGGCGCGGCCGGTGCTGTTCACGGCGGCCGAGGTGGCGGCGTCGGAGCCGCTCGTACAGGAGGCCGAGCCGCTCGTCGTGGAACAGGACGACGCACTCGTGGACACCGTGCTGGACGTGTTCGTGCAGCGGATGGTGGGCCAGGGTCCGGCCGCGCACCAGGTGTGGCTGCCGCCGCTGGACGCGCCGCCGAGCGTGGACCAGCTACTGCCGCCGCTCCAGGTGGTGCCGGAGCGCGGGCTGACCCCGCCCGGGTACGCGGCGCCGGGCCGGCTGGTGGTGCCGATCGGCACCGTCGACAAGCCGCGGGACCAGAAGCGCGACGTCCTCTACCAGGACTACGCGGGGGCGGCCGGGCACGGCCTGGTCGTCGGCGGCCCGCGGTCCGGGAAGTCGACGGTGATGCGCACCACGGTGGCCTCGTTCGCGCTCACCCACACCCCGCTGGAGGTGCAGTTCTACCTGCTGGACTTCGGCGGCGGCGGGCTCCGGTCGCTCCAGGACCTGCCGCACGTCGGCGGGGTGGCCGGGCGGCTGGACGCCGAGAAGGTGCGCCGGACGGTCTCCGAGGTGCACGGGGTGCTGAACCGGCGGGAGGAGCTGTTCCGGGTGACCGGGCTCGACTCGATCGCGACCTACCGGGCCCGCCGGGCGGCCGGGCAGCTGCCGGGCGAGCGGTTCGGCGACGTCTTCCTGGTGATCGACGGCTGGAGCACCTTCAAGCAGGAGTTCGAGTCGCTGGAGCCGGTGATCGGCGACATCGCCCAGCGCGGCCTCGGCTACGGCGTCCACCTGATCGTCACCGCGAGCCGGTACGCGGAGGTGCGGCCCGCGCTCAAGGACCTGCTGCAGAACCGGACCGAGCTGAAGCTCGGCGACGCCATGGAGTCCGAGGTGGACCGCCGGGTGGCGCAGAACGTGCCGGCCGTCCCGGGGCGCGGGGTCACCGCGGACCGGCTGCACTTCCTCACCGGCCTGCCGCGGATCGGCCCGTCGGGCTCGGCGGACGACCTCCCGGACGGCGTGGCCGCGCTGGTCAGGGCGGTCGACGCGGCCTGGACGGGCCCGCGCGCACCGGGCGTGCGGATGCTGCCGGCGGTGCTGGACGGCCACTCGCTGCCGAAGGGCTTCGAGCACCCCCACCGGGGCGTCGCGTTCGGCATCGACGAGGCGGAGCTGGCGCCGGCCTTCGTCAACTTCGAGACCGACCCGCTGTTCATCGTCTTCGGCGACACCGAGTCCGGGAAGTCGTCGCTGCTGCGGATGCTGGTCAAGCAGATCACCGAGCGGTACACCCCGGACCAGGCCGGCATCGTGGTGGGCGACTACCGGCGCGCGCTGCTCGGCACCGTGCCGCCGGACTACCTGGTGGAGTACGCGGCCGCGCAGCCGGCCATGACCGCGGTGGTCGAGATGCTGCGCGGGGCGTGCGCCCGCCGCCTGCCCGGCCCGGACGTGACCCCCGAGCAGCTGCGCAACCGCAGCTGGTACACCGGCAAGGACATGTTCCTGGTCGTGGACGACTACGAGCTGGTGGCGACCGCCTCCGGCAACCCGCTGGCCGTGCTGGCCGAGTTCCTGCCGTTCGCCCGCGACATCGGCCTGCGGGTGATCGTCGCGCGGAGCGCGGGCGGGGCCGGGCGGTCGCTGTACGAGCCCTTCATGCAGCGGATGCGCGAACTGGGCGGCCAGGGCGTGCTGCTCTCCGGGAACCGGGACGAGGGCGCGCTGCTGGGCACGGTCAAGCCGCAGGCGCTGCCGCCGGGCCGCGGGGTGTTCGTCTCCCGCCGGGTGACCGGCGGGCAGACGGTGCAGACGGGCTGGCTGCCGGCGCCGTGACGGGCCCGCGCGGATCATGCGGGCCCGTGCGGATCATGCGGGCCCGTGCGGATCATGCGGGCCGGCCTCCGACATCGGTGACGGAGGGTGATCGAAGGGGTCGGATCCTCGGGGTCCGGCCCCTTCGCACGTCCCACCCACTGAAACGTTACCTAGATCTTTCCGGCCGGGGGCTGCGGTTCCCGTACCCCGCCCGGGGCGACCCGGTGGCCCGGGGCAGGCCGACCGACCTGGCCAGGGCATCGACCAACCGCCTTTGAATAAGCGCACGCAACACGCCGTTCACCTTGGATTCAGACCCGCAGTGGCGAAAGTAACAAGTCGGACATGCATAGTGATGACGATCAGTGATCATGAGATCGCATGCCTATGCCTCCACCCGCAACGGATTCCGAAGCAATTCCGCGATTGACGCGATCGATACGGCCAAGGTTCCATGGCGGCCCGGGAGCGACAGGACCAGAACCGAGCAACCAGCCAGCGGAGGCGATACCGCTCCCTCTCCAGGACCGCACAGAGCCGATCGGAAGCCTCATGACCGACACGCTTCGCCCGCCACGCGCCGTAGCACCCGCCACGGCGCCCGGGGGCACCCCCGCCGCCCCGCAGACGCTCAAGCGCTCGATCGGCGTCGTGGGCGGCACCCTGCTCACGCTGTCCTGCGTCACCCCGGCCTCCACGCTCTTCGTGATCGTCCCGGAGCTGTTCTCCAGCATCGGCAGCGCCACCGCGCTCGCCATCGCGATCGGCTCGGTGCTCTGCATCGCGGTCGCCTTCTGCTACTCCGAGCTCGGCACCCTGATCCCCAGCGCCGGCGGCGAGTACGCCATGGTCGGCACCCTGGCCGGACGGCTGGCCGGCTGGCTGGTCTTCGTGCTCTCGCTGATCGTGGTGATGATCGTCCCCTCGGTGATCGCCCTCGGCACCGCCGACTACCTTGCCCCGGTGCTCCACGTCGACAAGCCGATCGCCGGCGCCGCGGTGATGCTCGCCGCCACCCTGGCCGGCCTGCTCGACCTGCGCGCCAACGCCTGGATCACCGGCATCTTCCTGGTCCTGGAGGTCGTCGCGGCCGGCGTCGTCTCGGTGCTCGGCTTCGCGCACGCCAACAGCGGCGCGCCCAGCATGCTGCACGGTGTCGTCACCGGCGAGGACGGCGTCACCACCACGGTGAGCATCGGCGCCGTCATCGGCGCACTCGGCATCGCGCTCTTCATCACCCAGGGCTTCTCCACCGCCGTCTACCTCTCCGAGGAGCTGGAGAACCCCCGCCGCAACGTCTCCCGCACCGTGCTGTGGACGCTGGGCATCTCCGCCGCCGTCATCCTCGTCCCGGTCGCCGCCATCACCATGGGCGCCCCCGACCTGGCGACCCTCAGCTCCGGCGACATCTCCGGCATGGTCACCGCCTGGAGCAACTCCGCGGTCGGCACCTTCATCAGCCTCTGCGTCGCGCTGGCCATCATCAACGCCGGCATCGTCATGGTCATCCAGAACTCCCGGGTGCTCTTCGCCTCGGCCCGTGACAAGGCCTGGCCCGACCCGGTCAACAAGGCCTTCGCCACCCTGGGCCGCTTCGGCTCCCCCTGGGTCGCCACCCTGGCCGTCGGCCTGCCGGGCGCCGCGCTCTGCTTCGTCAAGGGCGAGCTGCTCAGCGAGATCACCGGCGTCGCCGTCACCGGGATGTACCTGCTGGTCGCCGTCGCCGCGCTGCTCTCCCGCCGTGACCGGCACAAGCACGCCGCCGCCTGGCGGATGCCGCTCTGGCCCGCCGTCCCGGTGGTCCTGATCGTCGTGCTGGTCTACATCATCACCCAGCTGGACACCGTGCCCCTGCTGTGGACCGGCGGCATCACCGCCGCCGCCACCCTCTACTGGCTGTTCTACCTGCGCCCCCGGCAGGACACCCGCTGGGTGATCAGCCTCCCCGAGGACCAGCAGGGCTGATCCGGCCGGAACCGACCATCCGCCCCTCCCCCACACGGCGGTGCCCCGGGCTCCCACCGGCCCGGGGCACCGCCGTCCCACCGCGTCCGGGCCGACCCCGGCGGGGCGGCTACTTCTTGCGCGTCCACTGCGGGGCGAGGGCGATCACCGTCAGCTGCTCGACGGACAGCGCCGGGGTGGCCCGGGTGACCGGGGTGTGCTGGCCGCCCCGGTTGAGGGCGCTGATCACCACCCGCAGACCGTCCGAGTGCAGGGTGTCGACCGTCCACATGCCGCCCTGCTTGCGCACGATCACCCTGGCCCCGTCGGAGCGCTTCTCCACACCCCCGAACAGCGGCTCGACCCCCGTGTCCTTGCTCCAGTCCTGCACGTTGATCTCCACCAGCGACTTGCCCTTGCCGTCGTCCACCACGAAGTTGGCGAAGCCCGGCTGGCCCCCGGTCTCGGTCTGCTTCAGGCCGGCCGGCAGGAGCCGGGCGGTGATCGCCAGGATCTCGTCCTTCCCGTACTCCTTGGGGTCCTGCCCGACCGGAACCGGTACCGGGACGGCCGCGACGATCCGGTCCCAGGACTTGTCCGTGACGACCGCCTTCAGCTGCTCCGGCGTCAGCGGTGGGGTGGGCCGGGAGACCGGCGCCCCCTTCTCCTTCGGCGCGTTCCACTCGGACAGCTCGACCAGCCCGCCGTCCTTGCCCACCAGCTGGGCGTACCAGCGCTTGGTGTCGGCCCGGCGGTCGGGGTACTCGTAGCCCTGGAACAGGGTCACCGTCCCGCCGCCCGGCAGTGCGGTCGAGGTGCAGGCGTCGTACGGCACGTACTTCCTGTCCGGGCAGGTCCCCTCCTCGCGGTCCGGGTCGCCCTCCGCGACCCGGCCGAGCGAGAGGCGGATCGCGGCCTGGCCCTTGCCGTCGTCGAACACCAGCTGCGCACCCCGGGGCGCACCGTCGTCGGTCGCGCCGCCCCCGGCCTCGGTGACCCGGCCCTTCGGCAACAGGGCCTGGAGGGTGGCGAGCACCTCGTCGCCACTGATCCCCCCCTTCGCCGCGGTGGCCGAGGACGGGGTCGCGGCGCCGCCGCCGGTGCCCGAGCCGCTGCCGTCCGACGCGGTGCTCGGGGCGGTGCCGCCGGCCGCAGCCGCCAGGGGCACAGCGGCCGGGGAACCGTCGGTCCCGCCGGTGAGGTACACCGCGCCGCCGCCCACCAGGGCCAGGGCGACCGCGCCGCCCACCGCGGCGGCGGCCGAGCGGCGGCGCCAGCGCCGGCGTCCGCGGTCCAGGCCGCCCGCCGCGAGCCGGCCCAGGTCCTCGCCGCCGAAGCCCTCGCCCGTGCGGGTCATGGCCTGGAGAAGGTCGTCCTCAAGTCTGTCGTGTCCGGACATGGGTGATCACCGTTTCGGTAGGTGGCGGAGTGGCGTCGGTGCCGGGGCGCGGGTGGCCGAGGGCCCCCGGCGGGCAGTGGACGGTGGGCGGTGGGCGGTGGGCGGTGCAGGGTGCCGCGCGCGGTCAGCGGGGCCGGAGGCCGCTCAGCGGGCGGCCAGCTCGGGAAGCGAGTCGCCGAGCTGCGAGCGCAGCCTCTCCAGTGCACGGGTGGTACGGGTGCGGACCGCCCCCGAGGACACCCTCAGCACCTCGGCGGTCTCCTCCACGCTGCGGTCCTCCCAGTAGCGCAGCACCAGCACCGCCCGGTCCTTCGCCGACAGCCCGTCGAGCGCGTCGAGCATGGTCAGCCGCAGTGCGCGGTCCGCCTCCCGGCCCTCCGGCTCGGGCAGCTCCCCCGTGGGCCGCTCACCGCTCGAACGGCGGCGCTGCTGGGCGAGGAACGTGCGCACCATGACGGTGTGGACGTAGGCGCCGGGGTTGTCGACCCGGTGCCGTCCGCCGCTCCAGCCGCGGCGGCGCCACAGCACGTACATCCGGCCGAGGGCCTCCTGGACGAGGTCCTCGGCGTAGTGGGTGTCGCCGCTGGTGAGCAGGCACGCCGAGCGGTACAGCCGCCCGGTGTGGCCGGCCACGAGTTCCAGGAACTCCCCGTCCCTGACCTCGCGTGTGCCCCCGGTCCGCCCCATCCGTGGTGCCCTCCCCCGATGCGATACCCCGACACCATGAGGATGCGGTGAGCGGCCCCGGATGTTACAGCCGGGCCGGAAGAGATTTTCGAGGATCAGTCAGGGGTCCGCCGGCGGTGGTCGCGGAGCACCACGCCGCCGCCGATCAGCAGGGCCGTCAGCAGCGCGCCGACGCCCAGCACGTACGTCGCGGTCCGGCCGTCGCGGTCGGCCTGCGTCTCACCGAGGCCGACCGGACGCGGCACGATCGGGGCGGCGGCCAGCCGGACCGGCGGGTCCTCCACGGGGTGGTCCGGCGGCGACACGGGCGCGGTGGCGACCGCCTTCACCGGGTCGACCACGCCCCACCCGACGTACTCGTTCGGCTTGTGGTCGGTGCGCTGCGCGGTCTGCTCGATCCAGGCCCGCACCTGGCTCGGCCGCCAGTCCCGGTGCGCGCCGACCAGCAGCGCCGCCAGCCCGGACACGTACGGCGCGGCGAAGCTGGTGCCGTTGTCCACGCACTGGCCGCCGCGCGGGACGGTGGAGAGCATGTCGACGCCGGGCGCCGCGACGTCCACGAAGTCGCCGTACTGGGAGAAGTAGGTCCGCTCGTTGTTGCGGTCGGACGCGCCCACCGCGAGCACGGTGGGGAAGGCCGCGGGGTAGGTGTCGCCCTTCTTGCCGTCGTTGCCGCTGGAGGCGACCACCACCACGCCGCGGGTCTCGGCGTTGTCGACGGCGGCCTTCAGCTCGTCGTAGCCGACGAAGCCGATGCCGCCCGCGCCGCGCACGTCCTGCGAGATGTTGATGACCGCGGCGCCCTGCCGGACGGCCGAGTCGATCGCCTCGACCAGCGAGTGGACGTCGCCGTTGCCCTCGGCGTCGTTCTGCCGGATCGACAGGACGGTGGCGCCGGGTGCGATGCCGACGAAGCCGGTCTGCTCGCTGCGGCCGGCGGCGATGATGCCCGCCACCTTGGTGCCGTGGCCGACCAGGTCGTTCCGGCCGCCACCCTCGACCCGCCTGCCCTCCTTGTCCTTCAGCAGCGAACCGCCGTCGACCACCCGGCCGGCGAGCTGCGGGTTCCGGTCGTCCACCCCGGTGTCGATGACCGCGACCAGCACACCCTCGCCGGTGGTCGCGCCGCCCTGCCAGAGCTCGTCCAGCACCATCCGCTGCAGCGACCACGGGACGGCCTGCACGTTCTGCGCGGACTTCCCGCAGTCCCCGGCGGCCGCGACGCCCGGTCCGAACGCCGCCGCCGGCGCCGCAGACGGTCCGCCGAGCACCGCGAACGCCGCCAGCGCCGCGGCCGCCGTCCGGTACCTGACCACCGGCACCCTGCCACCCCTCATGTCGTCCACCCCCGTCGCGGCCGGGCCCGGAGGGCACCCGCCCTCGGCGGGCCGTGCTCGGGCCCCGGCCGCCGTCAGCCCGTCCAGAGGGTGGCGTTGCGGTTCTCGGTGCTCTGGTAGCTCTCGGCCGCCTTGTCGAGGGAGTCCGCGATCTGCGCCAGCACCTGCTGCAGGTGGGCGGCGCGCTGGTCCCACTTCGCCTGGTGGGCCTGGTAGCCCTGCTGGGCGACACCCTCCCAGCTGGAGGCGATCCTGGTGACGCCCGTCTTCAGCTCCTCAAGCTGGGCGCTGATCGTCTGCGCGGTCCGGCGGACCTCCGAGCCGGTGCTCTTGATGGTGTTGAAGTCGACGAGAATGTGTTCGGCCACGATGTCTCCTAGTCGAGGCTGCGAGGCACCCCGTCACCCGAGGGGCGCGTCGCCGGGTGAGCGGACGGTGCCGGGGATCGGACCGGGCCGGAGGCCGGACCGTTTCGGGGGCGGGTCGTTGCGGGGTCAGACCGTGCCGGCGCCGAAGGCCGCCTGCTGCTCGGCGTCGGTCTGCGCGTACTTCCGGGTCGTGAGCTCGATCGCTTCCTTGATCGCCACCAGCGACCTGTTGAGCTCCTGGGCGTCCGTGTTGAACTGGCCCTGGAGGTTCGCGTAGGCCTGCGCGGCCTGGCCCTGCCACCCGCCGGTGATCGAGCCCACCAGGTCGTCGAGGCCCTTGATCTCGGTGTTGATCCTGTTGATGACCTCGTCCATGTGCGCGGCGAACGCCAGCATCTCCTGAGCCGTAGTCCTGAACTGACCCATGCTCCACCGTCCCCGATGAGACAGACCCGTTTCGGAGGCCGCCCTCCGCGCCCCCGGGCACCACCGGTGTGATGTCCTGCAGCACTGTAGTCGGCACACGCAGCTCACCCAACCTCAACCGACGGCCGGTTACCGAGCCATGACGTGGATGCCAACTCCTGTGCCCCTGAAGGGGAAAGACCCGATCATGCGTTCTGTTGCCGAGCGGCGCTCTTCGCGTTCAGCGCCGGTCCGGCGGGCACCAGGTCCGACCACTGCCGGGGCACCGGCGCCGGCCGGAGGCCCCGGTAGCCGAGCCGCGCCTGGTTGCCGCCCGGCTCCTCGGGCTGCGGCTGCCCGGACGGGGCCACCGGCGGCCCGGACGGGCCCTTCGACGCGGCGCCCTGGCCGCCCCGGTCGCCCGGCTGGGCCGACTGGGCCGGCGGCGCGGACTGGTCCCCCTTGCCGCTGTCGCCACCGGCCGGAACCGGGTACCGCAGACCGGTCTCGGTGATCAGGTAGTCCGTTCCGGAGCCGTCCGCCCCACCGTCCAGCGCCCGGTAGAAGAGCCCGTACCCGGGCGTCACGTGCGCCGACGAGGCGCCGTCGCCGTACCGCACCGGGTAGTCCGGACCGACCCAGACGCTGCGCCTCGGGGTCCGGCCGTCCTCCGCCACCCCGTCGAAGGTGCTGCACACCACCGTCCGCGCGTCCCTCTGCGCCTGCCGGTCGTTGGCCGGAGCGCCCGTCCTGGTCGGCCAGTCGGCCGCGTCCTCGGCCATCAGCGGGACGCTGCTGTTGAGCGCCGCGTGCTCGGCCGGGGTGATGTCCTCGATCCGCGGGATCCGGTCGGCGTCCTGGTCGTACAGCGGCTGCAGCAGCGGGTTCTGCCGGATCAGTTCGGCCTGGAACGGGCTGATCAGCAGCAGCTGCGTCCGGCCCACCACGTAGTGCCGGTCGCCGAACCGGACCAGTCGGCCCACCTTGCGGTTCTCCGGGTTCTGCAGCGCCACCGAGGAGTTGGGCCCCCTGGTGTCCGGCACCAGCCCGTCGATCCGCGGGAAGACGATGTCGCTGCCCGGTGCGAGCGTGTCCAGCCAGTCCTTCGTCACCTTCTGCGGGCTCGCGGTCGCCCCGAAGACCGCCCCCATCAGCTGCGTCCGGGTGGCGTCCGAGTCCTCCGGACCGCCGATCGCGTGCCGGCGGCCCTTCGCGTCCACCAGGAACAGCCGGGCCTCCCCCCGGCCCGTACCCGCCGGACCGGGCGGGGCCGCCACCTGCGGGTCGTCCGCCTGCTGCACGAGCAGCGCCCGGTCGCCGTCGAGCAGCCGGTCCGCCGCCTCCAGCGCCCGGGCGTCGGCACCACCCGCCACGAAGACCGCCTGGTCGACCGTGCTCCCCCGGTCGTCCCCGCCCGGGCGGTCGCAGACCGACCACTTCATCGGCTTGCTCGCGTTCTCCTTGGACGGCAGCTTGTCCGGGGCGTAGGGGATCCCGATCGTCGGACCGTGGTCGGGGTACCTGTCCAGCACACCGTCGTCGACCACCACCACCTTGGCGTCCACCGGCAGCACCAGCCGCGCCGACGACATGTTCAGCACCTGGTGCAACCGCTTGGTCCGGCCGTCCGGATCGGTCAGCACCACGTACCGGGTGGTGCTCTGCTTGCCCTGGACGACGAACCCGCCCTCGTCCCAGCCCACCGGCGCGCTCGGTCTGAACACCCCCCAGAGGCCGAAACCGCCCACCAGCAGCGCCCCGACGACGACGCTCGGCAGGACCGCCCTCACCGGGCGCGGCGCGTCCTCGTCGCCGCCCCCGCCGCCGGGCAGCAGGAACGCCGCGACCGTGCGCTTGCGGGCGAAGGTGTAGGCGTTCAGCTCGTCCCGGCGCGATGCCATGCTCGTCGTCTCCCCTGTCCGACCGACCTGCCCCGTGGCCCGCGACCACCGGGCGCGAACGGGCTCGAACCCTCTACGATGCGGCAGCAGACGGTGAGTACCGTACGGCTACGGTTCGCCAACCAGCCAGCCCTGCACGACAACTGACGCAGAGAGGGGCACGCGGGGGATGCCAGGCCAGACCGCTCCAGGACGTCACGACACGGCACGGGGCGGCGGGGCACGGCGCCCCGGCCGAAGTACGCGCCCCGGCTCCGCGCCCTCCGCCCCCGACCGGTCCGCCGGCCCCGTACCGGTCCGCATCCACCCCCGGCCCGGACTGCTCGGCGGCCGGCCGAGGCTCCAGCAGATCGTCCTGGTCGAGGTCGCCCTGGCACTGACCGCGGTCGGCTGGACGATCTGCCGGCCGGCCGCCGCCGCGTTCGGCGCGGTCGCCCTCGCCCTGCTGGCGCTCGCCCTCGTCCCGGTCCGCGGCCGCACCGCCCCGGAGGCGCTGCGGGTGCGCGCCGCCCTGCGGGCCCGCCGCAGGCGCGCCCGGGCCGACGGCCCGCCCGCCGGCACCGACCCGGCGCTCGCCCCCGTGCTGGAGCTGGAACCCGCGCTGCGCACCTGCACCCACACCACCGAGACCGACTCCGGCGGCCGCCCCGTCCGCCGGGAGACCGGCATGGTCGGCGACGGCACCTTCCTCAGCACCGTCCTGCTCGTCCAGGCCGAGGACCTCCCGCTGCGCCCGGCCCGCACCGCCCGGCCGCTGCCGCTGGACGTCGTCTGCTCCGTGCTGCGGGTCGACGACATCACCCTGGAGTCCGTCCAGCTGGTCCAGCACACCCAGCCGGCGCCCGCACCGCACCTGCCCGAGCAGTCGCTCGCCGCCCACGCCTACCGGGAACTCGCGAACGGCACCGCCACCCCCGCCCTGCGGCTCACCTGGGTGGCGCTCAGGCTCGACCCCGAGCGGGCGGCCACCGCGGTACGCGCCCGGGGCGGCGGGGAGGAGGGCGCCCGCAAGGCGCTCCAGCGGGCCACCGACCAGCTCGCCGGGCGGCTGAACAGCGCCGGCTTCAACGCGACGGTCCTCGACGAACGCGAACTGATCGCCGCGCTCGGCACCTCCACCTGCGCCAACCCGCTGGCCACGGCCGGCCGCCAGGGCACCGCCGGCGGCATCGGCAGCGGGCGGCGGGCCCAGGAGAGCAGCCGGTTCTGGCGGGTCGACGACCGGTGGCACAGCACCTACTGGATCTCCCGCTGGCCCCGGCTGGGCCGCCCCGGAGGCCCCCCGGGCCCGATCGCCGTCCCCGACCTGGTGAACCTGCTCACCGGCGCACCGGCGCTGGCCAGCACCTTCAGCCTCACCGCCGGACACGGCACCGGCGGCTCGGTGACGATCAGCGGCCACGTCCGGGTGACCGGGCGCAGCGAGAGCGAGGCGGACCGGACCGGGCGCCAGGTGGAGGCCCGGGCCCGGAGCACCGGCCTCGGGCTGACCCGGCTCGACCTCGAACAGGGCCCCGGCATGCTCGCCACCCTGCCACTGGGAGGCACGTCCTGATGGTGTACCAGGGCTACCGGACCACCGGGGCACCGGCCGGTGCGGAACCGCGACCGGGGCACCGGCCCCGGCTGCTGCCCGGCTTCGGGCTGCGCGGACCGCGTCGGGAGAAGCACGTGCTGGCCGTCGGGGAGCTGGACGCGCTGGCCTTCCCGGTCGGCGACGACGGCGTCCTGGTCGGCGAGGACGTGCACCGGGCGCAGCCCGCCGTGCTCGGGCTGTTCCGGCCCGGCGCCCGCGACCTGGTCCTGGTCGGCGGCGTGTGGACGGCGCAGGTCATCGCGCTGCGGGCGGCGGCCACCGGCGCCCGGGTCGCCGTCGAGACCGCCCGCGCCCACCTCTGGGGGCCGCTCGCGCAGGCCGCGGGCGGCGGCCAGCCGTGCGTGACCGTCCACCAGGCCGGTCGGCTCGGCCCGCAGGGCGCCTCGGTCACCTCGCCGGTCCTGGTGGTGCGCGACCTCGGCGCCCGGCCGCCGCGCAGCCGGCTCTCCGCCGCCCCCTGGCAGACCGGCCTGACCCTGCTGCCGCACCTGGGGCCGAACGCGGCCCAGCTCCTCGCCGCGGCCGACCTGGTCGGGGTTCAGCGGGTCTCGCCGCAGGAGGCGGAGCTGATCGGCCGGGTGCTGTCACTGGGGCCGCAGGAGGTCGGAGCGCTTCCCGCCCTCACCGAGGACCTCACCCTCTGGGCGACCCGGATGAGCCGGCAGTACGTACGGGTCGTCGCCGGGCTGGCGGAACGGCGGTACCTGGGCGGCCCGCGCCGCATCGACTGACCCGGCCGATCCCGGTCACGGCCCGGTCGGAGATGAGATACCGCCTTCAGCGGGGGGTGGCTCACGGCCTAGGCTGTGATGCGGCAACGGCACCGCGAACATGCGGCGGCGAACACGAGGGAGCCCTAGGTGAGCAGCGATCGGGACGGCGTCTACGTCGGCGACAACGCGGCGGAGGACGACGACGACTGGTCCGACGCGCCCGACTACACTCCCCCGTCCTGGTACGTGCAGCCGGACGCGCCGGGGGCTCCGCCGGCGGCTCAGGCCCCTGCTCCGGCGCCCGGTCCGGCCCCTGCTCCCGCCCCCGCCGCTCCCGTACCCACGCCCGCCCCGGCTCCGGCTCCGGCGGCTCCCGCGCCCGTCGCGCAGCCGCAGGTCCAGCCCCAGCCGACCGCACCGGCCCCCCAGGCCGCGGCCCAGCACGTCCCGTTCGCCGCGCCGCACGCCGCCCCGGCCGTCCCCGCCCCGGCCCCGGCCCCCGCGCCCGCGCCCGCGCCCGCGCCGCACGCGCCGCACGCGCCGCACGCGGAGCAGCCGCCGACCGCCGCCCAGCCCTGGCCGCCGGCCGCTCCGGCGCCCGGTCCGGCTCCGGCCCCGGTGCAGCAGCCGGCTCCGTACCCGGACCCCCAGCAGGCCCCGGCCCAGCCCTGGCAGCAGCAGGCCCCGCAGCCGCAGCCCTACCCGCAGCAGCCCCAGCAGCCGCTGGACCCGCAGGCCGCCGCCTGGGCCGCCGCCCAGCAGGCCCCGGCCCCGCAGCCCGGCCCCGCCGATCCGCGCGCCGCCGGCTGGCCGCAGCCGAACGCCTACCAGCAGCCCGCGCAGCCCGGTCCCGCCCAGCCCTGGCAGCAGCAGCCCGACGCCCCGCAGGCCCCTGCCGCGATCCAGCAGTCCGGCCCCCCGCAGCAGACCGCGCACGGCGCGCCGCTCGGCTACACGGCCGCCGTCGAGCTCTCCTCGGACCGCCTGCTGCGCAGCCAGCCGAAGCAGCAGCGCCAGCAGCCGCGGTTCCAGTTCGGCGGCAAGGCCGCCGCCGCCGAGAAGTCCCGCAAGCTGGAGATCATCCGCACCCCGGTGCTCAGCGGCTACCGGATCGCCGTGATCAGCCTCAAGGGCGGCGTCGGCAAGACCACGACCACCACCGCGCTCGGCGCGACGCTGGCCAGCGAGCGCCAGGACAAGGTGATCGCGATCGACGCCAACCCGGACGCCGGGACGCTCGGACGCCGGGTCAAGCGGCAGACCGGCGCGACCATCCGCGACCTGGTGACGGCCATCCCGCACCTGCGCAGCTACATGGACATCCGCCAGTTCACCTCGCAGGACCTGCACTCGGGCCTGGAGATCCTGGCGAACGACGTCGACCCGGCCGTCTCGACGACCTTCAACGACTCGGACTACCGGCAGGTCATCGAGGTGCTGGGCCGCCAGTACCCGATCATCCTGACCGACTCCGGCACCGGCCTGCTGTACAGCGCGATGCGCGGGGTGCTGGACCTCGCCGACCAGCTGATCATCGTCTCCACCCCCAGCGTGGACGGCGCCTCGTCCGCCTCGACCACGCTGGACTGGCTCTCCGCGCACGGTTACGCCGATCTGGTGCAGCGCTCGATCACGGTGGTCTCCGGGGTCCGCGAGACCAGCAAGATGATCAAGGTCGAGGACATCGTCGCGCACTTCCGGACCCGCTGCCGCGGCGTGGTCGTGGTGCCGTTCGACGAGAGCCTGGCGGCCGGCGCCGAGGTCAACCTCGACATGATGCGGCCCAAGGTCCGCGAGGCGTACTTCGACCTGGCCGCGCTGGTCGCCGAGGACATCGTCCGCGCCCAGCAGGCCGCCGCCCAGCAGTCGAGCTGGCAGCAGCCGGGCGCGCAGCAGTACACCGCCGCACCGCAGCCCTACGCCCCGCAGCAGCAGCCCCACCCGGACCCGCACCAGCAGCCGTACCCCCAGCAGCCCGGACAGCCGGGTCAGCCGTGGCAGCAGCCGGGCCCGCAGCCCGCCCCCGGCGCGCCCTGGTCGCAGCAGCCGGGCCAGGCCCCACCGCCGCCCCCGCCCGGCTACGGCTACCCGCCGCAGGGCGCGCCCCAGCCGGGCCCGGAGTGGCAGCAGCCGCCGCAGCAGCCCGCGCCACCGGCCGGCGGCTACGGCTACCCCCAGCCCCAGCCCCAGCCGCACGGCGGGGACCAGCAGCCGCCCGCCGGGTACGGCTACCCGCCGCCGCCCCCGCAACAGCAGTAGCCGACGGCGCCGCGCAGACGCGCGAAGGGCCCGCCGACCGGGTGACGGTGTCACCGGGTCGGCGGGCCCTTCGCGCGCGGGGCGGGCGGATCAGCCCGCGTCGGTCAGCTCGCGCGACCTCTTCACGTCGTCGGCCATCCGGTCCAGCAGCGCCTCGATCGAGTCGAACTTCTCCATGCCGCGCAGGTAGGCCAGGAACTCGACGGCCGCGTGCAGCCCGTAGAGGTCCAGCCCGACCCGGTCGATGGCGTACGCCTCGACGGTCCGGGCGGTGCCGTCGAAGGTCGGGTTGGTGCCGACCGAGATGGCCGCCGGCATCCTCTCCCCGTCGGCCGTCAGCCAGCCCGCGTACACCCCGTCGGCCGGGATCGCGCTGTGCGGCACGGTGTCCACGTTGGCGGTCGGGAAGCCGAGCTCGCGGCCGCGCTGCGCACCGCGCACCACCACGCCCTCCACCCGGTGCGGGCGGCCCAGCACCTCGCCGGCCCCGGCCACGTCGCCGCCGGCGACCAGCCGCCGGGTCAGCGTCGAGGAGAACGGCTCGCCGTCCCCCGCCGCCCCGCGCACCTGGAGGTCGACCACCTCGACACCGCAGTCGGCCGCCCGGCCCAGCTCGGCCAGCAGCGCGACGTCGCCGGCCGCCCGGTGACCGAACCGGAAGTTCGGCCCCTCGACGACCAGGCACGCGTGCAGGGCGTCCACCAGCACCTGCCGGAAGAACTCCTCCGGGGACTCCTTGGAGAACTCGGTGGTGAACGGCAGCACCAGGACGGCGTCCACGCCGAGCTCCTCGATCAGCTCCGCGCGGCGGGGCTGCGGGGCCAGCAGCGGCGGGTGGCTGCCCGGGCGGACCACCTCGCTGGGGTGCGGGTCGAAGGTGACCACGACCGAGCGGACACCGAGCTCGCGGGCACGCTCGACCGCCCGGTTGATGATCAGCTGGTGTCCGCGGTGCACTCCGTCGAACGAGCCGATGGTGACGACGCTGCGTCCCCAGTCACCGGGGATCTCCTCCAGGCCACGCCAGCGCTGCACCCTGACCGCTCCTTGTTCCGTACGACGCGTACCTTCTGTACGCTCAAACGCTCAAAACCCGAACCCCTATAGCGTGCCATGCGCCTGTCCGGAGTTCGGCACCGGAAGGCGGGTTGGACGCACCACCGGGTGCCGGGCCCCGGCGGCGGAGGCCCGGAGCACCTCCGTCCCCGCCCCGCGCCCGGCAACCGGCCCCTCGCCGAGCCCTCCTCCGGAGCCGTCGCCGAAGCCGTCCGCGTCGCCCCCGGTCCGGCGCTCGGCCTCGGCGGCCGCGTACTGCGGATCCCGGCCCGCCGCCACCAGGGCGCGCAGCCGGTCCAGCCGGGGCCCCGCCGGGCGCGCCGGGCGGCCGTCCTCCGGCCACCGCGCCAGCAGCAGCGCGAACGCCGCCGACCGGCCGGCGCAGCGGACCAGCAGCCCGTCCGGGTCCGGCAGCCCGGCGGCGGCCCGGACCAGCACCGCCCGGGCCCTGGCCGGCCGCTCGGCCGCGCAGTGCTCGGCCAGCGCGGCCACGGCGGCGGCCAGCACCTCCGGATCGGTCTCGGTGGCCAGCAGGGTGTCCAGCAGTTCGCAGCGCAGGGCGTCCGCCACCGGGTCGGCCACCGGACGGGACAGCACCTCGGCGAACGGCCGGCGGACGGCGACGGCCCGGGCCGCGAGCGCGCTGCTCAACAGCACCCGCAGCTCCAGCCGGGCGGCCGCGCCGTCGACGGCCCCGCCGGCCAGTCGGCGGCCCAGGTAGTCGACGGCCACCGGCCCGGCCAGCGCCGGGCGCTGGCGCAGCAGCCGGGCCGTCAGCTCGGCGCCCCGCCGGACGGCCGACGGCGAACGGGCGTCCGCCAGCACCCGGAGCGTCCCGGCGACCGGCGGCCCGGTGACGCTCGGCCCGGTCGGCGGCGGCCCGGTGACGCTCGGCCCCGGGACCGGCCGGAGGGGGCCCGCCGCCGCTTCCGGTCCGTCCAACCGGGCGGCGAGCGCGGCCAGCACCGGCTCCGGGTCGCTCTCCAGGGCCGGGGCCAGCGCCCGCGCGGTGAGGAAGCCGTCCTCCCCGCGCCGGTAGGCGGCCAGCGCCGCCGGCAGGTGGGCGGCCCTGGTCCGCGCGTCCCGGACCAGCAGGGCGAGCGCCGCACCGTGCAGGCCCGACTCGTCCTCCCGGGCGAGCAGGGCGAGCGCGGTGAACCGCAGCAGCTCCGGCCCGGCGCCGCTCGCGTACGGTGCCGCGCGCAGCGCGTGCACGGCGGCGGCGACATGCCGTTCGGGCCGCGGGTCGTGGCTCCAGCGGTCCACCGCCCGGCAGAGCGCCGAGGGCTCCTCGGCGGCCAGGACGGCGAGCAGCGCGTCCGCCCCGGGGTGCGCGGCGCCGGCCAGCGCCTCGGTCAACTCGTCCAGCGCCAGGGCGCGGTGGGTGTACAGCAGGTCGTGGACGAGGTCGGCGACGGTGCTGCCGGGGCGGGCGGGCAGCCGGCGCGGATCGTCGAACCAGGCGCAGAGCAGCGGAAGCACGCCCGCCGGGTCGCCCCGGAGCCGGTCGGCCACCGCGGCGAGGAACCGCCGGTCGGGGCCGTCGGCGGCCACCAGGCGCCGGTACAGCGCGAGTTCGCGTTCGAGGGGCAGGCCGAGACCGGCCCAGAACGCCGGCCCGAACCGGCCGAGCCCGGAGTCCGGGAGCTGTTCGAACCCGCCTGCCTCCGCGGCACGTTCGACGATCCGTTCGGCCAACTGTTCCAGCAGCGCCCGGTGTTCGGCCAGGTCGGGGCTGGCGGCGAGACCCGCGGTGAGCAACCGCCCGGCCCACCACCCCGGTTCACTGCCGGACGGGCGCAGGTCCAGGGCCCGCCAGATCCGGTGCAGCCACGGGTCCAGCGCCGGCGCGCCCCAGGTGTCGGCGAGCCGCCGGAGCGCGGCGGCCACCGGGCCGACCCTGCAGCGGGGCACCGTCCGCACCTCCCCGGAGGGGCGGGTGTCCTCGGCCTCGCCGAGCAGCAGCCGCAGCGCCGCGTCGAGGTCCAGGTGCAGGCCCTGCAGCCAGTCGGCGAACTCGCCGTGCGCGAAGCGGTAGCCCGGCCCGGCCGGCACGAACAGCCCCTCCGCCAGCACCGCGGCGGCCCAGCCGCCCGCGGCCGGGAAGAGCTCCTCGAACGCCGCCCGGCCCAGTCCGCCCGGCTCCGCGCCGAGCATCCGCCGGGCCGCCTCGTGCACCCGGCCCGCCACCGCCGCCGCCAGCCGCCGCACCCGCCCGTGCCCGGCCGGGCGGACGGCGCCCCGCCGGTGGGCCCCCGGCCGACGGGGCCGGCCGTCCTCGACCAGCCGCCGGGCCGCCCGCAGACAGCGCAGGTCGAGGTGCGCGGCGAACAGTTCGCCCCGGCCGGCGGGCTCCCCGCGCAGCCCCTCCGCCCACAGCTCCCCGGCCAGCCGGACGGCGAGCGGGTGCCGGGCGTCCGCGTCCTCCGGCCACCCCGGCGGCAGCCCGTACCGGCGGCGGACCCGGTCCGCCGCCTCGGCCGGGAGCGGTCCCAGCCGGCGGACGACCACCCGTACGGCGGGAGCGGCCGCGGTGGCCGAGGCGGCCGACCCACCGACCGGCCCGGACGCCGCGAGCTCCGGCCCGCCCGCCGGGACCAGGAAGTCCCCCGCGCCGCCCCCCGGTGCCAGCCGCTCCCAGGCCTCCTCCCCGCAGGCCGTGAGCAGCCGCGCGCCACCGGCCGCCAGCCACCGTGCGGCCGCACGCAGCCAGTCGGCGTCCAGCGGCACCGGCGCCTCCTCCGGCCCGTCCAGCACCACCAGCAGCGGCCGCCCGGCCGCCGCGCAGAGCGCCGCCACCCCGCCCGGCGCGGGCGGCGGGGTCCCCAGCTCCGCCGCCGCGGCCGCGAGCGCCCGCTCGACGGCGTCCGCGAGCGAGGTGTCCCCGGCAGCCAGGTCGGCTCCGCGCAGCCAGAGCGTGGGCCGCGGGTGCTCCCCTCCGCCGCGCCGGGCGGCCAGGGCCGCCAGTTCGGTGCTCCGTCCCGACCCGGGCGCCCCCACCAGCGCGACGACTCCGGCCCCCGCCCCCGCCGGGCCGCCCGGTCGGGCCGCACCACCCGCGCCGCCGTCGCTCCCGTCGCCGCCGTCGCTGCCGTCGTGGCCGGGCCACTCCCCCAGCCCGTCCGGCCGGTCCACCCGGTCGGCGGCCAGACCGGCCACCCGGCCGGGCCCCGCACCGGCCCCGGCCAGCTGGGCCGAGGCCAGCCGGAGCACCCCGGCCAGGTTGAGCGCGCCGCCGTACGCCGGCACACCGGCCGCGTTGCGGGCGAGCGCTCCGGCCAGCTCCGTCCCGCCGCCCCCGGTGTCCGCCATGGCCACCGCCACCGGGACGGCGATCGGCGGCCCCGGCCGGCCGGGGTGACGCAGTGCGGGCGCGACCACCGCGACCACCGTGCCGCTGCGGGCGTCCAGCACCGGCGCACCGGCCGGCACCGCGGCCGCGTCGGCGGCCGACGGCACGTCGAGCAGCAGGGCGCCGTCGATCGGGTGGAAGCGGTCCGCCCACCCGTAGACGGCCCCGGTGGTCGCGGCCACGCCGCAGCGCAGCAGTACCGTCCGCCCGTCGGGGCGGCCGTCCGCCCAGACCGGGACGGGCACCAGCAGCACGTCCCCGCCGCCCGCGCCCGGTGCCGCCCCGACCGGCAGCGGCGGCACCGGGACCCCGCCGACCGTGCCGGTGTGCAGCAGGGCGAGCCCGAGCCCGGGCAGCTCCCGGACGTCGTCCGGGCCGAGGACCCGGGTCTGGCCGCCCGGGGTGTGCAGGACGATCCGGTCGAGGCCGGCGACGGCCTCGTGGGCGGTGAGGACGGTGCCCTGCGGGTCGAGGACGAAGCCGAGTCCGCGCGGCCGTCCGTCCCGGTCGCGGATCCGCAGCAGCCGGTGGCCGGGGTCGCCCGCGGCCCCGTCGTCCACCGGCAAGCCCAGGAAACCCAGAAGTCCCGGCATTCGCGCAGCCCTCCCGGCAGGGCCGGCCGGCCCGGGAGTGGACTCGTCGCGGCGGCCTGCTCGCCGCCCGGGAGCCTGCCCGGCGCGGGTGCGGACCGACCGCGCCCGCGCCGTTCACGACCGCCGTTCACCTCGCGCGCTCCCCCGTGCGGGTGAACTCCGGGGGCTACGGGCCCCTGCTCTCCCCTCCGGCCCGACGCCCGGAACCCGTTCGGAGGTCGACTCGGAGGTCCGTTCGGAGGTCGATGCGGAGGTCGATGCGGAGGTCCGTTCGGTGCCCAGGACGCTCGAAATCCCACCGGGAACCCCGCCCACCGGAAAGGGCCCCGGGAGCCGAAAGCTCCCGGGGCCCCGCCGTCGGACCCCGCTCAGCCCACGAAGACCGCGACCGGCCGGGCCTGGCCGCCCTTCTCCTCCACCAGCGCGAGGAACCCGCCGTCCGGCCCGAACACCGCGATCGGCCCGTCCACACCCAGCCCGGGCGCCTTCAGCCGGGCACCGTGCGACAACTGCTTCGCCTGGTCGGCGTCGAGGTCCCAGCGCGGGAAGGCGGCCGCCGCGGCCGCACCGATCGGCAGCACCTCCAGCGGCGCCCCGGCGCCCTCGGCGCCTCCGGTGACCGCCTCCTCCAGCTGCTCCAGGGTCCGCGCCGACTCCACCCCGTACGGGCCGACCCTGGTGCGCCGCAGCGCGGTCAGGTGCCCGCCGACGCCGAGCGCGGCGCCGAGGTCACGGGCCAGCGCCCGGATGTAGGTGCCGGAGGAGCACTCCACGGTGACGTCCAGGTCGATCACCGGCGTGCCGTCCTCGGCGACGGCGGCGCGCTGCTCGTGGACGGTGAAGGAGTGGATCGTGGTGGGCCGGGCGGCGAGCTCGAAGTCCTCGCCCTCGCGCACCCGCGCGTAGGACCGCTTGCCGTCGATCTTGATCGCGCTGACCTTGGACGGCACCTGCATGATCTCGCCGGTGAGGGCGGCGATCCCGGCGTCGATGTCCTCCCGGCGCACCGCGTCGGCCGGCGTCGCGGCGGTGACCTCGCCCTCCCGGTCGTCGGTGACGGTGGTCTGGCCGAGCCGGACGGTCGCCTCGTAGGTCTTGGCGGTGAGCATCAGGTGGCCGAGCAGCCGGGTGGCCCGCTCGACGCCGATCACCAGCACCCCGGTGGCCATCGGGTCGAGGGTGCCGGCGTGGCCGACCTTCCGCGTCCCGGCCAGCCACCGCAGCTTGGCGACCACCCCGTGCGAGGTGATGCCCTCCGGCTTGTCGACGATGACCAGGCCGTCCGGACCGGTGCCTTTGCGCTTCATCGGGTTCTTTCTCTGAGGATGGTCAACTACACGGGACGGCCGCCGGCGCCACGCCGACCGCACCGGTCGCGCGCGCGGGCGCACCGCCCGGCCGCCGCCGCGGAGCCCCGCCGCACGGCGCCACCGCACCGGTGCACCGCGCGCCGCCCCGCCGCGGCCGGCTACACGGGCCGCAGCGCGGCCCGGAACCGCTCCACCACGGCGGCGACGTCCTCCCGGACGGAGAAGCCGGCCGCGAAGGTGTGCCCGCCGCCGCCGAGCGCGGTGCAGGCCGCGGCGACGTCCACCGCGCCCTTGGAGCGGGAGGAGCCGCGCAGCGTGCCGTCCGGGTCCTGCTTGAGCACCAGCGCCACCTCGGCCTCGGCCGGGCGGCGCAGGATGTCGATCAGGCCCTCGATCTCCTCGACGGTGACGCTGAACAGCACGAGGTCCTGGTACGGCACCCAGGTCCACACCAGGCCGAGCCCGTCGGCCGCGGCCGGCTCGTAGACGGCCCGGTCGAGCGCACCGGCCAGCACTTTGAGGTAGCCGAAGGAGGAGGTGTCCCACAGCTGCCGGGAGATCAGGTCCTGCCGGATGCCGGTGGCCAGCAGCCGGGCGGCGAGTTCGTGGGTGGCGGGCGTGGTCGCCCGGTACCTGAACGAGCCGGTGTCGGTGGCGACCCCGGTGTACACGCAGGTGGCCAGGTCCTGGTCCAGCTCGACGCCGAGCCGCCGCAGCAGCTCGTCCACCAGGACGGCGGTGGCCGGGGCGCCCGGGTCGATCAGCTGGTGGGTGCCGAAGCCGGGGTTGGAGGCGTGGTGGTCGAAGACCACCAGCACCGGCGCCGCGAACGCCTTGGCGTGCAGCAGGCCGAGCCGGCTCTCCGCGGCCACGTCGAAGCAGAGCACCAGCTCCGGGGTGCCGGGCACCTCCGAGGCGGGCACGATCAGCTCCTGGCCGGGCAGGAACGCCAACGACTCGGGCACGACCTGCGGGTCGTCGCCGAAGGAGACCCGCACCTCCTTGCCGAGGCCGCGCAGCGCCAGCCCGGCGGCCAGGGCCGAACCGAGCGCGTCGCCGTCCGGGCAGATGTGGCAGACCAGGTCGATGGAGCGGGCCCGCCCGATCTCGGCGACCACCTGCTGCCAGACCAGCTCGAAGCCGCTCTCCTCGGCACGCGGCCCCGGAAGCACCGCGAGGGCACCCTCCACCGTGTCGGTGGAGGATGCCCCCGTGGCCGTACCGGCCGTGGCCGTACCGGTTGTCGAACCGGCCTCCGCCGGCTCACCCGCCATGACTACTCGTCCTCGTCGTCACGCTCGGACGCCGGGACCTTGTACGGGTCCGCGTCTCCGGCGTAGGCCGCGCCCGCGGCGGTGGTGCGCACCGCCGCGTCGATGGCCCGGGCCCGGTCGAGCAGGTCGTCGATGTTCCGGGCGTTCTCCGGCAGCGCGTCCGCGACGAAGGTCAGCGTCGGGGTGAAACGCACCCCGGTCTGCTTGCCGACCTCGGAGCGGAGCACGCCCTTGGCGCTCTCCAGCGCGGCGGCCGTGGCCTCGCGCTCGGCGTCGTCACCGTAGACGGTGTAGAAGACGGTGGCCTCGCGAAGGTCACCGGTCACCCGCGCGTCGGTGATGGTCACGAACCCCAGACGCGGGTCCTTGACCCGCCGCTCCAGGGTCTGGGCGACGACCACCTGGATGCGGTCGGCGAGCTTGCGCGCCCTTGCGGTGTCGGTCACGTTGCCTCCTCGTGCAGTGGGCCGGGTACTCGGGCATGCTGCGCGCCCGTCGGGGCCCCTGCCCCAAAGTACCGGCCCGCGCCCAGCCTTGTGGGCGCTCTCGGTCCTGATCTGTGTGAGAACGGCGACTCGCACCGGTCCGCTCCGCAGATCTCATTCATCGTCGTCGTTGTGGTAGCGCCTCCTGGCGGAGAGCAGCTGAACCTCGGGGCGGCCGGCGACCAACCGCTCACAGCTGTCCAGGACCTCGGTGACGTACCCGGCTTCGCCGGACACCACCGCGAGGCCGATCTCGGCCCTGCGGTGCAGATCCTGGTTCCCGGTCTCGGCAGCGCACACGCTGTACTTGCGCTGCAGTTCGGCCACGATGGGCCGCACGATCGACCGCTTCTCCTTGAGCGAGTGGACCTCGCCCAACAGCAGGTCGAAAGTGAGTGTTCCCACGAACATGTGTGACAGGTCTCGCCGACCTGGAGGCCTCGGGGACAGCCCTGGACCGGGCTGGTGCCGGGGAGTGCCCGGTGTCCCTGGACCCTACACAGCGAGACCGGGGCCGGTCGACGGGAATTCCACCCGTCGACCGGCCCCGGACACCACTCGCTTACGCGCGCGGCTTCTCGCGCATCTCGTAGGTCTCGATGACGTCCTCGACCTTGATGTCGTTGAACGACCCGAGCGTGACACCGGCCTCGAAGCCCTCGCGGACCTCGGTCGCGTCGTCCTTGAAGCGGCGCAGACCCTCGATGGTGAGGCTCTCCGCCACGACCTTGCCGTCGCGGATGAGGCGGGCCTTGGCGTTGCGGCGCAGCAGGCCCTCGCGGACCAGGACACCGGCGATGTTGCCGAACTTGGAGGAGCGGAACACCTCGCGGATCTCCGCGGAGCCGAGGCGAACCTCCTCGTACTCCGGCTTGAGCATGCCCTTGAGGGCGTTCTCGATCTCCTCGATCGCCTGGTAGATGACCGAGTAGTACCGGACGTCCACGCCTTCCTTGTCGGCCGCGGCGCGCGCACGACCCTCCGCGCGCACGTTGAAGCCGATGATGATGGCGTCCGAGCCCATCGCCAGGTCCACGTCGGACTCGGTGATGGCACCCACACCGCGGTGCAGGACCCGGAGCTCGACCTCCTCGCCGACGTCCAGCTTGACGAGGGCGTCCTCAAGGGCCTCGACCGAACCGGAGACGTCACCCTTGATGATGAGGTTGAGCTGCTCGATGGAGCCGGCGGCGATGGCCTTGTCCAGGTCCTCCAGGGACACCCGGACCCGACGCTGCGCGAAGGCGGCGTTGCGGTCGCGGGCCGAGCGCTTCTCGGCGATCTGACGGGCGGTGCGGTCCTCGTCGACGACGATGAAGCTGTCGCCGGCGCGGGGCACCGAGGTCAGACCGAGCAGCAGCACCGGGCGGGACGGACCGGCCTCGGCGAGGCTGTTGCCGTTCTCGTCCAGCATCGCGCGGACGCGGCCGTAGGCGTCGCCGACCACGATCGAGTCACCGACGCGGAGGGTACCGCGCTGCACGAGCACGGTCGCCATGGCGCCGCGGCCCTTGTCGAGGTGGGCCTCGATCGCGATGCCCTGCGCGTCCTGGTCGGGGTTGGCCCGCAGGTCGAGCGAGGCGTCCGCGGTCAGGACCACGGCCTCCAGCAGCTGGTCGATGTTGAGACCCTGGCGCGCGGAGATGTCGACGAACATGGTGTCGCCGCCGTACTCCTCGGCCACCAGACCGAACTCGGTCAGCTGACCGCGGACCTTGGTCGGGTCGGCGCCCTCGACGTCGATCTTGTTGACGGCGACCACGATCGGCACACCCGCGGCCTTGGCGTGGTTGAGCGCCTCGACCGTCTGCGGCATGACACCGTCGTTGGCCGCGACCACCAGGATCGCGATGTCGGTGGACTTGGCACCACGGGCACGCATGGCGGAGAACGCCTCGTGACCCGGGGTGTCGAGGAAGGTGATCGGGCGCTCTTCGCCGTTCACCGTCGTCGCCACCTGGTAGGCACCGATGTGCTGGGTGATGCCACCGGCCTCGCCGGCCACCACGTTGGACTTGCGGATCGCGTCCAGCAGGCGGGTCTTACCGTGGTCGACGTGACCCATGACGGTGACGACCGGCGGGCGCGCGGCCAGCTGGTCCTCGTCGCCCTCGTCGGCACCGAAGTCGATGTCGAACGACTCCAGCAGCTCGCGGTCCTCGTCGTCCCGGCTGACGATCTCCAGGACGAAGCCCATCTCGTCCGCCAGCAGCTGCAGCGTGGCGTCGGAGACCGACTGGGTCGCGGTGACCATCTCACCCAGGTTGAACATGACGGAGACGAGCGCGGCCGGGTTGGCGTTGATCTTCTCCGCGAAGTCCATCAGCGAGGCGCCGCTGGACAGGCGAACGGTCTGGCCGTTGCCGCGGGGCAGCATCACACCGCCGACGGACGGGGCCTGCATGGCCTCGTACTCCTGGCGCTTCGCCCGCTTCGACTTGCGACCACGGGCCGGACGGCCACCGGGGCCACGGCCGAACGCACCCTGCGTGCCACCACGGCCGGCCGGGCCGCCGGGACGGCCGCCGAAGCCGCCGGGACGCGGACCGAAGCCGCCGCCGCCACCCGGGGCACCGCCACCGGGACGGGGGCCGCCGAAGCCGCCACCGGCCGGACGCGAGCCCGGACCGGCCGGACGACCGGCGAAGCCGGGACGGGCGCCACCGGCGCCACCCGGACCGCCCGGACGGCCGCCGGGGCCACCCGGACCACGGCCACCCGGGCCGGGACGCGGGCCCGGACCGGCCGGACGCTGGGGCATCATGCCCGGGTTCGGACGCGGCATGCCCGACGGGGTCGGACGCGGGCCGGCCGGACGCGGCATGCCGTCGGGACGCGGGGCGCCACCCGGACGGGGGGCACCGGCACCCTGGGCACCGGGAGCGCCACCCGGACGCGGACGGTCGCCACCGGGACGCGGGGCGCCGCCACCGGGAGCACCGGCACCGCCCGGACGCGGACGGTCGCCACCCGGACGGGGGGCACCGGCACCCTGGGCACCGGGAGCGCCACCCGGACGCGGACGGTCGCCACCGGGACGCGGACGGTCGCCGCCCTGGCCGCCCGGACCGGCCGGACGCGCACCGGGCGCGGCCGCACGACGGTCACCGGGGCGGGCCATGCCGGTCGCACTGCCCGAGGTGAACGGGTTGTTGCCCGGACGCGGGCCGGCCGGGCGCGGGCCCGGACGGGCGCCGCCGCCGGCGGGGGCACCGCCGGCCGGACGCGGGGCCTGCGAGGCCGGGCGCGGGGCCTGCGGGGCCTGCGGAGCCTGGGTCTCGCCGGACACGGGGGCCGGCGAGGAGAACTCGGCCGCCGGGGCGGCCGGGGCCGCGGGAGCGGCCGGACGCGCCGGGCGCGGGCCCGGTGCGGGGGCGCCGGCCGGCTTCGGCGCGGCGGGGGCGGCCGGGGCGGCGGGAGCCGCGGCGGCCGGGGTCGGACGGGGACCCGGAGCCGCGGCGGGCCGCGGTCCCGGGGTGGGCGCACCCGGCCTGGGTGCGGCCGCACCGGCGGCGGAGCCGCCGGCGGGCTGGGGCGCCGCGGGCTTCCGCGGGCCCGGCTTGGCAGCGGAACCACCACCGGTGGGGGCCACTCCCAGCGCGTCAGTCAACTTGCGTACGACCGGCGCCTCGATGGTCGAGGACGCCGAACGGACGAACTCACCCAGCTCGGTGAGCTTGGCCATCACGGCCTTGCTCTCCAAACCAAGCTCCTTGGCGAGTTCGTAAACCCGGACCTTAGCCACTTCACTCCTGTCTATGAGTCCGGGGGGTCTCGTCCGCCGGACCGTCGCTACTTCATGGGCGTACCCATCGCGTACTCATCGCGTACTCATCGAGTGCTCATCGCAATCTCGACCTACTTCCACATCGCGAGGTACCTGACTGGTGGCACGGCGTGCGGCTGCCCGTCTGCCGTGCTTGTTGCGGTGGTTCTCCGCCGCGCGAGCGGCGGCCGTCACGAGGGGGTGCCCCACCGGACCTGGCCTGGGAAGCTCAGGGCTCCGGGGTGTCGCCCGCCCGTTCCCCGATGTACTCGCGGAGCCGCTCGGTGTCGAGCGCGCCCTGGAGCCGGAAGGCCCGGGGGAACGCCCGTCTGCGGACCGCGAGGTCGAGGCAGGCCGGTTCGGGGTGCAGGTGTGCGCCCCGGCCCGGCAGTGCGCCACGGGGATCGGGGACGCAGACGCCCTCGACCGCCGTGACACGCAACAGCTGGTGCTTGGCCGCGCGCTTGCGGCAGCCCACGCAGGTGCGTTCCGGGCGTGCTCGGACATGCGTCCGGCCAGACAAAGGCAAGTCTACCCCTCCGAAGGGACATGGCGCCGCCCCGCCGATCCGGGGAGGACCGGCGGGAGGCTGGTACAACGCCGACTACTCGGCCGAGGATTCCCGACCGCCGGCCTCGGGACGGTCCTCGGACTGCCCCTCGGTGTCCGGGCGGATGTCGATCCGCCAGCCGGTGAGACGGGCGGCGAGGCGGGCGTTCTGCCCCTCCTTGCCGATCGCGAGCGACAGCTGGTAGTCCGGCACGATCACCCGTGCGGAGCGCTGCTGGAGGTCCACGATCTCCACGCTGGTCACCCGTGCGGGGGACAGCGCGGCGGCGACCATCTCGCGCGGGTCCTCCGACCAGTCGACGATGTCGATCTTCTCGCCGTGCAGCTCGCCCATCACCGCGCGCACCCGGGAGCCCATCGGGCCGATGCAGGCGCCCTTGGCGTTCAGGCCCTGACGGCGCGACCAGACCGCGATCTTGGTGCGGTGGCCGGCCTCGCGGGCGATCGCCGCGATCTCCACGCTGCCGTCCGCGATCTCCGGGACCTCCAGCGCGAAGAGCTTCTTGACCAGGCTCGGGTGGGTCCGGGACAGCGTCACCGACGCCCCGCGGACGCCCCGGCGGACCGCCACGACGTAGCACTTGAGACGGGTGCCGTGCCGGTAGTCCTCACCCGGGACCTGCTCCTGCGGCGGCAGGATGGCCTCCAGCTTGCCGATGTCGACCAGCACGTTCTTCGGGTCGTTGCCCTGCTGGACGACACCGGTGACGATGTCGCCCTCCTTGCCCGCGTACTCGCCGAAGGTCTGGTCGTCGGCGGCGTCGCGCAGCCGCTGCATCATCACCTGCATGCCGATGCTGGACGCGATCCGGCCGAAGCCGCTCGGGGTGTCGTCGAACTCCTTCGGCTCGACGCCCTCGTCCAGCTCCGCCGGGTCCTCGGTGGCCCACACCGTCACGTGGCCGGTCTTGCGGTCCAGCTCGGCACGGGCCCGGCGGCGCGAGCCCTCGGTGCGGTGGTACGCGGTGAGGAGGGCCGACTCGATCGACTCGACCACCAGGTCGAAGGGGATGTTCTTCTCGCTGACCAGCGTGCGCAGGGCACTCATGTCGATGTCCACGGCTACGCCTCCTCGTCTTTCGTCACGTTCGTCATGGTGCGGTCGGTGCGCAGGTCCTCACTCCGCACCGTCGTCCCCCTCCTCCGAGGCGTCGTCCGCCAGGACGTCGTCCGCGTCCTCGGAGTCGTCCGCGAAGTCCGGGGCCTCGTCGAGGAGCTGCTCGTCCTTGCGGTTGAACTCCACCTGGACGCGCGCCCGGTCGACCTCGGTGTACTCCAGCCGGCGCTCCTTCGGCCGGCCGCGGCCCTTCACGGGCTGCACCTCGACCAGCGCGCCGTCCTCGTCGGCCGACAGCACCCGGGCGACGATCTCCCCGCCGTCGACCAGGTGGACCTTGGCCAGTCGGCCCTCGGCGCGGATCCAGTGCCGCGGCGCGACCAGCGGACGCTCCGCGCCCGGCGAACCGACCTCCAGCACGTACGCGCCGGAGCCCATCACGTCCGACTCGTCCAGGGCCTCACCGACCACCCGGCTGAACTCCGCGATGGCGTCCAGGTCCACGCCGCCGTCGGCGTCCACGTCGATCTGCACCTGGCGGCGGCTGCCGGCCTGGGTGACCTTGACGTCCTCCAGGTCCAGGCCCGCCTGCGCGGCCAGCGGCTCCAGCAACGCGCGCAGCCGGTCGGTGTGGGTGGTGCTCATCCGGGTGGACTCCTCGGCCGCGTGTGCTGTTGTCGGAAGGGCGCTCCGCACCCCCGGGCGCCGGTCCGGCGCACACCGGGTCGCGGCAGCTCGGCCCAAAGCCTAGCCGGTGATGCGCCCATCCACCGATTCCGGACGGGGCGCGGCCGCCCGGCCCGGCGGTGGTGCGAGCAAGGTCACACCGGCCCGGCGGCCGGGCCGGCAACGCAATCCGCGCCCGGGGACGTGAGGATTCTGTAATCATTCACGCCAACGAGGGCAGGCGGGCAGGCCGTCCTCCCGTACACGCCCCGGAGTGACGCCGATGCAGCCGCCCAGCCGACGGACCTTCCTGGCCCTCGGGCTGCTCCTCACCGCCGGCGGAGCCCTCACCGCCTGCACCGACGAGCCCGGTACCGGCACCGGCGGCACCGGCGGCGAGCGCCGCCGCCCCGATCCGGACGAGCCGGTCCGGCTGCGTGCCGTCGCCGCCACCGACACCCTGCTCGCCGGGTACGACGCGCTGCTCGCCGGACCGGGCGCCGGGCAGGCGGCGCAGCTCCAGCCGTTGCGGGCCGAGGTGGTCCAGCACCGGGCCGCGCTGGCCACCGGGCTGCCGGAGGCCTCGGCGGCCCCGTCCGGCTCCGCCGCCGCCCCGGCCGCCGGCACCGCCTCCACCACCCCCGGCACCGGCACCGACTCCGCCACGTCCCCGGCCGCCGGCTCCGGCTCCGCCGTGACCAGCGCCGCCACGCTCGCCTCGCTGGAACGGCAGACCGCCCAGGGCCGGCTGGCCGACCTCGGTGCCGCCTCCCCGCAGCTGGCCCGGCTGCTCGCCTCGGTCTCCACGGCCGGGGTGCTGCACGCCGTCGCCCTCGGGGACGCCCCGCCGCCAACCGTGCCGGCCCCGGGACCGACCGACCCGCCCACGGGGCCCGCCGCGACCGGCTCCGGGTCGGCCGCCCCCTCCGCACCCGCGCCCTCCGCGTCCGGTCCGTCCGCCTCCGGTCCGTCCGCGTCCGGCGGCCCGGCGTCCGGCGCCCCCGCCGGTACCGAGACGGTCGCCGCCTTCCAGACGGCACTCGGCGCCGAGCACGCCGCGGTCTACGGCTACGGCGTGGTGGGCGCCCGTCTGCCCGAGGACCAGCAGCGCACCGACGCCCGCACCGCGCTCGCCGCCCACCAGAACCGCCGGGACGCCTGGCAGCGGCTGCTCGGCGCGGCCGGCGCCACCCCGAGCGCCGCCGCCGCCGGCTACCAGCTGCCGTTCGCCGTCGCCGACGCGGCCGGCGCCGCCCGCCTCGCCGCCCACATCGAGACCCGGCTCACCACCGTCTACGCCGACCTGGTGGCCGCCGTCCCCGCCGCCCAGCGGACCACCGCCACCGACGCGCTGCGCGAGTGCGCCCTCCGGGCCCGCCGCTGGGGCGCCGCCCCCACCGCGTTCCCCGGCCTGCCCGACACCGCACCGACCGCCTCCCCGACCGCCTCCCCGACGGCCGCCGGAAGCACCTCCCCGACCCAGGCGGCCACCCCCGCCGGCTGACCGGACCCGGATCGCCGCCGCGGTCCCGCCCTCCCCGGGCCGACCGCTGACCTGCGCTTCCACCCCCGCGCCGACGGCCGGCGGCACCCGTACGGGCCGCTCCGGGCCCTCCCCCGTCCGCTCCACTGACCTGCGGTTTCGCCCCCATGGCCGACAATGGACGGGTAACACCACGGGGGAACGGCTACCGGAAGGCCAGCATGTCGGCAGCACCAGGGAAGATCACGGTCCCCGAGTGGCTGGCGCACGGCGCCGCCGGACGGGGCGAAGAGGGGCGGCGCTGGCTCGCGGAGCTGCCCGACCGGGTGGCCGCACAGCTCGCCCTCCGGGACCTCACGCTGGAGCGGGTCCTCGACCCGGGCGGCAGCCTGAGCCTGGTGGCCTACGTGCACCGCGACGACCTCTCCCCCGCCGTCCTCAAGGTGGGTCTGCGCACCCCCGAGACCGCCCGCGAACCCGACGCCCTCGCCGTCTGGGCCGGCCGCGGCGCCGTCCTGCTGCTGGAGTCCGACCCCGCCGAAGGGGTGCTGCTGCTGGAGCGGCTGCACGGCGGGATCCCGCTCCGCTCGCTGGCCGAGCCCAAGGCGATGCTGGAGGCGACCAGCCTGCTGCACCGGCTCTGGGTGCCGCTCCCCGCGGACCACCCGTTCCCCGCCCTCGCCGACCGGACGGCGGGCACCGCCGAGGCCCTGCGCCGCCACCGCGGACTGCCCGGCGCCGCCGAGGCCGACGCCCTGGTCGCCGAGGCGCTGGAGACCGCCGACGGGCTGACCGCCTCGGCCGCCGAGGAGTTCCTGCTGCACGGCGACTTCCACCACGGCAACGTGCTGGCCGCCGACCGCGCGCCCTGGCTCGCGATCGACCCCCGGCCGCTGGTCGGCGAACGCGCCTACGACCTGGCCCGGCTGACGCTGGACCGGGCGGACACCCTGATCGGCTCACCGGGCGTCCCGGCGGCCGTCCGGCGCCGGCTGCACCAGCTCGCCGACGCGCTGGAGGTGGACCGCGAGCGGCTGCGCGGCTGGACGCTGGTGCGCGCCGTCGAGCTGGGACTGGACGCGCTGGCGGCCGGACGCGGGCCGGACGCCGAGCTCTACCTGGAGTTCGCGGGCGCGCTCTGAGCACGCCCGGGCGGCGCCTGCAGGGGCAGGTGGGCACCCATCACCGCGTAGAGGCGGTCGGTGTTCGGGAAGTGCACCGCGCGGGCGAGGTCCTGGTAGCCGAGCGCGCGGTAGAGCCGCCGGGCGGGCGTCTCGGCGTCGATCGCGGAGAGGATGCTGCGGCCCAGTCCGGACCGCTCGCAGAGGGTGCGGATCAGCGCGGAGCCGACCCCCCGGCCCTGGAACTCGGGCAGGACGTGCAGCTCGGTGACGGCGAACACCCCGTCCAGCCAGTCACCGTGGCCGCGGGCCACCAGGTAGGGCTCGATCACGGAGCTCCACCAGTGCTCGCGCCGGTTGGGCATCCCGTACCCGAAGCCGACCAGCCGGCCGCCGACCAGCGCGCCCAGCGCGACGACCCCGGGCTGCTGCGCGTGCCGGCCGACGATGTGCAGCCGGACCATGACCTCCTCGGGCGTCAGCCCGAACGCCACCGCCTGGACATCGAGCGCCTGCGGTGCCCACGCCGCTAGGTCGATGGCCTCGATCGTCACCCCGGTCAGCTGATCCATGACCCGGACGTTACTACCCGCCCGGCCCGCGTGCGGGCCGGGCCGGGAACAGCCGTCCGCGGCGCTGCGGCCCGCCGGACGGCGCCGCTCAGAACAGCACGCTCATGAACGCGCCGACCTCGCGGAAGCCGACCCTGCGGTAGGCGGCGCGGGCGCGCAGGTTGTAGTCGTTGACGTAGAGCGAGACGACCGGGGCGACCTCGCGCAGCGCGATGTCGAGGACGGCGGCCATGCCGGTCTCGGAGAGCCCGCGGCCGCGGTGCCCGGGGGCGACCCAGACGCCCTGGACCTGGCAGGCGCCCTCGGTGACGGCCCCGATCTCGGCCTTGAAGACCACCTCGCCGTCCTCGCCGAAGCGGGCGAACGAGCGGCCGGAGGCGACCAGTTCGGCGACCCGGGCCTGGTAGAGCAGCCCGCCGTCACCGGCCAGCGGCGAGACGCCGACCTCCTCGGTGAACATCGCGACGCAGGCCGGCATCAGCGTCTCGACCTCGTTCCGCTGCACCCTGCGGACCAGCGGGTCGGGGGCGACCTCGGCGGACGGCACGGAGGTGGCGAGCAGCGGCTGGTGGGCGCGGACCTCGCGGGCCGGGCCCCAGCTGCGTTCCAGCAGGGCCCAGAGGGCGGCGGTGGCGCCGGCCGGGCCGACGATCGAGGAGCAGCGGCGGCCCTGGCGGCGGGCTCGTTCGGCGAACGCCTGGACGGCCTGCGGCCCGGCGTCGACCAGCACGAGGTTGGCCCCGGCGTAACAGAGCGCGTCGAGCTCGCCGCGCTCGTCGTACCAGCCCCACATCTCGCCGCCGAGGCGCCAGGGGTCGAGGCCGACGGCCTCCACCCGGGTGGCCACGAAGGCGTTGGCGACCGGGTCCCGGTGGAGCACCGCGAGGGCGTCGGCGAGGTCCGACGGCTCCAGTACGCGGGTGGTCGCCAGGGCGCGGGCGGCCTGGAACGAGCTGGGGAGCATCACACCTCGATCGAGCATCGAGACAGCACCTTACTGAGACGACTCTGGCCGCACCCTACTCCCTGGCCCCACCCGGGAACGGCCGCGGGGCCGTCCGCGCACGGACGGCCCCGCTTCCGGAAGAACCGCGGCGTACTACCGCCCACCGGGGCCGGTCACTCGCCGGCGGTGACGGTCGGCGCGCCGGACTCGACGCCCTCGGCCTGCATCTGCTCGGCGAGCTTCAGGGCCTCCTCGATCAGGGTCTCCACGATCTTCGACTCGGGGACGGTCTTGATGACCTCGCCCTTCACGAAGATCTGGCCCTTGCCGTTGCCGGAGGCGACGCCGAGGTCGGCCTCGCGGGCCTCGCCCGGGCCGTTCACGACGCAGCCCATGACGGCGACGCGCAGCGGCACCTCCATGCCCTCCAGGCCGGCGGTGACCTCCTCGGCGAGCTTGTAGACGTCGACCTGGGCGCGGCCGCAGGACGGGCAGGAGACGATCTCCAGGCCGCGCTCGCGCAGGCCGAGCGACTCCAGGATCTGGTTGCCGACCTTGATCTCCTCGGCCGGCGGGGCGGAGAGCGACACCCGGATGGTGTCGCCGATGCCCTCGGCGAGCAGCGCGCCGAAGGCGACCGCGGACTTGATGGTGCCCTGGAAGGCGGGACCGGCCTCGGTGACACCGAGGTGCAGCGGGTAGTCGCAGGCCGCGGCGAGCTGGCGGTAGGCGTTGATCATCACGACCGGGTCGTTGTGCTTGACCGAGATCTTGATGTCGCGGAAGTCGTGCTCCTCGAACAGCGAGCACTCCCAGAGCGCGGACTCGACCAGCGCCTCCGGGGTGGCCCGGCCGTACTTCTCCAGCAGCCGCTTGTCGAGCGAGCCGGCGTTGACGCCGATCCGGATCGGCACGCCGGCGGACTTCGCGGCCTTGGCGATCTCGCCGACCTTGTCGTCGAACGCCTTGATGTTGCCGGGGTTGACGCGCACCGCCGCACAGCCGGCGTCGATCGCGGCGAAGACGTACTTCGGCTGGAAGTGGATGTCCGCGATCACCGGGATCTGCGACTTCCTGGCGATGATCGGCAGGGCGTCCGCGTCGTCCTGCGAGGGGACGGCGACCCGCACGATCTGGCAGCCGGAGGCGGTGAGCTCCGCGATCTGCTGCAGCGTGGCGTTGATGTCCGAGGTCACCGTGGTGGTCATGGACTGCACCGAGACGGGGGCGTCACCGCCGACGGGTACGTTGCCGACCATGATCTGGCGGGAGACACGGCGCTTGGCGAGCGGCTTGAGCGGCAGAGACGGAATACCGAGCGAGATCGCGGTCATGTGCGCAGGGTTCCCCGGGGTTGAGGTGTGGTCGGCCCGGTCGTTGCGACGGCCGAACCCGGGCGGCCGACGATCGCGCACCCGGGCTCCAACGGTACGGCACCGGGACCGGCACCCGTGCACCCGCCGGTCCCGGCGGGCTAACTGATCTTGACCGGGTTCACCAGGTCGGCGGCCAGCACCAGCAGGGTGAATCCGATGAACACACTGGCCACGACGTACGCCAGCGGCATCAGGCGGGCCACGTCGAACGGCCCCGGGTCGGGCCGACGGAACAGCTGTGCGAATCGGCGGCGGACCGACTCCCAGACCGCGCCCGCGATGTGACCGCCGTCCAGCGGCAGCAGCGGCAGCATGTTGAAGAGGAACAGCGACAGGTTGATCCCGGCGAGCAGGTTCACGAAGTAGGCGACCCGCTGGGTGCCCGGGATGTCGAGCGCGAACACCTCACCGCTCACCCGCGCCGCACCGACCATGCCGATCGGCGAGTCGGCCTCGCGCGGCGTACCGTCCACCACCGAGTGCCAGAGGCCGGGGATCTTGCCGGGCAGCGCGGCCAGCGACTCCACCCCGTTCTCCGCCATGTCGTACATCCGGTCCAGCGACTGGCCGAAGCCCAGCTGGACGACCCCGCTGGACGGCGTGAAGCCGAGGAAGCCCGCCCGCACCGTCTCGCCCTTCACCGGCAGGCCGTCCGCGTCGTACTTCTGCACGTCGTTGACGGCGATGGTCGGCCTCAGGGTGACCTGCCGCCCGTCCCGCTCCACCACCAGCACGACCTCCTTGCCCGCCGACTTCCGGATGTCGGCCTGGAGCTGCTCGTAGTCGCCGATCCGGTCGCCGTCGAAGGAGACCACCTTGTCGCCCGGCTTCAGCCCGGCCTGGAACGCCGGCGCCGGCTGCGCACCCGCCGGGCAGGTGTCGGTCGGCTGCCCGGCCTTCACCACGCACTCCGAGACGGTGCCGATGGTCGGCACCGCCATCGAGACGCCGAAGCCCATCATCACCGTCAGGAACAGCCCGAAGGACAGGATCAGGTTCATGAACGGACCGGCGAACATCACGATCACGCGCTTCCACGGCCTGCGCGTGTAGAAGAGCCGGCTCTCGTCGCCCTCCTTGACCTCCTCGTACGAGGCCTCCCGGGCGTCCTCGATCATCGTCCGCCAGGGCGAGGTGCTGCGCTGGGTGATCCGCCCGTCCGCGCCCGGCGGGAACATCCCGATCATCCGGATGTACCCGCCCAGCGGGATCGCCTTGAGGCCGTACTCGGTCTCGCCCCTGCGCCGCGACCAGACCGTCGGGCCGAACCCGACCATGTACTGCGGCACGCGGATGCCGAACAGCTTGGCCGTGGAGAGGTGGCCGAGCTCGTGCCAGGCGATCGAGAACAGCAGCCCCAGTACGAAGACCAGGATGCCGACCACCGTCATCACCGTTGCCACCGCTGCTCCTCCGTCATGCCGTTCCGCTCATCCTGTCGTCGTACCGGGTGCCCGGCCGCCGCACCGGTCACCGCACCGGTCGTCCCGGCCGTCGAGCCGGTCGTCCCCGTCACCGCACCGGTCGTCCCGGTCCGGGCCGGGACGGTCAGCCGGCCGCCAGCTCGCGGGCCCGGGCGCGCGCCCAGTCCTCCGCGTGCAGGACGTCCTCGACCGTCAGCGAAGTTCCCGCCGCCGGACCGCCGCCCCGTCCACCGTCGTACTGTCCGTGCTCGGCCACGACCTTCGCAACAGTGTCCACGATCCCGGTGAAGGCGAGACGGCCGTTCAGGAAGGCCTCCACGCACTCCTCGTTCGCCGCGTTGAAGACCGCCGGGGCCGTCCCGCCCAGCGTGCCCACCTCGCGGGCCAGCTCCACCGCCGGGAACGCCTCGTCGTCCAGCGGGAAGAACTCCCAGGTCGCCGCCTTGGTCCAGTCGCAGGCCGGCGAGGCGTCCGGCACCCGGTCCGGCCAGCCCAGGCCCAGCGCGATCGGCATCCGCATGTCCGGCGGACTCGCCTGCGCCAGCGTGGACCCGTCCGTGAACTCCACCATCGAGTGGACGACCGACTGCGGATGCACCACGACCTCGATCCGGTCGAACGGCACGTCGTACAGCAGGTGCGCCTCGATCACCTCCAGGCCCTTGTTCACCAGGGTGGCCGAGTTGATCGTCACGACCGGACCCATCGCCCAGGTCGGGTGCGCCAGCGCGTCCGACGGGGTGACGCCCGCCAGCTCCGCACGGCTGCGGCTGCGGAACGGGCCGCCGCTCGCCGTCACCACCAGCTTGCGGACCTCGCCCCGGGTGCCGCCCGCCAGCGCCTGGAACAGCGCGGCGTGCTCGGAGTCCACCGGGACGATCTGGCCCGGCCGGGCCACCGCCTTCACCAGCGGACCGCCGACGATCAGCGACTCCTTGTTGGCCAGCACCAGCACCCGGCCCGCCCGCAGCGCCGCCAGCGTCGGCCGCAGACCGATCGAACCGGTGATCCCGTTCAGCACCGAGTGGCACTCCACCGCCGCCAGCTCGGTCGCCGCGTCCGGACCGGCCAGCACGGCCGGCAGCGACCGGCCCGCCGCCCTGCCCGCCAGCGCCTCGCGCAGCGCCGGCTCCGCCGCCGGGTCGGCCACCGCCACGGTGTGCACCCCCAGCTCCAGGGCCTGCTCGGCGAGCAGCTCCACCCGGCCGCCGGCCGCCGACAGGGCGACCACCCGGAACCGGTCCGGGTTGCGTCGCACCACGTCGATGGCCTGGGTGCCGATCGAACCGGTGGAGCCGAGGATCACCAGCTCCCGGGGGCCGGAGGGGTCGTTCACCTCGGGGGTGAACCGCAGCTGCGGGTGGGCGAGCGAAGTCATGGGCCCATTGTGTCCTGCCCGGCCGCCTCCCCGGGACGCCGGGCCGCCCCACTCCCGCGCCGACCACCTCCCGGGGACACCCGGGCACCCCTCCTCGACGCCGGCCCCCGGAAGCGGCCCGACCACGGCTCACCAGGACGCCGGAGCGGCCCCGGGCTACCGTCGGAACCATGCGAATCGTCATCGCCGGAGGACACGGACAGATCGCGCTCCGGCTGGAACGGCTGCTCGCCGACCGCGGCGACCGGCCCGCCGGCATCATCCGCCGCCCCGAACAGGCCGAGGACCTCGTCGCCGCCGGGGCCGAAGCACTGCTGCTCGACCTGGAGGCCGCCACCCCGGCCGAACTCGCCGCCCTGCTCACCGGCGCCGACGCCGTGGTCTTCGCCGCCGGAGCCGGACCGGGCAGCGGAGCCGACCGCAAACTCACCGTCGACCGGGACGCCGCCGTCCTGCTCGCCGACGCCGCCGAACTCGCCGGCGTCCGCCGCTACCTGATCGTCTCCTCGATGGGCGCCGACGCCGGCGCCGCCCACCCCGCCGACGAGGTCTTCGAGACCTACCTGCGGGCCAAGGGCGCCGCCGACGACGCCGTCCGGGCCCGCACCACGCTCGACTGGACGGTGCTGCGCCCCGGCCGCCTCACCGACGGCCCGGGCACCGGCCTGGTCCGGCTCGCCCCCTCCACCGGCCGCGGCCCGGTCGACCGGCAGGACGTCGCCGCCGTCCTCGCCGCCCTGCTGCACGAACCGGGCACCGCCGGGCAGACCCTGGAACTGATCGCCGGCGACGCGACCGTCGCCGAGGCCGTCGCGGCCGCCGCGGGCCGCGACTGAGCCCCGCCCCGCCCGCCCCCGGGCACGCGAAGGGCCCGGCAGCACGAGGCTGCCGGGCCCTTCCGCAGGCCGGACCGGACCGGTCCGACCCGGACCGGTCCGACCCGGACCGGTCAGAGGTCGAGGCCGGTGAGGACCATGACCTTCTCGACGGTGTAGTCGTCCATCGCGTACCTGACGCCCTCGCGGCCGACACCGGAGTCCTTGACGCCGCCGTACGGCATCTGGTCGGCACGGTAGGACGGCGCGTCGCCGATGATCACACCGCCGACCTCCAGCTCCCGGTGGGCCCGGAAGGCGGTCTGCAGGTCGTGGGTGAAGACACCCGCCTGCAGGCCGAACGGCGAGTCGTTGACGGCGGCGAACGCCTCGTCGGTGCCCTCCACCCGGTGCAGCGACAGGACCGGGCCGAACACCTCGGCCTTGGCCAGGATCGCGTCGGCCGGCAGCTCCGCCAGCACGGTCGGGGCGTAGGTCGCACCCTCACGGGTACCGCCCGCGAGCAGCTTCGCGCCCTTGGCCACCGCGTCGTCCACCCAGGACTCGACGCGCTTCGCCGCGTTCTCGTCGACCAGCGGGCCGACGTCGGTCGCGTCGTCGTTCGGGTCACCGGTGACCTGCGCCGCGACCTTCGCGACGACCTTCTCCAGCAGCGCGTCGTAGACCGACGCGTCGGCGATCACCCGCTGCACCGAGATGCAGGACTGGCCGCCCTGGTAGTTCGCGAACATCGCGATCCGGGTGGCCGCCCAGTCCAGGTCCGCCTCCGAGGACCAGTCGGCGAGCACCGCGGCCGCCGCGTTGCCGCCCAGCTCCAGGGTGGTGTGCTTGCGCGGCACCGAGTCCATGATCTGGTAGCCGACCTTGTCCGAACCGGTGAACGAGATCACCGGCAGACGCGGGTCCTGCACCAGCGCCGGCATCCGGTCGTTCGGCACCGGCAGGACGCTCCAGGAACCGGCCGGCAGGTCGGTCTCGGCCAGGATCTCGCCCAGCACCATCGCCGAGAGCGGGGTCGCCGGAGCCGGCTTGAGGATGATCGGCGCACCGACCGCGATCGCCGGGGCGACCTTGTGCGCGACCAGGTTCAGCGGGAAGTTGAACGGGGCGATGCCCAGCACCACACCGCGCGGGAAGCGGCGCACCACCGCGAAACGGCCCACGCCGCCCGGGTCGGTGTCCAGCCGCATGGTCTCGCCGTTGGTGCGGCGGGCCTCCTCGGCGGCCCAGCGGAAGACGGAGACGGCACGGCCGACCTCACCGCGGGCCCACTTGATCGGCTTGCCGTTCTCGGCGGTGATCAGCCGGGCGATCTCCTCCGTGCGCTCGGTCAGCCGCCGGGCCACGTGGTCCAGCGCGGCGGACCGCACGTGCGCGGGGGTCGCGGCGAACACCGGCAGCGCGGCCACGGCGGCGTCCAGCGCCTCCTCGACCTGGGCCTCGGTGGGGATGCTCACCCTGCCGACCAGACGGCCGTCCCAGCTGTTGTGCACCTCGAAGTCGGCGTCGCCGCTCGCCCGGCGGCCGGCCAGCCAGAAATCGTACGTGGTGGTCACCGTGGTACCGGCCCTCTCCTCGTCGTCCTCACGGCCCCACGGACGTGGCGCCAGAACCGAGGGTAGGGGCGGCGGCGCGCCGACCGGATTGGCCACGGCGTAACGTTCGCCACCCCGGCCACTCCACCACGTCCAGCGGCCCCGCCGCAGGCCGGTCAAGGCCCCGCCGCAGGCCGCCGGCCCACCGCACGCCCCGGCTACTCCTCGCCGGAGCGGAGCGCCAGCCACAGCTCCATCCGGACGTCCGTGTCGTCCAACGACCGCCCGAGCAGCTCCTCCACCCGCCGCATCCGGTACCGCAGCGTGTGCCGGTGCACCCCGAGATCGGCCGCCGCCGCGTCCCACTGCCCGTGCCGCGACAGCCAGGCCCGCAACGAGGCCACCAGGTCACCGCGCGCCGTCCGGTCGTGGTCGCGCAGCGGCCGCAGCAGCCCCTCCGCGAACGCCGTCACGGCGTCCTCCCCGAGCAGCGGCAGCAACGACCCCGCGCCGACCTCCTCGTGGTCCACCGACCGCCGACCACCGCGCAACGCCACCGCCAGCGCCCGCTCCGCCTGCGCGTACGCCGTCCCCGAGTCCTCCAGCGCAGCCGGCGCCGACACACCCAGCGACAACCCCTCGTGCTCCTCCACCGCACCCAGGCACGCCCGGTGCACCGCACCGTTGTCCAGCGCCAGCACCATCAGCCGCGGCCCGTGCGCCCCCTCCTCCCGCGCCACCAGCAGCTTCTCCGCCACCCGCGCCCCGGCCTGCTCCGCCCGGTCCCCCAGCTCGCCCAGCGCCTCCCCGGCGTCCACCCCCTGGCCCGCCCCGGCCACCAGCACCCGGACCGTCCCCTCCGGCAGCCCCCCGAACAGCCCCGCCGCGACCTGCCGGGCGGTGGCCACCTCCCCGGCCAGCACCATCCGCAGCAGCGCCGCGCCCATCTTCTCCTCGGCCTGCCGCAGCTCCCGCGACCGCTCCAGGGTCAGCGTCAGCAGCGCCACCGCCGCGTTCAGCACGTAGCGCTCGGTCGGCGTGATCCGGTCCTCGGTCCCCACCGCCAGGAACCCGCGCGCCCGCCGGTCCGCCCCCAGCGACTGGACCACCACGTAGTCCTCGTCCGCCGTGTCTATCCCCGGCGCCCGCCCCTGCAGCGCCGCGCTCGACGGCGCCGGACGCCGCCGAAGCCGGTCCACCTCGGCCGCCAGCCGACCCGCCCGGCGCGCCGCCCAGTCCGGCGCCACCACCGACAGCGCACCCGACCCGTCGTACAGCGCGGCCCAACCACCCAACCGGGCCGCCAGCCGCCGCACCACCGCCGTCGTGCCGTCCTTGCCCAGCGCCGCCCGGGTCAGCTCCTCCTGCGCCTCGAAGCTCGTCGTCACCGCCTCGTACTGCTCCGCGGCCAACGCCGCCGACACCACCTTGCTGATCGCGATGAACGGCGTCGGCTCCGGCACCCGCAGCAGCGGCAGCCCGCGCTGCGCGGCCGCCTCCACCAGCGGCTGCGGCACCTCGGTGTGCGACAACCCGACCCCGAGCCCCAGCCCCACCACCCCCGCGTCCGCCAGACGGTGCACGTACGCCTGCAGCTTCGCGGCGGTCCGGCCCAGCTTGATACCGGTGGTGAGCAGCAGCTCACCACCCTCAAGGAAGGGCGTCGGGTCGTCCAGCTCACTGGTGTGCACCCAGCGGACCGGCCGCTCCAGGTGGTCCGCACCGGCGAGGACCGTCAGATGGAGCGAGGTGTTGCGGACGACGGAGGCAAGTGTGGGGGGCATGGCACCTTCGGGGGAACGACCCGGCCGCACCGTTGCGGCCGGGCGGGAAAAGGGCTGAGGGCTCTGAGGGAACTCCTCCCCTCATTATGGACGCCCCGGACAACCCGCACTGCCGAATCCTCCTCGAAGGCGAGCTTCGTCCCCGTCCCGCCCGCCTCACCCGCGCCTCACCCCCGCAGATCCACCAGGAGCGGCGGCACCTGCTCCCCCGACACCGACGTCAACGACACCACCGCGTGCCCCGCCGGCAGCGCGTGCGCCAGATCCGACGGCGACCACCGCAGCCGCTCCACCTCGCGCGTCGTCACCGACTCGGTCTGCGCCGTCGTCCCCGACAACGCCTTCCGCCCCAACCGCCCCGCCCGCCGCACCAGCCCGCCCGACGTGTCCGGCGCGAGCGTCACCGCCGTCTCCTGCACCACGTGCGTCCCCCAGGCCTCGGAGAACAGCCGGCCGTCCCAGGGCGCGATGCCCGGGAACGCCGCGCGGCACCCCACCGCCCCGAACAGCGGCGCCCGCAACGCCTCCGGCAGATCGACCAGCGTCCTCAGCTGCAGCAGCACCCCGGCGTTGGCCCCGCGCAGCCGCTGCAGCCCGCGCACGATGCCCGCGTCCAACGCCGCCGAGGCGTCGTCCACCACCAGGCCGGCGAACAGCGACCGGTCCCGGCGCACCCCCGCGGCCTGCACGAACTGCCCCACCAGGAGGCGGGAGAGCATCCGCGCCGCCTCCGGGTGACTGCGCTCGGGCAGCCGCACCAGCACCCGCAGCGGATGGTCCAGCACCCGCATCGCGAACGGCGGGAGCCCCGAGCCGTCCGTCGCGAAGGCGCCCTCGAAGGCCGGCCGGTCCAGCAGCGCCAGCCGGTCCGCCAGCAGCGCCCCCGGATCGTCCGCCCGGCCGTGCTGCCGCTCCCGGTGCTGCAGGTCCCGCTCGTACGAACCCAGCCGGCCCGCCGCGCGCAGGCCCTTCACCAGGGCCTCCAGCGACTCCGGCTCACCGGCCAGCAGCGCCCGCAGCTCGCGCACGCCCGGGTAGCGGCCGAACGCGGCGTGGAACGGGCCGACCATCTGCTGCAGCGCCGTCCGGGCGGACTCCGCGCGCGCGGTCAGCTCGTCCGGGAGCAGCGCCTCGGCCAGCCGGGCCGCAGCCTCGTCCGGGTCCTGGGCCGCGCCGTAGAGGTCGAGCCCGTACCGGGAACCCGCCTCGCCCGGCGCGATCACCACGTCGTACCAGGCGTCCGGCCCGAGATCCGCGTCCGACGAACCGATCACCACCGCGCACGCCGTACCCGCCAGGGCCTGCAGGCAGAGCGCCTCCGCCACCGGCCGGGCGAGCCGGGCCGTCTTCCCCGTCCCGGCCGGGCCCACCGCCAGCATCGACGTGCCCAGCACCGCCGGGTCCAGCGCGAACCCCGCCGCCCGGTGGGTCAACGGGTTCTTCGGCACGTCCTGGGCGGTACCCAGGCGCACCTGCCCCACCAGCAGGTCGTGCCGCTCCACCCGGCCCGGCAGCTCGCGCACCTCGGACGGGTGGGCGAACGCCGCCGCGCCACGGGCCGCCACCTGCTCGACGAAGGCCGGGAGGAACGCCGGATCCGCCTGGGCCGACTCCCAGGCCCGCTGGATCCGCACGTAGTCGACGTCGCCGACCGCCTCCCCGTCCAGCCTCCCGGCAGCCGCGGCCGCCCCGCCGTTCCGCAGCAGCACCCACGGGTCCCGCTGCCGAGCGGCCTCCGCCGCCTCCTCCTCGTCGGCGGGCTCCGCCTCGGTCACCGTCCGCGACAGCAGCGGCGCCGCGTACCGCCGCCACACCTCGGGCCACCGACCCATCCGGCCGAAGACCTTGATCACTGCGGCGAGCACGAGGACGTTCACTGAAAGGCCGACGACAGTCACAGCCGTCCCCGACGGATGCTCGACCCAGACCGTCAGAACGATCAGATGGAGGGCGAGCTGGGTCCCGTAGATGAAGGCCAGCCACCCCACCACCGCGTTCAGTCCCGCACGGAGGAGGAGCGGCCAGGTCGGCACCTTGGCCACCTCGGCCCGGTCCGGGTCGAGCTGCCGGTGCCCCTGGCGGAAGATGCCCGGGGCGGCTGGGGGGCGGGGGGCGGCGACCCAGGTGGGGAGGTCGAAGGGGAGGCGGGCCGGGGGTCTCGGGTGGGGCATCGGGGTGAGGGGGGTGGCGGTGGTCCGCTCGCCGTGACTCTGTGCCCCGTCCAGTCCCATGTACGGCCCCGCTCCCTCGCCCGCCGGCCCGAACGCTGTCGGTGCCGCCATACCCATGCCGCCGCCCCGGCGACACGCCCGCGCTCAATGTAGTGGAGTGCGGGCTGCCGGTAGTGGCGTCGCCCTCGCTGGCCGTGCCGGACAAGTCGGACGGCCCAGTGCTACCGAGTGGCGCATGCCCGGCCGGGGAGGGCCGCCGTAGCCTGCGAAGCACCGAGCCGAGAAGTCTGGAGAAAACCCATGAGCGCCGCAACGCCGCTCCCGCAGGAGCGCCGCCTGGTCACCGCGATCCCCGGTCCGAAGTCGCAGGAGCTGCAGGCCCGCAAGCTGGGTGCGGTGGCGGCCGGCGTCGGCACCACCCTGCCGGTGTACGTGTCCCGCGCCAACGGCGGCGTGCTGGAGGACGTGGACGGCAACTCGCTGATCGACTTCGGCTCCGGCATCGCCGTGACGAACGTCGGCAACAGCGCGGAGGCCGTGGTGGCCAAGGCGTCCGAGCAGCTGGCCGCGTTCACGCACACCTGTTTCATGGTGACCCCGTACGAGGGCTACGTCGCCGTGGCGGAGCAGCTCAACGAGCTGACCCCGGGCGACCACGAGAAGCGCACCGCGCTGTTCAACTCGGGTGCCGAGGCGGTCGAGAACGCGGTGAAGATCGCCCGCGCCCACACCAAGCGCACCGCCGTCGTGGTGTTCGACCACGGGTACCACGGCCGTACCAACCTCACCATGGGCCTGACGGCGAAGAACATGCCGTACAAGCAGGGCTTCGGCCCGTTCGCCCCGGAGATCTACCGGGTGCCGGTGGCCTACCCGTACCGCTGGCTGACCGGCTCGGAGAACTGCGCCGCCGAGGCCGCCGCGCAGGCGATCGAGATCATCACCAAGCAGATCGGCGCCGAGAACGTCGCCGCGATCATCATCGAGCCGATCCAGGGCGAGGGCGGCTTCATCGAGCCGGCCAAGGGCTTCCTGCCGGCGATCGTGGAGTTCGCGAAGGCCAACGGCATCGTGTTCGTCGCGGACGAGATCCAGACCGGCTTCTGCCGCACCGGCCAGTGGTTCGCGTGTGACGACGAGGGCATCGTCCCGGACCTGATCACCACCGCCAAGGGCATCGCCGGCGGTCTGCCGCTGGCCGCGGTGACCGGCCGCGCCGAGATCATGGACGCCGCGCACGCGGGCGGTCTGGGCGGCACGTACGGCGGCAACCCGGTGGCCTGCGCCGCCGCGCTGGGCGCCATCGAGACCATGAAGGAGCAGGACCTCAACGGCAAGGCGCAGCGGATCGGCGAGATCATGCTGGGCCGCCTGCGGGCGATGCAGGAGAAGTTCGACATCATCGGCGAGGTCCGCGGTCGCGGCGCGATGGTCGCGGTCGAGCTGGTGAAGCCGGGCACCAAGGAGGCGAACGCCGAGGTCACCGCGGCGATCGCGAAGGCCTGCCACGCGGAGGGCCTGGTCGTGCTGACCGCCGGCACCTACGGCAACGTGCTGCGCTTCCTGCCGCCGCTGGTCATGCCGGAGCACCTGCTGAACGAGGGCCTGGACATCCTCGAAGGCGCGTTCGCCGCCGTCTGAGGCGTCGCGGCCCGACGCGGCACGCCCCGCTCGCGCGCCTGCGCGGCCACGCCGCCCCGCCCGCGCCGGGGTGCCGCACCGAGACCCGCCGGAGGGATGTCCGGACAGCGCTGAACGGCCCGTGGGGACTCCTGTCCCCACGGGCCGTTCGGTTGGCGCGGAACGGCCCGACCGTACGGGCTCCCGCCCCGGGGCGCCCCCTGGCCGGTGCCGGCGCTCCCCCTGGAGGGCCCCGGTTCGGACCGCGACCCGGCCCCGGGGCGGAGCCGATGCGGACCCGGTGTGGCGCCGTCCGCCGCGGCGGTGAAGATGGTGTGCGGAATCGCTGAAGCTCCTCGGCCGTGCAAGGACCTTGACGTAGTGTCATCACAGATGGACAGCGAGCCCCAGCCATTGGCGGATCCGTCCGCGGCACCCCCTTCGGGGTCGGTACCGCGCGTCGCCCGCGAGGACAACCAGGCCGCCCCGCACGGGGTGGCACACACCGAAAGCCGATCGACCGACCGTCCGACCCACACCCCCCGGGGCGCACGGAACGGCGATCATCAGAGCCGCCCCGGAGCTCTCCCCCCTGCTCCGGGGCGGCTGTCCGGCGTCCTCGGCCGTCCGGCGCTGCCGGTGCTGCTCGGGGTGGTGCTGGTGGTGGTGTCCTGGCAGGTGGCGGTGGACGGCCCGCTCCTCGGCGTGGACCGCTGGGTGCGGCACGCCGTGCACGAGGTCCGGGCCGGGCTGCACAGCGCCCTGCTCAACCGTCTCGGCGAGGCCCTGTCCGACCTCGGCGGCGGTGTCGTGGCGGTGCCGGTGCTGTTCCTCGGCGGGGCGGTGGCGGCCTGGCGGGAGTTCCGGGCGGGTGTGGCGCGCTGGTGGCTGCCGGGGGTGGTCGCGGTGCTGACGGCCGGGCTGATCCCGCTGCTGGTGGTTCCGGCGAAGGCCTGGTTCGCGCGGCCCGGCCCGTTCGGGCTGCCGCTGGCCGCCGACCAGTGGGGCTGGTACCCGTCCGGGCACACCACCACCGCCACGCTCGGGTACGGGGTGGCGGCGCTGCTGCTGGCCCGGACGGTCGGCCCCCGGGACCGGCTCCTGTCGGCGGCCGGGGCCGCGCTGCTCGCGGCGGGCGTGGGGCTGGGGCTGGCATGGAGCGACTACCACTGGCTGCTCGACGTGGTGGCCGGCTGGTGCCTGGGCGGTCTGGTGCTGCTGGGCCTCGCCCGGTGGCTGCCGGCCCGCCGCTGACCGGTCCGGGCGGCCCCCGGTGGGGCACCACCCGCGGGCCTGGGCGGGTCCGGCCGCCGGCCGGCTCAGCTCTCAGCCGGCTCAGCTCTCGGCCGGCTCCTCGTCGTTGCGGTGGACGAGGCCGGTCTCGCCGTTGTCGCGGTGCCACTCGACGACCAGCTCGTCGCGGGCGCCGAAGCGGACCAGGTGGCGGCCGACCACGTCCTCCAGGCCGGGCAGGTTCTCGGTCTCGCCCTCGACCGCGAGGAGCAGCGCGTCGGGGGTGGCCTCCAGCGTGGCGGTGCCCAGGCTGAAGGCGAGGGTGCCGTGGCCGGTCTCCTCGGACCAGTCGGTCTGGATCTTGCGGCTCATGTGGGCGGCGAGCTGCTTGGCGTAGCGGGCGGAACGGTCGGTGGCGACGCGGGCTTCGGAGCGGGGCACGGGCCCTCCAGGGTGCGGGGAGGGAACTTAGGCGGCCCTCACTCGGGGCTTACGCTAACCCAGATACTGAGCCAGGCTCAACATATTTCGGGTGCCTGTCGCCCGCCCGCCCCCGGCCCGTCTCCCGCCCACCCGGCCCGCCGGGCCGGAACCGCCCGAACCACCCGAACCGGTCCGATCCCGACCGGGACCGCCCCGACCGGTCCCGCCCGGTGCGGCGGCGGGCCGGTGCCCCCTTTCGGGCCTGCTTCCGCGCCCGGAGGCGGCCGATACCCTTGGTCGAACACCTGCCGAGGAGAGCCGCCCATGACCACCACGCCGACCGACGACGCGGCGAGCTCCTCCCCCGTTCCGAACGACGCCACAGCCGCCGCCGACACCACGGCCACGGCCACGGGCGACTCCGACACCACAGCCGCCGACACCACGGCCGACACCACGACGGCCACCGCCACCGACACCGCCGCCGAGCTGGCCGACGCGATGACCCGGGTGATCAAGCGGATCCGCCGCCTCACCAGCGAACGACTGGAGCCCTACGGCATCACCCCCGGCCAGGGCCGCGCCCTGCGGGCCCTGGCGCACGCGCCCGGTTGCGAGCTGCCGGACCGGGCCATGCGGCTGAGCGACCTCGCCGACCGGCTGCACATCGCCCCGCGCTCGGCCACCACCGTGGTCGACGCACTGGAGGAGGCGGGCATGGTCGAGCGCGCCCCGGACCCGGCCGACCGGCGCGCCGTGCGGATCGTGCTGACCGCGGCCGGGCGGTCGGCGGTGGAGCGGATCGGCCAGGTCCGGCACGAGGTCGCCCAGGAGTACTTCGGCCCGGTCAGCCCGGCCGACCAGGACGCGCTGCTGCGGGCTCTGCGGAACGCCGAGGCCGCGTACGCGGCCGCCGCGCCCCCGCGTCGGTCGGCGCATCCGACTCCGGCATCGGCACCGTCCCCGGCCCCGTGCTCGCGCCCGGACGCAGTGCGGTGATCCCGATGCCGGTGATCACCAGCAGTGCGGCGGCGCAGGCCTGCGGGCTGACCGGTTCACCGAGCAGCAGCCAGGCCGAGGACATCCCGAACACCGGCACCAGCAGCGAGTAGGGCGCGACGGCGGTGGCGTCGTAGCGGCGCAGCAGGTAGCTCCAGGCGACGAACCCGAACAGGGTGGAGACCAGCCCGACGTAGCCGATCGCGCCGAGTCCGGCCGGGGTGATCTCGCGCAGTGCGCGCAGGTCGGCCTCCGGCCCCTCGACCAGCAGGGAGAGGGCGAGCAGCGGCAGCGGCGGGACGGCGCTGACCCAGACCATCCAGCGCAGCGCGTCCGGCGGGGCGGCCCGGCGGGTCAGCACGTTGGACAGGCCCCAGGCCGCCGCGGCGAGGACGACCAGGGCGAACGCCCCGACCGGTCCGCCGAGGCCGTGGTCGACGGCACTGAGTCCGATCCCGGCGAACGCGACGGCCAGCCCGGCCAGCCGCCGCCCGCCGGGCCGTTCGCCCAGCAGGGCGGCGGCGAACAGCGCGGTGAAGACGGCCTGCCCCTGGAGCACCAGGGAGGAGAGGCCGGCCGGCATGCCGGCGTGCATGCCCAGGAAGAGCAGGCCGAACTTGACCACCCCGAGCACCAGGCCGACCGCGAGCACCCATCGGACGGCCACCCTGGGCGGGCCGACGAAGAAGACCGCCGGGACGGCGACCACGGCGAACCGCAGTGCGCAGAAGAGCAGCGGCGGGAAGTTCTGCAGGCCGACGTGGATGAGGACGAAGTTGAGGCCCCAGACGGCGGCCACCAGGACGGCCAGGGCGATGTGACGCGGGCTCATGCCGCCGCCCGGGGCGGCCTGCGGGGTTGCGGTCATGGGTCGAGGATGGCGGCCCTCCACCGTGTAGCACCAGCGATGAATACTGAAGCCCACGGTTTAGTATCACTTCATGATGGATCTGGGGCGCCTGCGGGCGCTGCACGCGGTGGCCGTGCACGGTTCGGTCGGCGGGGCTGCGGCGGCCCTCGGGTTCACGCCGTCCGCGGTCTCGCAGCAGATCGCCAAGCTGGAGCGGGAGACCAGGACGGTGCTGCTGGAGCGTCAGGGCCGCGGCGTGGTCCTGACGGACGCGGCGCGCGAGCTGGCCGACACCGCGCAGGCGGTGCTGGGCCTGGTGGAGCGGGCGGAGGTCCGGCTGGAGGAGCAGCGCGGCCAGGCGGTCGGACGGCTGCTGGTCGCCGCCTTCGCCACCGGCGCGCGCGGGCTGATGCCGGGGGTCCTGGTCGATCTCCGCGGGCGGTGCCCGGAGCTGGACGTCCGGCTGGTGGAGAGCGACCCGTACCCGGCGGCCGAGCTGGTGGCCCGCGGGGAGGTCGACCTGGCGCTCGTCCAGGACTGGCCGACGGTCCCGCTGCCGGTGCAGGAGGGCCTCTCCCGGCTGGACCTCGGCCCGGACCCGGTGGATCTGCTGCTGCCCGCCGGCCACCCGCTGGCCGGCCTCGCGGTGGTGCCGGTGGGCCGGCTCGGCGCGCAGCGCTGGATCAGCGTGCCGCCCGGCAACATCTGCCACGACTGGCTGGTCCGGACGCTGCGCGAGGCCGGCGAGGAGCCGGACGTCCACTACCAGGTCGGTGAGTTCGAGACCCAGATCGCGCTGATCGCGGCCGGGCTCGGCGTCGGCCTGGTGCCGCGGCTGGGCCGGGGCGTGCTGCCGGCGGGGGTGGTCGCCCGACCGGTGGTGCCGGAACCGGCCCGGCGGGTGTTCGCGATCTGGCGCTCCCAGGCGTCCCGGCGTCCGGCGATCACCGAGGCGCTGCGGGCGCTGCAGGCCCGGTGGGCCGCCGCGGGCGGGGCGGCAGCCGGGTCGGCAGCCGGAGTGGCGGACAGCCGAGCGGACGGGTCCGGGGCGGGCGGGTGACCGCGGGGCGGGGTGGCGTCCGGTCGGCCGGGCGCCGGATCGGCGGATCGGCGGGCCAGCGGATCAACGTCGGCACCCGGGGGTCCGTCAGCCGGCGAAGCCGATCACCAGCCACATGAAGCCGACGCCGACGAGGGTGCAGAACAGGGTGGAGCGCGAGGGGTGCGGGCTGTGCGCCTCGGGGAGGATGTCCGAGGTCGCCAGGTAGAGCAGGAAGCCGGCGAAGAACCCCAGGTAGAGGCCGAGCAGGTGCTCGGAGATGGTGAACAGCAGGGTGATCGCGGCGCCCGTCACCGGCGCCAGCGCGTCCGCCGCGAGCAGGGTCAGCGCGCGCCGTTTGTCGTTCCCGTACAGGCGGGTGAGCGTGTAGGTGTTGAAGCCGTCGGCGAAGTCGTGCGCGACCACGGCGATCGCGACCACCGTCCCGACCGTGGTGCCGGCCTGGAAGGCCGCGCCGATCGCGAAGCCGTCCATCAGGCTGTGGCCGACCAGGGCGAGGGCGGCGGTCAGGCCGACCCCCTGCTGCCCGTCGATCCCGGACCGGGTGCGGCCGTGGGAGTGGGCGTGGCCGTGCGCGGACCGCTGGCCGTGGGTGTGCTCGGCGTACTCGTCCTCGTGGCCGCGGTGGATGGCGACCGCCCGCTCGACGATGTGGATGGTCAGGAAGCCCGCCGCGAACATCAGCAGCGCCTCCGGCACCCCGTGGACCTCCTCGGGCGCCTGGTGCAGCGCCTCCGGGAGCAGGTCGAAGGCGACGACCCCGAGCATCAGCCCGGCGGCGAAGCCGAGCACCAGGTGGCGGCGGTCCCCGGTGCGCTGGGCGACCCAGCCGCCCAGCAGCGTCATCAGGAACGCCCCCGCCGCGACCAGGATCGCGGTCACCGCTCCTCCGCCGTGACGGACCGTCTGTCCATTCCCTCTCCCCCGTGTCCCGCCCGTCCCCGGGCCGGCCGCCGACCGGTGCCGGACGGCTCCGCGGCACCCCGCCCGGCGCCGGGTGCCGTCACTCGGCCGGGCCCCCGGTCACCCGGACGCCCGCGCCCCCAGCCTCACGCGGCGCGCCGGGCGGCGCCCGCCGTACGGGCCGTCAGGGTGAGCCGCCCGCACGGGTCAGGGCCCGGCGCCGGGCCGACCACCGTACTGGACCGGTGGCCCGCCGTCCTCGGTTCCGCCGTCCTCGGTTCCGCCGTACCGGCCGCCGACCGGCGGCGGGCGGGGGCGCCGGTCAGCGGCCGGCGGCGAGCGGCAGGCCGAGGTGGGTGCGGGCCAGCTCGCGGACGCCCTCGCCGTCGACGAGGTGGATGTGCCGGTGCCCGTCCTCGCCCGTGAGGTCGAGCGCACCGTCGGTGAACCGGCCGGTGGTCAGTCGGAGCCCGCGCTCGGCCGACTCCTCGCGGACCGCCTCCGCCAGTGTCCGGATCTCCTCCGCCCCCACCGCGTCCGCGCCGCGGGAGGCCCAGACCACCCAACGGCCGGGGAGGGCACTGCCGGCCGCTCCTTCGCCGGTGGCCACCAGCCCGGCCTGGCCGCGCAGCCGGACGCTCCACTGCGCCAGCCCGCCGCGGGTGAGCAGTTCGCGGACCAGCTGGGCGAACTCGTTGGCCGAGAGGTCCGGCGCGGCCGGAACGGTGGCGGCCGCCAGGGCCGCCGGCTCGACGCCCGCCCGGGCGTACGGGTCGGGGGTGACGGCGGCGCCCAGCCCGCGCAGCCGGACCAGGGCCTCGTCCTGTTCGGCGTCCGCGTAGACGCCCTCGCCGTCCGGCTCCTCGTCGGGGTCGGCGGGGGGCAGCAGCCTGGTGCGGGCCAGGGCGTCCCGGTCGGCGTCCACGCTCAGCAGGCAGAGCGGTTCGGCCGTGCCCGGCTCGCGCAGCCAGCCGTTGAGCACGACGCCGGCCAGTATCTCGTCGGTGTCGACGGCGTCGGCGGCCTGGAGCGCGCGCAGTGCCAGCCTGGCGACCAGCCGCAGGTAGTCGGCGGCCCGGTCGGCCGGGGGGCGCGGCACCGGGAGGATCTCGCCGTCGGCGCCCAGCCGGTAGCCGGCGAGCGAGGGCGCGACGTCGGGGGACGGCAGGTCGAGGTCGAGCACGGCGGTCCGGGTCAGCGGGCGGTAGACGGCGCGGCACGGCGCGGGCAGGTCCTGGGTGGCGGTCTCGGCGGCGGCGAGCGCACGCTCCAGCAGCGACTCGACGGCGGCCGGTTCGGCCAGCCGGTACGCCCGGCGGCACTCCTCCAGCGAATCGTTGTACTCGCGGACCGCGCGTGCCCGGGCCTGCTCGGCCTCCTCGTGGGCGCGCCGTTCGCGGTCCGCGGCCGGGCTGCCGGCCTCGGACCGCCGGGTGCGCCAGACGCGCAGCGCGCGCTGGTGGGTGAGGCGGGCCTGGGCCAGTTCGCGCTGGTAGCCGGAGTCCAGCAGTCGGCGGGACGGGGCCCCGTCCGGGTCGGCGGCCGCCGGTTCGGCGGGCGCGTAGTCCTCCCAGCGCGGTTCCGGGTCCTGCTCGCCCGGTCCTGCCGAGGGGCCGCCCGAGGGGTAGGGCCGCGGCTCGTAGCGGCGCAGCTGGCTCTCGAAGTCCATGGCCGAGACGGGCAGTGCGGCCCGCCGCAGCAGGTCGGCCAGCCGGTCGTGCTCGGCCTGGACGGTGAGCGTGCGGTGGTGGGTCAGGGCGGCGGCCCGGGCGTGGGCGGCGACCGCCTCGTCGCCGCCCGCGCCGTACGGTCCGTCGGGTCCCGGCCCGGACCCCCGGCCGGGGCCCGGGCCGGGCGGCGTGCCGTCCGGCCCCGCACCGGCTGCCCCGGCCGCACCGGCGGCGTGGACCTGGGGGCCGTCCCCGTCCGGTTCCTCGACCCCGAGGTCGCGGAAGACCGAGGCCAGGAAGCCCGGTCGGGGGGCGGTGAGCGCACCGTCGGACTGGCCGTCTGCTGAGTACTGCATCGGTGGTCGTTCCCCCATGCTCGTCCGGCGCCTGCCCGGGGCGGCCGGCGACCCCGGGGTCCGCCCCTGCCGGACATTGTCCACCGAACGGACGCACCGGTCAGCAAAGCCTCTCAGTTGGTGCGGGTGTTGGTCAGGTGGAGGCCGATGTAGCCGACATAGATCCGGCCACTGCCCGAGCAGTCGTCGAGGTAGTGCAGCCTGGGCGCGGTGCGGCCGCCGCCGATCCGCAGGTGGGCGCCCATGAACGCGCGCCGGGAGGCGTCCACGCACTCGGGCACCGGCAGCATCCGCTCGCGCTTCCACTTGGTGTGGCTGAACACCGTCCGGGACTCGCCGCGCACCGCCTTGCGGGGCGGGAAGCGGTGGCAGCCGGCGGGGGTGCGCTCGCACCACTGCTTGAAGTCGCCGCCGGCGCGGCCGTGCACGGCCGCCTCGGCGTACTCCTGGAGCGCCGTCAGGCCGTCCCAGGTGAGCCTGGCCCAGCCGGTGCCGGCGCAGCGCAGCTCGTCCAGGGCGAGCGCGGCCTTCTGGTCGCCGGTGAAGGTGAGCAGCGGGAACTCGCCCAGCCGGGTCATCAGTTCGGTGAAGGTGGCGGGGGCCCCGGACGGACCGGCCCGGCGGCCCGGGCGGCGCCCGGCCGGCGCGGACAGCGAACGTCCGCGCGACGAGGACGGACCGCTGTGCGCGGCCGCCTGCGCCGGTCCGGACGCGGCACCGGGCAGGGTGCAGAGGCGGCCGGAGGACGCCCGGCGGCGCTCACGGCGCAGGCTGTGCCGGACCCGCTCCAGTTCGTCCGCCCGGGCCTGCTGCTCGGCGAGGTCCTGCCGTTCCTCCCGGGTGAGCGCCGCCGACTCGGTCGACTCGGCCGGTGCTGTCGGCGCTGTCGGCCCAGTCGGCGCCGACGCGTCCGGGCAGGCTGCGGCCGGCGCGGCGTTCGGGACCCCGGCCGGGGCGCCGAGCGGCTCCGGCACCGCGAGCGGGGACCGGGGCCGGGGCGGGACCACCCTGAGCACCGGGACGGCGGCCAGCACGGGCGGCAGCGGGAGTTCGGCCGCGATCCGGCGCGGCTCGCGGGCCAGCAGCCCGGCGGCCCGGCGGAGGTCCTCCTCGATCCGGCGCCGGGCCAGCACGGGGTGCCGGGCACCGTCGAACCGGGAGGCCGGGTCCACCTCGGGCAGGTAGGTGCGCACCGCGCCGCCGTAGACGGTGTGGTGCTCCAGCGCGACGTTGAAGCGGGTCCGGGCTCCCGGGTCGAGGACGTAGGCCGTGGCGAGGCCCGGCAGCTGGTCGCAGAGCGGGCCCACCACCTCCTCAAGCCACGGGCCGACGGAGTGGCCGGCCGGGACGCTCGCCACCACGACGGGCATCCGGCGGTCGGGGTCGCACAGTTCGTCGATCAGCTCGTCGACCCCGGCGGCGCCGAGCACGCGCGGCGCGGTCTGGACGGCGACCGGCCCGTCCGCGGCGTCGAGCAGCGGCAGCAGGGTGCGGACGGGCTCGGGCACCGGCACCCGGCCGGGCGTCCGCACGCCGCTGTCGGTGGTGTGCGTCTCGGCCTCCAGCCGGACCCAGGTCGGGCCGGCGGGCCCGGTCGCGACGGTGACGGTGAGCTGGGCGGTCCCGTGCGGGGCCGGGGTGCGGAGCCGGCGGCGGTCGTAGCGGCCGGCGGCCGGGGGACGGCCCTCCGCGGACGCGGTCCCGGCGGTGCGCGGGAGTCCGGCGCGGAGCGGGCCGCCGTCCCGGTCGAGCAGGACACGGTCGCCGAGCCGGAGCCGCTCGGCCGGCGGTGCGGGTGTGGATACGGATACGGGCGCGGCGGGCCCGGCGGCCGGGGGTGCGGGGGCGGCCGCGTGGACGGATACGGCTGCGAGAGGCGGTGCTCCGACGGGCGGGGGTTCCTCGAACCCCTCCTGCTTCAGCCAGTCGGCGAGGTGCCGGTCGGCCAACGCGACGGCGTCGGCGTGCGGGAGCGCGGTGGTGACGGTCATCCGGTAGGGCGTCGCGGAGCCTCTGGAGCCGGACGGACCGGCATGGGCGGGCGACGACGGGGAGCGGTCCGAGGTCATGCGCGTACCTCCGTGGTGCGGGGGTGGGGTCCGGTGTCCTCCATCGATGGGTCATTGGTCCGGTTCGCCGGACCTTGCCCAGGAAACGCCATGGCCCGGAGCGGAAGTTCCGACTCCGGGCCACGTCAATACGTTCGAGTGAATCTACTCAAGCCGCCCTGCGCGCGCCGCGGCGATCTGCTCCACGGCCGGCGGCGGCTCCGGTCGGGCGTCCGGGCTCAGTCCCCGCCGTGCTCGGCGCCGCTGCGGCTCCACTCCGGCTCCGGGACCGGCACGGCCAGCGGGCACCCCTCCGGGGCCTCGTAACTGGCGACCAGGACGACCGGGACGGTCCCGTGGTTGTGGCCGACGTGGACGTGCACCGGTCCGGCCAGTTCGACCAGCGAGTCCCCGGCGCGGCTGACCTCGACGCGGCCGTCGTGCAGGGTCCGGGTGAGCGTCCCCGAGAGCACCACGACGTCGACCCGGCCGGGATGGTAGTGCCAGCCCGTGCCGGCCCCCGGCGCCAGCGTGATGGTCTGGACGACGGGCATCGCGGCCTCGGCTCCCTGGTCGGCGGATCCGACCAGGCTAGGCAGGGCACGCCAGACCCGAAACCGGCCGACCCGGATCTGTCCGAAAACCTGTCCGGAACCGCTACGCCGCCCGGCCCCCGTCCGACGGACCTCCGGCCCGTGCGGCACCGGCCTCGCCGGCCCCGTGCGGCACCGCCTCAGACCGGCACCTCGACGAACGTACGGCCCGCCGCCACCGCGACCGCCGTGCCGCCGGTCGCCTCCGCCAGCCAGGTGTGGAACGCCGCGACCTCCGGTTCCGGCACCCCCACCTCGATCCGCACCCCGGCCGCCTCGTAGCCGAGGCCGCTCACCGTGTACCCGGCCGCCCGCAGGTCGTTCTCCACCCGCCCGGCCCGGGTGTGCCCGGCCGTCACCGCCAGCAGCGCCACCGGCCGCCGCTCCAGCAGCCCGACCTCGTCCAGGGCCTCCGACACCGCGCTGCCGTACGCCCGAACCAGGCCGCCGGCGCCCAGCTTGATCCCGCCGAAGTACCTGGTCACCACGGCCACCGTGTCGGTCACCCCGCGCCGGCGCAGCACCTCCAGCATCGGCACGCCGGCCGTCCCGCCGGGCTCGCCGTCGTCGCTGGACCGCTCGCGGCGCTGGTCCTCCCCGACCACGAACGCGGTGCAGTTGTGCCGGGCGTCCCAGTACTGCTTGCGGATGCCCGCGATGAACGCCTGGGCCTCCTCCTCGTCGGCGACCCGGGCGAGGTGGCAGATGAACCGCGACTTCTTGATCTCGGTCTCGTGACTGCCCGCGGCCCGGACGGTGAGGTACTGCCTGGGGGTCGGCTCCGGCGTGGCGGGCATGGTGAGGCGGTTCTCCCGGAGGACGGCTGAGCGGGCGGGGCGCCCCGGACGCGCGGCCCGGGCGGCCCCGCCAGCCTAACCCCGGCCGGCGGGGCACCGGAGCGCCGCCGGGGCCGGGGCGGCGGGCCCCGGCCCCGGCCCCGGTCAGCGCCCGGCCAGCGCCTCCAGCCGGGCCCGGTCCAGGCCGGTCGCCGCGGCGGCCTCGGCGGGGTCGACCGCTCCGCAGTCCAGCCCGCGCAGCACGTAGCCGCTGAGCGCCCGGGCGGTGGCCGGCTCGTCCATCACGTCGCCGCCCGCCTCGGCGACGTAGGCGGCCAGCCGGGCGCCCGCGGCCGCCAGTCCCTCGCGGTAGAAGGAGTAGACCGCGACGTAGCGGGTCGGCAGGTGGGCCGGGTGCATGTCCCAGCCCTGGTAGTAGGCCCGGGCCAGCGAGCGGCGGACCAGGTCGTGGTGGAGCTTCCAGGCGGCGTGCACCTGCGCGGTGGAACCGGTCGGGATCACGTTGGTCGAGCCGTCCGAGAGCCGGACCCCGGTGCCGGCGGCGGCCACCTGCATCACCGCCTTGGCGTGGTCGGCGACCGGGTGGTCCATGCTCTGGTACGCGGCGCCGACCCCGCAGGAGGCGCTGTAGTCGAAGGTCCCGTAGTGCAGACCGGTGGCCCGGCCCTCGGCCGCCTCGATCATCCGGGCGACGGTGGCCCGGCCGTCCGGTCCGAGGATCGCCTGGGTGGTCTCGATCTGGATCTCGAAGCCGATCCGCCCGGACGGCAGCCCGGCGGCGCGCTCGAAGTCGGCCAGCAGCCGGACCAGCGCGGTGACCTGCTCGGCGTAGGTCACCTTGGGCAGGGTCAGCACCAGCCCGGCGGGCAGACCGCCGTGGGCGAGCAGGGTGGTGAGGAAGAGCTCCAGCGTGCGGATGCCCCGGTCGCGGACCGCCGCCTCCATGCACTTGGTCCGGACGCCGACGTACGGCGGGGCGGTGCCGTCCGCCACCGCCGCGGCGACCAGCTCGGCCGCGCGGACGGCGGCGGCGTCCTCCTCGGCGTCGGGGCGGGCCCCGTAGCCGTCCTCGAAGTCGATCCGCAGGTCCTCGACCGGTTCGCGTTCCAGCTTGGCCCGGACCCGGGCGTGCACGTCGGCGAGCAGCGCGTCGTCCGCCAGGCCGAGGGCGCGGGCCAGCTCGGCCGGGGTCCCGGCGTGGGTGTCGAACGCCTCCAGGGCCCGGCGGCCCCACGTCCGCACGGTGTCGGCGGTGAAGGCGTCGGCCGGGACGTAGACGGTGTGGACGGGCTGACGGGTGCCCGGGTCCCCCGGGTAGCGGCGGGCCAGGTCGGCGTCGACCGGCGCGAGCAGCGCGTCCACTGCGGCGCGGGCGGCGGCGGAGAACCCGGCTCCGCCCGTCGGCCCGGCAGCGCCCACCTCGACCTGCGACATCCGTACTCCTCACGCCGGCGTGCGCGCGGGGCCCGTGCCGGGCCAGCGCTTCAACAGTTTGTTGAGGCGAAGGTAGACCGGCCGGGGTCGGGCGTCAATGACCGACCGAGCGGCGGACGGGCGCCGGGGGCTCCTCCCGGGCGCCGGACGGCGGGGTCAGTCCCGCCCCGAGGCCACGTAGCGGTTGCGGAGCTCGGGGAAGAGCTCGGCCACCTCCTTCGGGTGCACCGCACCGTCCGAACGGCTGCCGGTCACCCCGTACTCCTTGGTCAGCCAGTCGGCGAGCCGCTGCGGGTCGGGCTGGTCGTCGAAGGTGTCGATGTAGCTGACCAGCGCCTCGTACGCGACCTCGGGGTCCAGCCGGTACGAGGCCGGACGCGGCGCGGGGCCGATCGGACGCTCCGAGCGCCCGCCGCCCCCGGGGAACTCCGGCTCTGCGAAGTCCGGCTCGGAGAAGCCCGGCGCCTCCGGGAACTCCGGCGCCGCCTCGAAGCCGGGCCCCTGCGGGTACCCCGGCTCCGCCGCCTCCTCCGCGTACTCGACGTACGCGGCCTGCTCCGCGTGCCCGGCCTGCTCGACGTCCCCGGTCCGCCCGGGGCTCCCGGCCGGTCCGGCGTACGGCGCCGCGGCCGGCCCGCCCTGGACGGCGGCCGCCGCCGGCGGCCCCGGTTGCGCGACCGGCTGCACCTCGGACTCCGTCGGGCGCGGGGGCTTGAACCACGGCGAGGCCTGGCCGGGCACCCGGCCGCCCGGCGCCCCGTCGTCCTGGTGGCCGGTGGTCCGCACCGCGCGCTCGGTCCAGACGTTCAGCTCCTCCTGGGGCGGCAGCGGAGTCTGCTGCTCCTCGCCCGACGGCTCCTGAGCCGCCCTCAGCCGCACCGCCGCGAGCTTGGCCAGCATCGGCGCGGCCACGTCGGCGGGCAGCGGCGCCACCCCGGCCGGGGCCGCCTCGGCCTCGGCCGGGGGCCGGGCCTGGCCGTCCTCCCGGGGCTCCCCCTGCGGTCCGGGCGCCGCGGCCTGCGCCGGGTGCTGGACGTGGACCTGCGGCCGCGGCACCGCCGGTACCGGGACCTGCGGGCCCGCCTGGGGGTCGGCGGGGCCGGTCTGCGCGTGTGCCTGCGGCCCACCGGGCGCGCCCTGCGCTCCCTGGACGCCCGCCGGCGCGAGCGCGCCCGCCGCACGCCCCTCCTGCACCTCCCGGACTTCCTGGGCCGCCCGGACCTCCGGGGCTTCCTTGACCTCCTGGGCCGCCCGGGCCTCCTCGTCCAGCCGGTCGAGCACCGACGGATCGAGCGGCACCCCGTACTTCGCCAGCTTGAGCGGCAGCAGCGCCTGGATCGGCGCCGAGCGGCGCCAGCCGCGCCCGTACCGGAAGCGCAGCTGCGCCCGGTAGACCAGCCGGTTCTGCTCCAGCCGCACGACCTCGTCGTACGAACGCAGCTCCCAGAGCTTCATCCGCCGCCAGAGCCGGAAGGTCGGCACCGGGGAGAGCAGCCAGCGCATCATCCGGACCGACTCCATGTGCCGGTCCACGGTGATCGCGGCGATCCGGCCGACGGCGTGCCGGGACGCCTCGACCACGACGACGAACAGCACCGGGATGACCGCGTGCATGCCCATGCCGAGCGGGTCGCCCCAGGAGGCGGCGGCGTTGAAGGCGATGGTGGCGACGGTCAGCAGCCAGGCGGTCTGCCGCAGCAGCGGGAACGGTATGCGCAGCCAGGTCAGCACCAGGTCCAGTGCGAGCAGCACCACGATGCCGGCGTCCACGCCGATCGGGAAGGCGTAGGAGAAGGTGCCGAAGCCCTTCTCCGCGGCCAGTTCCCGCACCGCGTTGTACGAGCCCGCGAAGCCGATGCCGGAGATCAGGCAGGCCCCGGCCGCGACCAGGCCGAGGAGGCCCCGGTGGGCCTTGGTGAGCGATGGGCGTGCCATTACGTCTATCAACCCCTGGATGTCGGCTGCGGCCGTACGCTGCCCCGGCTGCCGGTTCCCGCTTGTCGCTGCCGGTTCCCGCTTGTCGGGGCGCCGGACTGCTCGGCGGCCTCCGGGCTCGGCCCACCGGAGTTTACTCGTACGCCTGTTTCAGCGTTTCCGCAGCCCGGAGTGTCACCACCCGCACCCGCCCGGGGACCGGGCGGGGTGTCAGCCGGTCCGCTCCGCCGTGCCGTTGAGGTAGGCGAGCACCGCCATCACCCGGCGGTTGGCGTCCTCGGCCGGGGCCAGCTCCAGCTTGGTGAAGATGTTGGCGATGTGCTTCGCCACCGCACCGTCGCTCACCACCAGCCGCGCCGCGATGGCGGAGTTGGAACAGCCCTCCGCCATCAGCTCCAGCACCTCCCGCTCGCGCGGCGAGAGCCGCTGGAGCGGTCCCGGGCGCCGGGAGGTGCTCTGCATCAGCTTGGCGATGACGTCCGGGTCCATCGCCGTCCCGCCGGCCGCCACCCGCCGGACCGCGTCGATGAACTGGTCGGCGTTGAACACCCGGTCCTTCAGCAGGTAGCCGATCCCGCCGGTGCCGTCCGCCAGCAACTCCCGCGCGTACAGCTGCTGGACGTGCTGCGACAGCACCAGCACCGGCAGGCCCGGGATCTCCCGGCGGGCCTGGAGCGCCGCCTGCAACCCCTCGTCGGTGAGCGTCGGCGGCAGCCGGACGTCGACCACCGCGACGTCCGGCCGGTGCGTCAGCAGGGCGTCCACCAGCTCCGGGCCGGTCTCGACGGCGGCCGCGATCGTGAAGCCGTGCGCTTCCAGCAGCCGGATCAGGCCTTCGCGAAGGAGGTAGAGGTCCTCGGCGAGGACAACTCGCACGGCAACTCCAAGGTGATGGTGGTCGGACCGCCCGACGTACTGTCGATGGCGAGGACACCGTCGAAGGTACCCAATCGGCGCTCGATCCCGCGCAGCCCGGTCCCCCGGGCCGGGTCCGCCACACCGACCCCGTCGTCCGTCACCGTCACCCGGAGCCGTCCGGCCCGGTACATGATGTCCACCCACACCTGCTCCGCGCCCGAGTGCTTGGCCGCGTTGGCCAGCAGCTCGCAGACGCTGAAGTACGCCGTCGCCTCGACCGGTGCCGCCAGGCGGTCCGGCAGGCTCACGAACACCTCGGTCGGCAGGGCGGAGTCCAATGCCAGCGCACGGACCGCGTCGCCCAGGCCGCGCTCGGCCAGCACCGGCGGGTGGATGCCGCGGACCAGGTCGCGCAGCTCCTGCAACGCCCGGGCCGAGGACTGCCGGGCCTCCGAGAGGAGCTCCCGCGCCGCCGTCGGGTCGGTCTCCATCAGGTGCTCGATCGTGCCCAGCGTCATCCCGATCGCCACCAACCGCGCCTGGGCGCCGTCGTGCAGGTCCCGCTCGATCCGCCGCAGCTCGGCCGCCTGGTTGCCGACCGCGTCCGCCCGGGTCTCGGTCAGCTCCGCCACCCGCTTGGTCAGCTGGGCGTGCGAGGCCCGGCCGTCCTGGTCCAGCACCCGGCGCGCCAACTCCGCGTAGCCGCGCACCGCGTACGGCGCCGCGACCACCGCGAGGCCGACCAGCGCCGCCCCCAGCACGACGGCACCCAGCGCCGAGCCGCTCGGGACCGGCCCGTACTGCCGGTAGTCCTGCACCGCGGACCCCAGGTACACCGCCCCGCCCGCGGCCAGCCCGAACACCACGGCGGCGAGGGACACCACCGCGAGCGGACCGACCAGCAGCCAGAGCAGCTCCGCACGGGTCGCCCGGTCCCGCGCCGACCAGTGCAGCAGCTGCGCGAGACCCGCCACGGCACGCGACCGGTGGTACGAGTACCCCGTCCACCAGTGACCGCGCTCGTCCGCCTCCAGCGCCGGCCGGGGGCTGTACTCGACGGGCAGCCGCGTCCCGTACCAGCGGAGGACCTGGGCCCGTGTCCGGGCGGCGAACCGGCGCACGAAGAACCCGGCCACCACCGCCCCCGTGGTGGTCCCGGCCACCAGCGCGAAGAGGGCCGCCGGGTAGTAGTACTCCATGAGCCAGGCGACGGTGGCGCCCGAGAACAACGCCCCCAGGACCGGCAGGACCACGACCGGCACCGTCCCCAGGACGAGCAGCGACAGCCGTGCGAGTCCGCGGCCGCCCGACGCCAGCGCAGTCTCGGCCTGGGCGCGCACGGTGCCGCCGCTGAATCGACTCTCTGCTGTCACGGGTGGCTCCTGAATGCTGGTGCTGGTGCTGGTCCTGATGCGGCCGGCCCTGTTCGGACCCGCCTGGTCAAGTGTTCCCTGCGGGAGCCGGCCGGGCACTGGCCGTCCTACCCCGATTCCGAGGTGGTGCTAGGTCCACCCCCGGGTGACGCCGCTTTCCCCGGGTCTTCCCGGAAATGCAAAGAACCCCCGTCCGGATCCCGGACGGGGGTTCTTTGTGAATGATTGTTCGGCGGCGTCCTACTCTCCCACAGGGTCCCCCCTGCAGTACCATCGGCGCTGTGAGGCTTAGCTTCCGGGTTCGGAATGTAACCGGGCGTTTCCCTCACGCTATGACCACCGAAACACTATGAAACTGTCAACCGCACCCACACCGTGACCTGATGTGGGGGTCGTTGTTTCAGAACAACACAGTGGACGCGAGCAACTGAGGACAAGCCCTCGGCCTATTAGTACCGGTCAACTCCACCCCTTACAGGGCTTCCATATCCGGCCTATCAACCCAGTCGTCTACTGGGAGCCTTACCCTCTCAAGGAGGTGGGAGTGCTCATCTCGAAGCAGGCTTCCCGCTTAGATGCTTTCAGCGGTTATCCCTCCCGAACGTAGCCAACCAGCCATGCCCTTGGCAGGACAACTGGCACACCAGAGGTTCGTCCGTCCCGGTCCTCTCGTACTAGGGACAGCCCTTCTCAACACTCCTACGCGCACAGCGGATAGGGACCGAACTGTCTCACGACGTTCTAAACCCAGCTCGCGTACCGCTTTAATGGGCGAACAGCCCAACCCTTGGGACCTACTCCAGCCCCAGGATGCGACGAGCCGACATCGAGGTGCCAAACCATCCCGTCGATATGGACTCTTGGGGAAGATCAGCCTGTTATCCCCGGGGTACCTTTTATCCGTTGAGCGACGGCGCTTCCACAAGCCACCGCCGGATCACTAGTCCCGACTTTCGTCCCTGCTCGACCCGTCAGTCTCACAGTCAAGCTCCCTTGTGCACTTACACTCAACACCTGATTGCCAACCAGGCTGAGGGAACCTTTGGGCGCCTCCGTTACTCTTTAGGAGGCAACCGCCCCAGTTAAACTACCCACCAGACACTGTCCCTGATCCGGATCACGGACCCAGGTTAGACATCCAGCACGACCAGAGTGGTATTTCAACGACGACTCCACAACAACTGGCGTTGCTGCTTCAAAGTCTCCCACCTATCCTACACAAGCCGAACCGAACACCAATATCAAGCTATAGTAAAGGTCCCGGGGTCTTTCCGTCCTGCTGCGCGAAACGAGCATCTTTACTCGTAATGCAATTTCACCGGGCCTATGGTTGAGACAGTCGAGAAGTCGTTACGCCATTCGTGCAGGTCGGAACTTACCCGACAAGGAATTTCGCTACCTTAGGATGGTTATAGTTACCACCGCCGTTTACTGGCGCTTAAGTTCTCAGCTTCGCCTGGACGAATCCAAGCTAACCGGTCCCCTTAACGTTCCAGCACCGGGCAGGCGTCAGTCCGTATACATCGCCTTACGGCTTCGCACGGACCTGTGTTTTTAGTAAACAGTCGCTTCTCGCTGGTCTCTGCGGCCACCCCCAGCTCTGGCAGCAAGTGCCGTCACCAGGAATGGCCCCCCTTCTCCCGAAGTTACGGGGGCATTTTGCCGAGTTCCTTAACCATAGTTCACCCGAACGCCTCGGTATTCTCTACCTGACCACCTGAGTCGGTTTGGGGTACGGGCCGCCATGAAACTCGCTAGAGGCTTTTCTCGACAGCATAGGATCATCCACTTCACCACAATCGGCTCGGCATCAGGTCTCAGCCTTAATGAGTGACGGATTTGCCTATCACTCGGCCTACACCCTTACCCCGGGACAACCACCGCCCGGGCTGGACTACCTTCCTGCGTCACCCCATCGCTCACCTAATACAGACTTGGTTCAGCGGCTCCACCACGTCCCTTTGTCCGAAGACTCCGGGCCGGCTTCACGGCTTTAGCATCACCTGGTTCAGCGTTGGCGCTTCAAAGCGGGTACGGGAATATCAACCCGTTGTCCATCGACTACGCCTGTCGGCCTCGCCTTAGGTCCCGACTTACCCTGGGCAGATCAGCTTGACCCAGGAACCCTTGGTCAATCGGCGCAAGAGTTTCTCACTCTTGTATCGCTACTCATGCCTGCATTCTCACTCGTGTACCGTCCACGACTGGTTTCCACCGCCGCTTCACCCGGCACACGACGCTCCCCTACCCATCACAGCAGGCGTTGGCCCTATATGCTGCAATGACACGACTTCGGTGATGTGCTTGAGCCCCGCTACATTGTCGGCGCGGAATCACTTGACCAGTGAGCTATTACGCACTCTTTCAAGGGTGGCTGCTTCTAAGCCAACCTCCTGGTTGTCTCTGCGACTCCACATCCTTTCCCACTTAGCACACGCTTAGGGACCTTAGTCGGTGTTCTGGGCTGTTTCCCTCTCGACCATGGAGCTTATCCCCCACAGTCTCACTGCCACGCTCTCACTTACCGGCATTCGGAGTTTGGCTAAGGTCAGTAACCCGGTGAGGCCCATCGCCTATCCAGTGCTCTACCTCCGGCAAGAAACACGTGACGCTGCACCTAAATGCATTTCGGGGAGAACCAGCTATCACGGAGTTTGATTGGCCTTTCACCCCTAACCACAGGTCATCCCCCAGGTTTTCAACCCTGGTGGGTTCGGTCCTCCACGAAGTCTTACCTCCGCTTCAACCTGCCCATGGCTAGATCACTCCGCTTCGGGTCTTGGGCATGCAACTCAACCGCCCTATTCGGACTCGCTTTCGCTACGGCTACCCCACACGGGTTAACCTCGCTACACACCGCAAACTCGCAGGCTCATTCTTCAAAAGGCACGCAGTCACGGCCCACCAGCAAGCTGATGAACGACGCTCCCACGGCTTGTAGGCACACGGTTTCAGGTACTATTTCACTCCGCTCCCGCGGTACTTTTCACCATTCCCTCACGGTACTATCCGCTATCGGTCACCAGGGAATATTTAGGCTTAGCGGGTGGTCCCGCCAGATTCACACGGGATTTCTCGGGCCCCGTGCTACTTGGGAGTTCTTCAAACGAGCCGTACAGATTTCGCCTACGGGGGTCTTACCCTCTACGCCGGACCTTTCGCATGTCCTTCGACTATCCATACGGTTTCTGACTCGCCGACCGGCCGGCAGACCGGTCAAGAAAAATCCCACGACCCCGTATCGGCAACCCCTGCCGGGTCTCACACCAATACGGTTTAGCCTCATCCGGTTTCGCTCGCCACTACTCCCGGAATCACGGTTGTTTTCTCTTCCTGCGGGTACTGAGATGTTTCACTTCCCCGCGTTCCCTCCACATACCCTATGTGTTCAGGTATGGGTGACAGCCCATGACGACTGCCGGGTTTCCCCATTCGGAAACCCCCGGATCAAAGCCTGGTTGACGGCTCCCCGGGGACTATCGTGGCCTCCCACGTCCTTCATCGGTTCCTGGTGCCAAGGCATCCACCGTGCGCCCTTAAAAACTTGGCCACAGATGCTCGCGTCCACTGTGCAGTTCTCAAACAACGACCAGACACCCACACTCAACGACCCGAAGACCGCCTCGCATGGGACCGGCATCACTGAAGCAACGACCATACGGCCGTTCCCTCAGGACCCAACAACGTGCCCGACACAGTCAATCCCAGAACGCGTTCCACGCCGAAGCAGTACTAGCCCCTGGTCTCTTCCTGTGCCGAATAGTCAACGTTCCACCCATGAGCAACCGTGCAGGACATTCGCCTGCAAGCGGCTATGTGCTCCTTAGAAAGGAGGTGATCCAGCCGCACCTTCCGGTACGGCTACCTTGTTACGACTTCGTCCCAATCGCTGGTCCCACCTTCGACGGCTCCTCCCCTTACGGGTTAGGCCACCGGCTTCGGGTGTTACCGACTTTCGTGACGTGACGGGCGGTGTGTACAAGGCCCGGGAACGTATTCACCGCAGCATGCTGATCTGCGATTACTAGCAACTCCAACTTCATGGGGTCGAGTTGCAGACCCCAATCCGAACTGAGGCCGGCTTTTTGGGATTCGCTCCGCCTCGCGGCATCGCAGCCCTTTGTACCGACCATTGTAGCACGTGTGCAGCCCAAGACATAAGGGGCATGATGATTTGACGTCGTCCCCACCTTCCTCCGAGTTGACCCCGGCAGTCTCCTGTGAGTCCCCATCACCCCGAAAGGCATGCTGGCAACACAGAACAAGGGTTGCGCTCGTTGCGGGACTTAACCCAACATCTCACGACACGAGCTGACGACAACCATGCACCACCTGTATACCGACCACAAGGGGGCACCCATCTCTGGATGTTTCCGGCATATGTCAAGCCTTGGTAAGGTTCTTCGCGTTGCGTCGAATTAAGCCACATGCTCCGCTGCTTGTGCGGGCCCCCGTCAATTCCTTTGAGTTTTAGCCTTGCGGCCGTACTCCCCAGGCGGGGAACTTAATGCGTTAGCTGCGGCACCGACGACGTGGAATGTCGCCAACACCTAGTTCCCAACGTTTACGGCGTGGACTACCAGGGTATCTAATCCTGTTCGCTCCCCACGCTTTCGCTCCTCAGCGTCAGTAATGGCCCAGAGATCCGCCTTCGCCACCGGTGTTCCTCCTGATATCTGCGCATTTCACCGCTACACCAGGAATTCCGATCTCCCCTACCACACTCTAGCCTGCCCGTATCGAATGCAGACCCGGGGTTAAGCCCCGGGCTTTCACATCCGACGCGACAGGCCGCCTACGAGCTCTTTACGCCCAATAATTCCGGACAACGCTCGCACCCTACGTATTACCGCGGCTGCTGGCACGTAGTTAGCCGGTGCTTCTTCTGCAGGTACCGTCACTTGCGCTTCTTCCCTGCTGAAAGAGGTTTACAACCCGAAGGCCGTCATCCCTCACGCGGCGTCGCTGCATCAGGCTTTCGCCCATTGTGCAATATTCCCCACTGCTGCCTCCCGTAGGAGTCTGGGCCGTGTCTCAGTCCCAGTGTGGCCGGTCGCCCTCTCAGGCCGGCTACCCGTCGTCGCCTTGGTAGGCCATTACCCCACCAACAAGCTGATAGGCCGCGGGCTCATCCTGCACCGCCGGAGCTTTACACCAACCCCCATGCGGAGGAAGGTCATATCCGGTATTAGACCCCGTTTCCAGGGCTTGTCCCAGAGTGCAGGGCAGATTGCCCACGTGTTACTCACCCGTTCGCCACTGATCCACCCCGAAGGGCTTCACCGTTCGACTTGCATGTGTTAAGCACGCCGCCAGCGTTCGTCCTGAGCCAGGATCAAACTCTCCGTGAATGTTTACCGGTAATCCGGTCGACACCCGCGTTGAGCGGCACGGCAACCACCGGAATAGGGTGATCCCGCGCACTGCGTCCTCGCTAGTGTTTTACTTCAAAAGGAATCTCCAACCCCGAAACAAGTCCGAGGCCGGGGATGTCAACATATCTGGCGTTGACTTTTGGCACGCTGTTGAGTTCTCAAGGAACGGACACTTCCTTCAGGCGGCTTTCACACCGGCCCTCCGGGCGCTTCGTTCTTTCGTGTTCCCAGCTTACCAGATGTTTTCCGCACCGTTTCCGGCGCTTCGTTCATCCAACTCGCTGGCGTCTTCTGCGGCTTGACGCCCCGTCCGACGTTCCAAACTCTAGCCGATCCCCGCCCCGAAAGGCGAATCCAGCCGCAATTCCCGGAAATGGACACACCAAATAAACCCTGGCCGGAACGTATCGAAACAAAAGACGACACGCCTCGGCCTGAATCAGGAAGAGGTGGTGTTTCAGAGGATTGGCCGCCCCGGGACCGTCCGCGCAGATGCGTGTCCGGTGCTCCCTGCCGAGCGACTAGAGAACACTACGCCCACCCGGGGCCGGAAGCAAATCGGTGCCCCGGACGATGCGCGTGCAGACCGAGCGGCCGGTCTTCACGTACTCGCCGTTGGGGTGGTCGTTGGTGGCGACCCAGTGGCGGGCGGCCGCCTCGTCCCGGCCTCCGTCGCGGTGGCGGTCGAGGAGGCGCTCCTCCCGTACCGCGTCGTCGGTGTCCACGTACCAGAGCTCGCGGAGCAGCCCTCGGGCCTCCGACCACGGATGGTCGGGGGCGGCGAGGTAGTTCCCCTCGGTGACGACCAGGCGGGTGTGCGGCCGGACGACGTGGCGGGCGGCCACCGGTTCGTCGAGGCGGCGGTCGAAGTCGGGGACGTAGATGTCCTGGAAGCGCTCGCCCGCCACCCTGCGCAGCAGTGCGGCGTAGCCGTGCGCGTCGAAGGTGGCCGGTGCGCCCTTGCGGTGGCCGAGGCCGAGGCGGTCGAGCTGGGCGGCGGAGAGGTGGAAGCCGTCGAGCGGGAGGTAGGCGGCGCTGCCGGGGCCCTCATGGCGTTCGACCTCGGCGACCAGGTGCCGGGCGAGGGTGGACTTGCCGGCGCCGGGCGGGCCGGCGAGTCCGAGGATCACACGCGCACTGCTGCCGGGGCCGCGCAGAAGGCCGAGGGCGAGAGCGGTGGGGCCGTCCGCTGGGCGGCTGTCCGCCGGGCTGTCCGCGTTCATGGGCGCACCCTACTCACCGGTCCGCGTCACCGCCGGTCGGTCGGTGAGTCGTCGAGGGGCGGCCGCTCCGCGAGGGCGGGCAGTTCGAGGGTGAGCGTGCCGGCGTCGGCGTCGAGCAGGGCGGGGACTCCGAGCGGCACCGTCAGGGTCGACGGGCAGTGGCCGAAGCCGAGTTCCCAGATGACGGGTATGCCGAGCGGACCGAGCCGGTCGAGCATGACGTCGCGGACGCGGTCGAGGCGCCCGCAGCCTTCCCAGGAGCCCAGGGCGATCCCGGCGACGCCGTCGAAGGCGCCCGAGCGCAGGAACTGGGTGAGGAGGCGGTCGAGCTGGTAGGGGTGCTCGTTGACGTCTTCGAGGATCAGGATGCTTCCGGCGTACGAGGGCCGGGCGGCGGGCGTGCCGCGCTCCGCGGCCAGCACGTGGGTGCAGCCGCCGGCCGTGACGCCGCGGGCGCGGCCGGGGACGAGCCGGCCGGCGCCGGGCGTCGTGAGGACGGTGGTGGCCGCGGGGTCGAAGAGGGTGCGGCGCAGGTGTTCGGCGGTCGGGCCGTCGCCGATGAAGGAGGCCGTGGCGCTCATCGGCCCGTAGAGGGTGGCGAGGCCGAGCCGCTGGGCGAAGGCCTCGTGCAGGGAGGAGACGTCGCTGAAGCCGACCAGCACCTTGGGCCGGACCGCGCGCATGGCCTCCCAGTCGAGCAGGTCGACCATGCGGTGGACGCCGTACCCGCCGCGGGCGCAGATGACGGCGTCGACGGTGGGGTCGAGCCAGGCGTCCTGAAGGTCCGCGGCGCGGTCGGCGTCGGTGCCGGCGAGGTGGCCGAGGGTGGGGTGGGTGTCGAGGACGTGCGGGGCCACGGTGACCCGCAGCCCCCAGGACCGCAGGATCGCGCTGCCGGCGGTGAGCCGCTGCGGATCGATGGGGCCGCTGGGGGCGACCACGACGACGTGGTCCCCGGGGCGGAGGTGCGGCGGACGGGTCAGGCCTCGGCCGGGTGTGGTCGGGTGCTGGTCCATGGCCGGGTTCCTTCCGGGGGGGGTGGTGACGGCGGGTGGTGGCGGCGGGTGGTGCGGTGTCAGGGGCGGTTCCGGTGGGGCCGCCCCGAGAGGTTATGCCCTGACGCCTTCACACCGATCCCATCACCTCCCTGACCTCGTCGAGGGTGGCGTCGGCGACGGCGTTGGCTCGCGCGGCGCCGTCGCGCAGGACCTGCCGGACGTGGCCGCGGTCGGCGGCGAGCTCGGCACGGCGGGCGCGGATCGGGCGGAGGTGCTCGTTGACGGCCTCGGTCGCCGTCCTCTTGAGCGCGGCGGCGCCGCCGTCACCGATCTCCTCGGCGACCTCCTCCGGTGCCCGGTCGCGGCAGAGGGCGGTGAGCAGCACGAGGCCGGAGACCCCGGGGCGGGCGGCCGGGTCGTAGGTGATGCGGCGGTCGGCGTCGGTCCGGGCGCCCTTGATCAGACGGGCGGTGGTGTCCTCGTCGGCGGAGAGCGGGATGGCGTTGCCGCGGCTCTTGCTCATCTTGCCGCCGTCGGTGCCGGGCAGCAGCGGGGTGTCGGAGAGCAGGGCCCGGGGGGCGGGGAAGACGGCGGTGCCGTCGGCGTGCGGGTAGCGCTCGTTGAACCGGCGGGCGACGGTGCGGGCGACCTCCAGGTGGGGCAGCTGGTCCTGTCCGACGGGGACGAGGCCGGCCTTGCAGAAGAGGATGTCGGCGGCCTGGTGGACGGGGTAGGTGAACATCAGTCCGTTGACGGTGGACTGGTCGGAGTGGGCGATCTCGTCCTTGACGGTGGGGTTGCGGCCGAGTTCGGCGACGCTGACCAGGCTGAGGAAGGGCAGCAGCAGCTGGTTGAGGGCGGGGACGGCGCTGTGCGCGAAGATCGTGGCGCGGTCGGGGTCGAGGCCGGTGGCGAGGTAGTCGAGGACGAGGCCCTCGGTGTGCTCGGCGAGGCGGTCGGCGACGTCCCGGTCGGTGATGACCTGGTAGTCGGCGATGACGACGAACATCTCGGCGCCCCGGCGCTGGAGGCGCACCCGGTTGCGCAGGGTCCCGAAGTAGTGGCCGAGGTGGAGCGGGCCGGTGGGGCGGTCGCCGGTGAGGACGCGGTGGGCGCCCGGATCGCGGCGGATGCCCTCGTCGAGGTCCGCGTCGGCGACGGCGGCCGGGGTGGCGGTGGCGACGGCGGTCGCGGTGGTGGTGGCGACGGTGCTGGTGGTCACGGGGTCTCTCCTCGGTACGGCGGTGGTGTGGCCGTCCGGGGCTCCGGGCCCGTCCCGTCGGAGAAACGCAACAGGGCCGTCCATCCCGGACGGCCCTGTTCAGGCGTGGCTGGTGGCCGTCCTAGGACGGCCACCAGTCGAGACCTGCGAAGCGCTTCATGCCTCCGAGGATAGCGTCAGTCCTCCACGACGAGGGCGGGGGTGTCCTTGCGCAGCGTCTCGCCGCGGAAGAACTCCGGCCGGTACGCGCCGTACCAGAGCATCAGCACCGCGCCGAGCAGCAGGATCCCGACGCCGATGACGAACACCGAGCCGATCCCGAACACGGAGCCGCTGCCGTACGCCGGGTCCCAGGCGTCGGTGAGGGTCTGCAGGAAGACGGCGCTGAGCAGCACTCCGCCGAGCAGCGGGGCGATCCCCTTGACCAGGAGGTCGCGCGGACCGCCGCGGAGCGAGCGGCGGAAGTACCAGACGCAGGCGAAGGCGGTCAGTGCGTAGTAGAAGCAGATCATCAGCCCGAGGGCCAGGATGGTGTCCTGGACGACGTTCTCGCTGATCACGCTCATGCCGACGTAGAAGGCGGCGGTGGCGATACCGGCGGCCACCGTGGCGTACCCGGGAGTGCGGAAGCGCGGGTGGACGGCGCCGAAGCGCGGCGGGACGGCCCGGTAGGCGCTCATCGCGAGCAGGGTGCGGGCGACCGGGATGAAGGTGGTCTGCAGGCTCGCGGCGGCACTGGCGACGACGGCGAGGAACAGCAGGATGCTCCACGGCGAGCCGAGCACCGGGCGGGCCAGGGCGGAGAACACGTTGTCGGCGGTGTCCGGGTTGCCCAGGCCGGTCCCGGTGGTGCCGACGCCCGCGAACATCTGGGAGGCGATCGCGACCAGCAGGTACGAGCCGACCAGGGTGACCATCGAGATCATCGCGGCCCGGCCCGGGGTCTTGGCGCTGCCGCTGGTCTCCTCGTTCATGGTGAGGCAGGTGTCCCAGCCCCAGTACATGAAGATCGAGAGCGACAGGCCGGCGGTGAACGCGCTGAACGAGCTCACTTCCAGCGGGTTGAGCCAGGAGGCGGAGAAGCCGATCGAGTCCGGCAGGTCCCCGGCGGCGGCCTTGGCGATGGCGACGCCCGCGAAGAGCAGCAGGACCGCGAGCTGGAGCCCGACCAGGCTGTACTGGAACCACTTGGTGGCGGTCATGCCCCGGTAGCTCATCGCGGTGGCGGCGGCGATCAGCACGACCACCGTGAGCAGGTGGACGGCCTTGTCGTCGTTCAGCTCGGCGACGGCGCCGCTGCCGGTCATCTCCCCGAGCATCAGGTAGAGGAAGTCGGTCGCCACCCCGGCCAGGTTGGACAGCACGATGATGGTGGCCACCGTCAGGCCCCAGCCGGCCATCCAGCCGACCCGGGGGCCGAAGGCCTTGACCGTCCAGGTGAAGGACGTGCCGCAGTCCGGGAAGTCCTTGTTCAGCTCCTTGTACGCGAACGCGACGAGCAGCATCGGCAGGAAGCCCGCCAGGAACACCGCGGGCATCTGGACGCCGACGGCTGTCACCGTCGGACCCAGCGTCGCGGTCAGGCAGTAGACCGGGGCGACCGTCGAGACGCCCAGGACCACGCTGCTCAGCAGGCCGACCGAGTTCCCCCGTAGCCCCTTGTCCCCCGTTGCCCCCGCCGCCCCCGGATCGGGGGCTCCACCACTGGCACCACTGACCGGGGCACCCTGCGGAGCGGTGGGCGCCGTTGCCCGTCCGCTGCTTCCGTGCTCTGAGAGCTGCTGATCAACCACCTGCGCACCCTAGGTGCGGGTACCGAAGGTTGAGTAGGCCAACCCCTGGTGATCTGAACCACTCCCTTCGATTCACTCGAACACACTGGCCCACCGATCGCCGATGCATGGGACGTAAAGGCGTGTACCTTTATTTCGAAGGGTTGTTATCGAATTGATTTGCCCGGTATGTCAGGTTTTGAGACACCGTGGCGCTGCCCGGAACGGGTCGGACCGGGACGAACCGGGATGTTCGGGCCACCGCGACCGGGTGCTCGACGCGGCGACCGCCGACGTCGTCCCGCCGGGTTGCCCGTCCCGGACGCGCGGTGCTCCGCCGGGGCCCGGCCCGGGCGGGACGGAACACGTGCCGTCGTGCCCAGCAGGTGGAAAGCCGCTTGGAGCTGGTCGCAGGGTGCGGGAGGATCATCCGGACCGTACCCCGAAGGGCCCGTGACGATGACCACGCTCGACCAGACCCCCGCCGACCTCCGAGCGTCCGGCGCGCCCGCGCGCGCGACCGGCGAGCGTGCCCTGCCCGCGGCACCGGCCGCGGAGGGCTCCGCGGCCGCGGAGGGCGGCGCCGCGCGCTGCTCCATCGCGGCGGCGGGCTCCGACTGCGCTCCGCGCGGTGGCGCCGGGGCCGGGACCTCCTTCGACGGCTCGGTGCCGCGGCCGCGCGGCGGGGAGTCCGAGAGCGCCTGTTCCGGCGACGGCGGTCACGTCGACGGCGGTCGCGACGGAGCCGTGACCGTCACCGGCGCACCCGTCATCGCGGACGTCACGGGTTTCGTCCGGCTCCAGCAGCCGCCGGCGGCCGAGGACCGGACGGTCCCCGTGCTGCGCGCGGCCCAGGAGGAACTGCGGAACGCCGTCACCCGCCGCCCGTCGCCGTCCCGCCGACTGCGCCGGATGCACCCGCAGGCACCCGGCACGGGTCCGGCGAAGCCGGCCCGCACGAGGGCCGGGCGGGCGCCGGACGTCGCGGCCGCCCCCGACCCGGACCGGACCGGGGGCGCACCCGCCCCGCAGGCCCCCGCCGCCGAGACACCGCTGGGCATCCTGATCAGCGGCACGCCGAACCTGCCGGAGACGGCCGGCCACCCCGAGGAGCGGCTGACCATCCGGGCCACGGCGGAACTGGTCCGCCTCGGCCGCGGGACCTGTCTGGTGGTCCTGCCCGCCTGGCGGCCCGCCATCGCCGTCTCGGTCCCCACCGAGCAGCTGCTGACGGCCACCGGCCTGGCCTTCGACGAGCTGGCCGACGCGCCGCTCTCCGTCGTGATCAACCCCGGCGCCCTGCACGACCGGGAGCTCGAACTCCGGGACTGGCGGGCCGGTACGCCCGGGCGGCCGGGCCGGCGCGGCGGGCGCCGGCAGCCCTGACGCGGGTCCGCCCGTTCGCGCCCGACGCCCGCGGACACCACGGCGCGCCGCGGAGGCTCAGGTGGTGACCGGCCCGCCGTTCGGGACGTAGCCGAGGTCGACCGGCTCCGGTTCCCGCCGCTCGGCGAGCCAGCCCTCCCGCACGTCCGACAGCAGCGCAGGCAGCGTCGGCGGCCAGAGCGCGTCGGCGTTCCCGTCCGCGAGATCGGCCGCGGTCCACCAGCGCCATTCCAGGATCCGGTCGGCGGCGTGCATCGCGCTGACGTCGCCGACCGGGCCCCGGTGCGGGCCGCTGGTGAGGTAGATGTGCTCGTGCTGGCGGACGGGCGTGCCGTGCCAGGTGAAGTCGTGCTCCCAGGTGCAGAGCAGCGGGCCCGGTTCGAGGTCGGTCCAGCCGGTCTCCTCCCACAGCTCGCGGCGCGCGCCCGTCCTCGGCGTCTCACCGGGTTCGATGCCACCGCCCGGCATGGTCCAGTGCACGCCGACCTCGCTGTTGTCCGAACGGAGGAGGAAGACGGATCCCCGGTCGTCCAGCACCACCGTCCGGGCCGCACGGCGCGGGGTCCTTCTCGCGTTTCGCCACAGGTTTCGCATCGGGTCACTCTCGCAGCGGCCCGGGCCGGCCGTCGAACGGATTGTCCGGGCCCGGCCGTCGGACGGACCGCCCTGCTCCGACCGCCCCTCGTCCGCCCCTCGTCCGTCCCCCGTCCGGCCATCGGCTCCGGAGCGGTGGGGTGTTGACGGACCGGCGAACGGTCGGTGGACGTACCCTGGCGCCCATGCCCGCACCCGCGTTCCTCCTCCCGGCCGATCCGCTCGACGGGCGACGCCCCGACCCGCACTTCGCCTGGGAGGCCCGACTGCTGCGGGGACTGGACGCCGAGCACCACCTCGTCGACCACGACGCCCTGCTCGCCGGCGACGCGCAGGCGGCGGTCGGCCGGGTCCCCGGGGGCCGCGGCCCGTTCTGGTACCGGGGCTGGATGCTGCCCGCGGACCGTTACGCCGACTTCGCGGCCGCTCTGGCCGAACGCGGCGCCCATCTGCTGACCAGCGCTCCCGGGTACGCGTCCGCGCACGAACTCCCGGGCTGGTACGGCGTGTTCGAGGGCGCCACGCCGACCAGCGTCTGGCTGCCGGTCCCGGCGTCGGTACCGCCGGGGCCGGAGGAGCTGGCACCGGCCGTCGCGCGGCTGGGCGGCCGCGGACCGGCGATCGTCAAGGACTACGTGAAGTCCCGCAAGCACGAGTGGCACGAGGCCTGCTACATCCCCGAGCTGGCCGACCTGGCGGCCGTCGAGCGGGTCGTCGCCCGGTTCGTGGAGCTGCAGGGCGAGTTCCTGGCCGGCGGTGTGGTGCTGCGGCGGTTCGAGGAGTTCGCACGGGCGGGGACGGCCGGACCGGCACCGCGTGGTGACGGGCCGTCGGGCCCGCGGCCTTCGGACGGGAACGGCCAGGACACCGACGGGGACGCGGACGGGGACAGCCCCGGCGGGCAGGCCGGAAAGGGACCGGCGGTGGAGGCCCGGGTGTGGTGGCTGGACGGCGAGCCCGTGCTGGTCGGCCCGCACCCGGACACGCCCGGCTGCCCGGCCGACCCCGACCTGGCCGTGGTCCGGCCCCTGGTGCGGGCGCTCGGGTGCCGCTTCGTCACCACCGACCTCGCCCACCGGGCCGACGGATCCGGCTGGCGCGTGGTCGAGGTCGGTGACGGACAGGTGAGCGACCTGCCCCGGGGGATCGACGCGTCCGGGCTGCTGGTCGCGCTGCTCGCGGCCTGAGCGGACTGAGCGGCCCGAGCGGACTGAGGGATCCGCAAGGCCCGAGGGACGCGCGGGGCCTGAGGGACGCGCCCCGCCGCGCCGGATCCGTCGGCGCGGGGACGTCCGGGAGGGCGGCCGGCCCTACCGGACGTCCCCGCCGGAGGGCCCTACCGAACGGTGGCGCCGGGCACCGGAGCGGGCCGCCCGTCGGACCCCTCGTCCCCCTCCCGCCCCTCGTAGCGGTCATACCGGTCGCCCCGGTCGTGCCCTTCGTGCCGGTCGGCGATGAACGCCTGCCAGAGCCGGGCGTACGCACCGCCCAGCGCGAGCAGTTCGGCGTGCGTACCGTCCTCGACCACCCGGCCGTGGTCCAGCACGACGACCCGGTCGGCACGCTCGGCGGTGGTCAGGCGGTGGGCGATGACCAGCGCGGTACGGCCGCCGCTGAGCCGGTCCGCGGCATGGTGCACCGCCGCCTCGGTGGCCAGGTCGAGCGCGGCGGTGGCCTCGTCCAGCAGCAGGACGTCCGGGTCGACCAGCTCGGCCCGGGCCAGCGCGATCAGCTGGCGCTGCCCCGCCGAGAGGTTCCGTCCGCGTCCGCTGACCTCGTGGTCGTAGCCGTCCGACAGTCCGAGGATCATGTCGTGCGCGCCGACCGCCCGGGCCGCCGCCTCCACCTCGGCGGCCGAGGCCGCGGGTCGGCCGTACGCGATCGCCTCCCGCACCGTCCCGGCGAAGAGGTACGCCTCCTGCGGCACCACGCCGAGCCGGTGGCGGTACTGCGCCAGGTCGTACCGGGTCAGGTCGACGCCGTCCACCCGGACCGTACCGGTCGTCGCGTCGTAGAACCGGGCCACCAGCTTGACCAGCGTCGACTTGCCGGCCCCCGTCTCGCCGACCAGCGCCACCGTCTGGCCGGCCGGGATCCGCAGGTTCACACCGGTGAGGACGTCCGGGGCGCCGTCCCCGCCGCCGTTGTAGGCGAAGCCGACCCCGTCGAACTCGATCTCGCCGCGGAGCCTGTCCGGGACCGGCACCGGGTCGGCCGCCGCCGCGGTGCTGGTCGGCGTGCGCAGCAGCTCGCGGATCCGGCCCAGGCCCACGGCCGCCTGCTGGTAGCCGTCGAACACCTGGGAGAGCTGGTTGACCGGCGCGAAGAACAGGTCGATGTAGAGCAGGTACGCCACCAGCGCGCCGACGGTCAGCGTCCCCGCGTCGACCCGCGAGGCACCCACGATCAGCACGAGCGCGGCGGCCACGCTGGAGAGGAACTGGACGAACGGGAAGTACAGCGAGATGTAGAGCTGCGCCCGCACCCGCGCCTCCCGGTAGGCCACGCCCCGGGCGACGAAGCGGTCGGTGTTGGTGTCCAGCCGCCGGAACGCCTGGACGATCCGCATGCCCGCCACGTTCTCCTGGAGGTCGGCGTTGACCGTGCTGATCAGGTCCCGGGAGATCTCGTACTGGGCCTTCGACTTCCTGCGGAAGACCAGCGTCGCGACGATCAGCAGCGGCAGCACCGCGAAGACCACCAGGGCCAGCCCGGCGTCGATGATCAGCAGGGCGGCGAAGATGCCGAGGAAGGTCAGCAGGCTGACCACGGCCGTGACCACACCGGTCTGGAGGAACGAGGTGAGCGAGTCCAGGTCCGTGGTCATCCGGGTCATGATCCGGCCGGACAGCTCGCGCTCGTAGTAGTCCAGGCCGAGCCGGTTGAGGTGGGCGAAGATCTTGAGCCGCAGGGTGTAGAGCACCCGCTCGCCGGTGCGGCCGCTGACCCGGCTCTCCGCGCCCTGCACCAGCCAGTCCAGCAGGACGATCACCAGCGCGACGAGCGCGGCGACGGCGACGCCGGACAGCAGGGCCTTGCTGACGCCGTCGTCGATGCCGTGCCGGATCAGGATCGGCAGGACCAGCCCCGCCCCCGCGTCCAGTGCGACCAGCAGCAGGGCGAGGGCGAGCGGGACGCGGAAGGGGCGGAGCAGGCGGCGGAGGGAGAAGTCCGGGTCGCCGGCCTCGGCCACGGTCCGGGAGACCGCCGGGGTGTCGGTGGCCGCCGGGAGGGCGGCGACCCGCTCCAGCAGGTCGGGGGAGGCGGTGCGGGCCGCCTTGACCAGGGCCGGGGTGGGCATCGCGGGGGCGGTCCGGGCGGCGGGCGGGGCTTCGGTTCCGGCCGGGGCCTCGGTGTCCGGGTCGGCGCCGGTGCCGTGGTCGGTGCTGCGGTCGGTGCCGGTGGCTTCCGGGTGGACGGCCGTGGACGGGGTGCGGCCGGCCTCGGGGTCGGAGATCAGGGCCCGGTACTGGGGACATCGGGCGTCGAGTTCCTCGTGCGTACCGATGTCCAGCAGTCGGCCGTGCTCCAGGATCGCGATCCGGTCGGCCAGCTGGAGGGTGGAGCGCCGGTGGGCGATCAGCAGGGTGGTCCGGCCGGCCATCACGGAGCGCAGCGCGTCGTGGATCTCCGCCTCGATCTGCGGGTCGACCGCCGAGGTGGCGTCGTCCAGCAGCAGGATGCGCGGGTCGGTGAGGATCGCCCGGGCCAGGGCGATGCGCTGGCGCTGGCCGCCGGAGAGGGTGAGCCCCTGCTCGCCGACCTTGGTCTCGTAGCCGTCGGGCAGCGCCCGGACGAACTCGTCCGCCTGGGCCGCGCGGGCCGCGGCCACGATCTGCTCGTCGGTGGCGTCCGGCCGGCCGTAGGCGATGTTGGTGCGGACCGTCTCGGAGAAGAGGAAGCTCTCCTCGGGCACGATGCCGACGGCCGCCCGGACCGAGTCGAGCGTCAGGTCGCGCAGGTCGTGGCCGTAGAGGCGGACGGCACCGGCCGCCGGGTCGTAGAACCTGGGCACCAACTGGGCCACGGTGGACTTGCCGGAGCCCGAGGCGCCGACCAGCGCCAGCGTCTCGCCGGGGGCGAGCCTGAGGCTGAGCCCGTGCAGCACGGGGACCGGGTGCTCGGGGTCGTACCGGAACTCGACCTGGTCGAACTCCAGCGCCACCTCGGCCGTGCGGGGACCGGCTGCGGCCCCGTTCCGGCCGCCCCGGTCCGGCTCCGGGGCGCCGGCGGTCCCGGGGCCCGCGGTCTCGGGGCCGGTGCTCTCGGGGCCGGTGCTCCCCGGGGCGGCAGCCGCGGTGTCGGCGGGAGGGGCGCCCAGGGTGAGGTCGAGGGTGACCGCGTCCGGCCGCTCCCGGACCAGCGGACGCTCGTCGACCAGCTGGAGCACCCGCTCGACGCCCGCCCGGGCCTGCTGCCCGACCGTGATGACCATGGTCAGCATCCGGACCGGGCCGGTCATCTGCGCCACGTACGTGGAGAAGGCCACGAAGGTGCCGAGCGTGACCCGTCCGTCGACCGCCAGCCAGCCGCCGAAGGCCAGCACGGCGACCTGGGCCAGTGCCGGGATCGCCTGCATCGCCGGGTTGTAGCGGCTGTTCAGCCGGATCGACCGCAACCGCGCCGCGAAGAGGCGGCGCGAGGCCGACTCCATCTTGTCGAGCTCCTGGGCCTCCTGACCGAAGCCCTTGACCACCCGCACTCCGCCGACGGCCTCGTCGACCACGCCCGCGACGGCCGCCGCCTCCTGCTGGGCCGCCCAGGTGGACGGGAACAGCCGCTTCCGGCTGAGCACCGAGATCCACCAGAGGGCCGGGCCCATGACCAGGGCGATCAGGGTGAGCGGCGGCGAGAGCCAGATCATCACGCCCAGCGACATGACGAACATGAGCAGGTAGCCGGTCATCATCGGCAGCATCGAGAGCAGCCCGTTGATCAGCTGCAGGTCGGAGGTGGCGCGGCCGACCACCTGGCCGGTGTCCAGCCGGTCCTGCCGGTGGCCGTCCAGCCGGCCGAGCGAGCGGAAGAGGTCGCTGCGCATGTCGTGCTGGACGTCGAGGGCCAGCTGACCGCCGTAGTAGCGGCGCACCTGCGTGCAGCCGAACACCACGGCGGCGGCCAGCAGCAGGACGCCGGCCCACGGAGCCAGCGAGCGGGAGTGCGCGGTGATGACGTCGTCGATGATCACCTTGGTGACCAGGGGCACCAGTGCGGTGACGGCCATGCCGACGAGCGAGGCGCCGAAGGCCAGCAGCACGCTGCGCCGCGACCGCCAGCAGTAGCCGAGCAGTCGGCGCAGCCAGCCCGACCCGTCGGGCCGGTCGGCGCCGCCGGTGCCGTGCGGGTCCGCCGCACCGGGGGCCGGGCCCTGCGCAACGCGCCCGGTGCCGTTCGACGTGCTCGTGTCGCCCCGTGCGCCGTCGGTCGTGCCGGTCGCGCCCCGGGAGCCGGTTCGGGTGCCGCTCGGGGAAAGCTCCACCGTAGATCCGTGAGTCTCAGGCATATTTAGGGATGCTAACCATTTCGTCGGGTGGCCGCCATGGGATTTCCGGCCGGGGAGGGCCGGGATTCCCGACCCGGCGGAGGGACCAACAGCCCACAACCTGCGGTGATTCCCGCTCCGGCCGGCCCCCCGCTCCTCTACCAGGGTCGCCGACCGCACGCGGAACCGCCCACCGCCGGGCGACGCAGCGGGCGCACCTCCATTGGTCCTAGGGCGGACGACCGACCCCGGACGCCGCGGACCGGACGGTCAGACCCGCGCAGCGGCGGCTTCGGCGGCGGCTTCGGCGGCGGCTTCGGCGGCGGGTCCGGCCGCGGCGTGGGCCCGGACGTCCGCGTCGGCATCCGGGTCCGGATCCGCGCCCGCGCCCGGGTCGACGCCCGCCGAGGCGCCCGCACCGGCGCCGGCGGCGACCCCGGTGGCGACTCCGGCGTCCGCGGCGCCGGCGGCCGAGAAGGCGCCGTGGGCGAGGCGGTGCAGCAGGGCGGCCATGGCGTCGCGCTGGAGGCCGGTCCGCTCGTCCGGGGCGGGGTTCGGGCCGAGGCTGTGCGGGGTCGAGTTGATCAGCCCGAAGACGGCGTGCACGGTCGCCCGGGCGACGGGCTCCGCCACCGGGGCGGCGAGCAGGGGGTAGGCCTGGCGGACCACGTCCACCCAGAGCTCCACGTACTCGCGCTGGAGCCGGCGGACCGTCCGGCGGTCCTCCGTCCGGAGGTTCAGCAGCTCCCGGTCGTGCAGCGTGATCAGGTCGCGGTCGTCGAGCGCGAAGTCGACGTGGCCGCCGATCAGCGCGTCCAGCGCGGCGGCCGGGCCGTCGCTGCCGCCCGCACGGCGGCGCCCCTCCTCAAGGAGCCGCTCGCTGATGCCGATCAGCAGGTCGGCGAGCATCGCGTCCTTGCCCGCGAAGTGGCGGTAGAGCCCGGGGCCGCTGATGCCGACGGCCTTGCCGATCTCATCCACCCCGACGCCCAGGAACCCGCGGGCCGCGAACAGCCGGGCCGCCTCCCTGCGGATCTGGTCGCGGCGCGGGAGCCCTGAGGCGGATGGGGCGTTCGACATGCATCCCATCGTAGACAGTGGGGTTATCGGTCGTTAACCTGGGCGACAGAAGTTAACGTTCATTAACGTGTGGGGGCCGCAGGCTCACCCGGCTCTGCCGGCCCATCTGCCACCGAGGGCAAGGGAGCTCTTGGAATGGTCATCTCCACCGCCGGAGCACCCACCGGCGTCAACGGCAGCACGGCGGCCGGCACCCCGGCGACCGGCGCGGCCCGCGGACCCGTCGCTCCCGCTGCCGCCGCACCGGCGCCGAGGCTGGACACCGCCGCCGACCCCGGTTCCGAGGCGTACCGGGCCAACGCCGCGGCGCACCGCGCCCTGGTCGCCGAACTCCGCGAGAAGCTCGGCACGGCCGCGCTCGGCGGGGGCGCCAAGGCCCGGGCCCGGCACACCGCACGCGGGAAGCTGCTCCCCCGCGACCGCGTGGACACCCTGCTCGACCCGGCCTCCCCCTTCCTCGAACTGGCCCCGCTGGCGGCCGACGGGATGTACGACGGCGCCGCACCGGCCGCCGGGGTGATCGCCGGCATCGGCCGGGTCGCCGGGCGGGAGGTCGTCGTCGTCGCCAACGACGCCACCGTCAAGGGCGGCACCTACTACCCGATGACGGTCAAGAAGCACCTGCGCGCCCAGGAGGTCGCGCTGGAGAACCGGCTCCCCTGCGTCTACCTGGTCGACTCCGGCGGCGCCTTCCTCCCGATGCAGGACGAGGTGTTCCCGGACCGCGACCACTTCGGCCGGATCTTCTACAACCAGGCCCGGCTCTCGGCCGCGGGCGTCCCGCAGATCGCCGCCGTGCTCGGCTCGTGCACGGCGGGCGGCGCGTACGTCCCGGCGATGAGCGACCAGGCCGTCATCGTCCGCAACCAGGGCACGATCTTCCTCGGCGGGCCGCCGCTGGTGAAGGCCGCGACCGGCGAGGTGGTGACCGCCGAGGAGCTGGGCGGCGGCGACCTGCACTCCCGGACCTCCGGCGTCACGGACCACCTCGCCGAGGACGACGCCCACGCCCTCTCCATCGTCCGCACCATCGTCGCGGGGCTCGGCCCCCGTGCGGCCCGGCCGTGGCCGCTGGCCCCCGCCGAGGAGCCGGCCGTCGACCCGGCCGGCCTGTACGGCGCCGTCCCGGTCGACCCGCGCACGCCCTACGACGTGCGCGAGGTGATCGCGCGCCTGGTCGACGGCAGCCGGTTCGCCGAGTTCAAGGCCGAGTACGGGGCGACCCTGGTGACCGGCTTCGCCCGGATCCACGGCCACCCGGTCGGCATCGTCGCCAACAACGGCGTGCTGTTCGCCGAGTCCGCCCTCAAGGGCGCCCACTTCATCGAGCTGTGCGACCAGCGGGGCATCCCCCTCCTCTTCCTGCAGAACATCACCGGGTTCATGGTCGGCCGGCAGTACGAGGCGGGCGGCATCGCCAAGCACGGCGCCAAGATGGTCAACGCCGTCGCCTGCACCCGCGTCCCGAAGCTGACGGTGGTGATCGGCGGCTCGTACGGGGCCGGCAACTACTCGATGTGCGGCCGGGCGTACTCGCCCCGCTTCCTGTGGATGTGGCCGGGCGCCAAGATCTCCGTGATGGGCGGCGAGCAGGCGGCGTCCGTACTGGCCACCGTCCGCCGCGACCAGTTGGAGGCGCAGGGCGAGGAGTGGCCGGCCGAGGCCGAGGAGGGGTTCAAGCGCCCCGTCCGGGAGCAGTACGAGCGCCAGGGCAACGCCTACTACGCCACCGCCCGGCTCTGGGACGACGGGGTGATCGACCCGCTGGACACCCGGACCGTCCTCGGCCTGGCCCTGACCGCCTGCGCCAACGCCCCGCTGCCGCCGCCCGGCCCGTTCGGCGTCTTCCGCATGTAGGTCCGTCCGCATGCACGCCTTCCGCCCACGGACCGCCCGCGCGCGCAGCCGCGCCCCTCGGTCCGGTGGGCGGGCCCGCCCACCGGCGGAAGGCGCCGCGCCGGCCCCGGCGCACCCCGACCGCCACTCCCTCCCGACCACCTCCTCACGTACGGCTCCCCCTCGACCCGGAGGAACGCCTCCCATGTTCGACACAGTTCTGGTCGCCAACCGCGGCGAGATCGCCGTCCGGGTGATCCGCACCCTGCGGCGGCTCGGCGTGCGCTCGGTCGCCGTGTTCAGCGACGCCGACGCCGACGCCCCGCACGTCCGCGAGGCCGACGTCGCGGTCCGGCTCGGCCCCGCCGACCGCAGCGACAGCTCGGCCGCCGAAACCTACCTGCGGACCGACCAGATCCTCGCCGCCGCCCGCCGGACGGGCGCCCAGGCCGTCCACCCCGGCTACGGCTTCCTCGCCGAGAACGCCTCCTTCGCCCGTGCCTGCGCCGACGCCGGCCTGGTCTTCATCGGTCCTCCTCCCGCCGCGGTCGAACTGATGGGTGACAAGATCAACGCCAAGGAGGCCGTCCGGGCCGCCGGCGTCCCCGTGGTCCCCGGCAGCCGGGCCACCGCGCCCACCGACGACGACCTCGTCGCGGCCGCCGACGGGATCGGCTACCCGGTCCTGCTGAAGCCGTCCGCCGGCGGCGGCGGCAAGGGCATGCGGCTGGTCCGCGACCGGGCCGACCTCCCGACCGAGATCGCCGCCGCCCGGCGCGTCGCCCGTACCGCCTTCGGCGACGACACCCTGCTGCTGGAGCGCTGGATCGACCGGCCGCGCCACATCGAGGTCCAGGTGCTGGCCGACGCCCACGGCACCACCGTCCACCTCGGCGAGCGCGAGTGCAGTCTGCAGCGCCGCCACCAGAAGCTGATCGAAGAGGCTCCCTCCGTCCTGCTCAACGCCGAGACCCGCGCCGCCATGGGCGCCGCCGCCGTCCGGGCCGCCGAGTCCTGCGGCTACACCGGCGCCGGCACCGTGGAGTTCATCGTTCCCGGCGTCGACCCCGACTCCCCCGCCCCCGCCGAGGGGGTGCGGGACTTCTTCTTCATGGAGATGAACACCCGTCTCCAGGTGGAACACCCCGTCACCGAGCTCGCCATCGCGGTGGGCGGCCCTCGCCCCCACGGTTCGTCTGCGTCAGGTTCGACCGCGGGCGGTCAGGCCACCGACGGTCCGCTCACCGACGGTCCGGCGGCGGGCCCGGCCCGACGGCTGGACCTGGTCGAGTGGCAGCTGCGGGTCGCCGCGGACGAACACCTCACCTTCACCCAGTCCGACATCTCCTTCCTGGGCCACGCCATCGAGGCCCGGATCTGCGCCGAGGACCCGGAACGGGACTTCCTGCCCACCGGCGGACGCATCCTGCTCCTCGACGAGCCGCAGGGCGAAGGCGTCCGGGTGGACTCCGGGGTGACCCCGGGGACCGTCATCACCAGCTCCTACGACCCCATGCTCGCCAAGGTCATCGCCTACGGACCCGACCGGCCGACCGCGCTGCGACGGCTGCGCGCCGCACTGGCCGACACCCGGATCCTCGGCGTCACCACCAACACCGGCTTCCTGCGACGACTGCTCGCACACCCCGAGGTCGTCGCCGGCCGCCTCGACACCGGCCTGGTGGAGCAGACGGCGCAGCAGCAGCCCGGACTGCTCGCCTCGCCCTACTCCCCGGCCGCCGCAGCCGCGGCCGTACCCGGCACCGACACCACCGGCACCACCGACACCACCGGCACCGAAGCCCCGGATGCCGCCGTCCCCGGCGCCGTGCCGCCCGGGGAACCGACGCCCGCCCACCTCCTCTACTACGCCGCCGCGCTCGCACGGCACCTGGACCTGACACCCGCCGCCGACGGCGACGGCTGGACCGACCCCTTCTCCCTTCCCTCCGGCTGGCGCCTGGGCGGCGCACCCGCCTGGACCACCCACCGGCTCCGCGCCCCCGGCCAGGACCCGGTGTCGGTGGGCATCCGCCCGATCACTGTGGGCAACGTAGCCGAGGCCACTGACAATCCGTCCGGCGTCACGCCGGAGGTGGAGGTCCGGCTCGGCTCCGGGCCGGCCCACCGGGCCCGGGCCGTCCGGTCCGGGGACCGTCTCCGCCTCACCGTGGACGGCCTGCAGACGACCTTCGCGCTGACCGCCGACCGCGCGCCCGGCGCCTCCTCCGGCCCGGTGACGTGGCTCGGGATCGACGGCGACGCCTGGCCGGTGCACGGCCACGACGCGGTCGGCGGGGGCGCCGCCGCCGGTGCGGCGCACCACGGCGCCCTGACCGCGCCGATGCCGGGCACCGTCACGGTCGTGAAGACCACGGCCGGCGAGACCGTCCGGAAGGGCCAGCCCCTGCTCGTCCTGGAGGCCATGAAGATGGAACACGTGATCGCCGCCCCGCACGACGGGACGGTGAGCGAGCTGCGGGCCACCGCCGGCGCCACCGTCGCGATGGAGGAGCTGCTGGTCGTGGTCGCCCCCGCCGAGGCCGGGCCGGACGCCGCCGAGGGCGCCGGGACCGCCGCCGGGGCGCGGTCGTGACCGCCCCCGCCCCGGGCCCCGCGCACGAGCCCGACGCGCTCGACCTGGGCCTGCCGGCCCCGGTCCGCGCGCCCGGCCTGCCCGAGGAGGTCCGGATCCACGAGGTCGGACCGCGCGACGGGCTGCAGAACGAGGGCGCCCTGGTCCCGGTCGAGGTCAAGGCGGAGTTCATCGCCAGGCTCGCCGCCACCGGCCTGCGCACCGTCGAGGCCACCAGCTTCGTCCACCCGAAGTGGGTCCCCCAGCTCGCCGACGCCGAGGAACTGGTGCCCCGGCTCGCCGACCTGCCGGCCCGCCACCCCGGGCTGCGCCTGCCGGTCCTGGTGCCCAACGAGCGCGGGCTGGACCGCGCGCTGGCCCACCGCGCCGAGGACGTCGCCGTCTTCGCGAGTGCCACCGAGACCTTCGCCCGCCGCAACCTCAACCGCTCGGCGGACGAGGCGATGGCGATGTTCCGGCCCGTGGTGGAACGCGCCACGGCCGCCGGGGTCCGGGTCCGCGGCTACCTGTCGATGTGCTTCGGCGATCCCTGGGAGGGGCCGGTCCCGCCCGACCAGGTGATCGGCTTCGGGGTGCGGCTGCTGGAGATGGGCTGCACCGAGCTGAGCCTCGGCGACACCATCGGCGTGGCCACCCCGGGCCAGGTCACCGCCCTGCTGGACGGGTTCGCCGCGGCGGGCGTGCCGGTGGGCCGGATCGCGGTGCACTTCCACGACACCTACGGCCAGGCGCTCAGCAACACGCTGGCGGCGCTCCGCTCCGGGGTGACCGCGGTCGACGCCTCGGCGGGCGGCCTGGGCGGCTGCCCGTACGCCAAGAGCGCCACCGGCAACCTGGCCACCGAGGACCTGGTGTGGATGCTGCACGGACTCGGCATCCGCACCGGCGTCGACCTCCGGGCACTGGTCGCCACCAGCGGCTGGATGGCGCGGCGGCTCGGCCGCCCGAGCCCGTCCCGGACGGTGCAGGCGCTGCTGGGCCCCGGCACCGCCGAGCGGGGCTGACCCCGGCGGCACCCCCGCAACACCCCCGGCGGGCCTCCACCCGTCCGCCCGTCCGGACCACACGCATCCCTCTCATCACACCGCACGTCCGCCACACCATCGAACGGACGGCGGTCGTCCCGATCAAGCCCGCGCCCATCCGGCGGGGCCTCAGGAGGATCACCATGCTCGACCACCGGTTGAACACCGAGTACGAGGAACTGCGGCGCACCGTGGCCGAATTCGCCCAGGACGTGGTCGCCCCGAAGATCGGCGAGTACTACGAGCAGGGCGAGTTCCCCTACGAGATCGTCCGGGAGATGGGGCGGATGGGCCTGTTCGGCCTGCCGTTCCCGGAGGAGTACGGCGGCATGGGCGGCGACTACTTCGCGCTCTGCCTGACGCTGGAGGAGCTCGCCCGGGTCGACTCCTCGGTCGCGATCACCCTGGAGGCGGCGGTCTCGCTCGGCGCGATGCCGATCTACCGCTTCGGGACCGAGGAGCAGAAGCGCGAGTGGCTGCCCCGGCTGACCTCCGGCGAGCTGCTGGGCGCGTTCGGGCTCACCGAGCCCGAGGGCGGTTCCGACGCCGGCGCCACCCGCACCACCGCCCGGTACGACGAGGCCACCGACGAGTGGGTGATCAACGGCACCAAGTGCTTCATCACCAACTCCGGCACCGACATCACCGGCCTGGTCACCGTCACCGCGCTCACCGAACCGATCGCTCGTTCGAGTGAAGGCGGCGAATTCTCCTCGCCACGGCGCGAGATCTCCTCCATCATCGTGCCCAGCGGGACCCCCGGGTTCCAGGTGTCCAAGAAGTACTCCAAGGTCGGGTGGAACGCATCCGACACCCGCGAACTGTCCTTCACCGACTGCCGTGTCCCCGCGGCCAACCTGCTGGGCGAGCGCGGTCGCGGCTACGCCCAGTTCCTGCGGATCCTCGACGAGGGCCGCATCGCGATCGCCGCCCTGGCCACCGGCCTGGCCCAGGGCTGCGTCGACCAGTCCGTTTCCTACGCCGGTACGCGCCGGGCCTTCGGCCGGACGATCGGCGCCAACCAGGCCGTCCAGTTCAAGCTCGCCGACATGGAGATGCGCGCCCACACCTCCCGCCTCGCCTGGCGGGACGCCGCCTCCCGGCTGCTGCACTCCGAGCCGTTCAAGAAGGAGGCCGCGATCGCCAAGCTGTACTCGTCGGAGGCCGCCGTCGACAACGCCCGCGAGGCGACCCAGATCCACGGCGGGTACGGCTTCATGAACGAGTTCCCGGTCGCCCGCTTCTGGCGCGACTGCAAGATCCTCGAAATCGGCGAAGGCACCTCGGAGGTCCAGCGCATGCTCATCGCCCGCGAGCTCGGCGTCTCCTGAGACGACCCGCTCCCCGTATCCGACCGTCCCGACGGGTCCACGTCCGTCGATCCTCCCTCCCCGCCCCCGGGCACCCGCCGGCCCGGGGGCGGGGAGGGAGGGTCACGGGAAGGGCGGCCCCATCACACCGCCGTCACCGGCGTCGATCTGCTCGTACCGGGTGAGCGCCAGTTCGAACGCGGTCGGCCCGACCCTCACCGTGCCGTCGAACGGACCGCTGAGCTGGAACACCAGGCCGACCGCGAACGCCACCGAGGCGCCCATGAACCCCATCAGCACCAGATTGCGCCTGTCGGCGGTCAGGCCGATCAGCGGCGGCACGAACAGGACGACCACCGCTCCCACCACCAGACCCCAGAGTTCCAGTGCCGGTGCCCGCGAGTCGACGTCGGCCAACCGGGCGATCCGCCGCGCGTAGACGTCCTCCAGACTCCTCAACGTGTCCTCCTTGGCGGCGATTTCGAGCGGGCTCTCGGTCCGCACCGCGGCCGCCGCGACCCGGACCCGGTCGATCGACGCCCACGCCTCGGCGCTGCCGTGCCCCCGGCCCAGCTGCACCCACTCCTCGTCGATCACCTGCCGGGTGTACGCCCGCAGTCGCTGCCGCACCACCGGACGGTCCGCCGCCGGAAGCATCCGCGCGGACCAGTACGCCTCGGTGAGCGCGCGGGTCTCCTCGTAGGTGTGACTGCGCGCGTCGCTGAGCTCCTGCCAGGCGCCGGCGACGGCGAAGCCCGCGAAGAGGGCGAAGAAGCCCAGCACGGCCGCGCTCACGAAGCCGACCGCGGACGAGTTCCCCTCGTCGTCCGGGGAGGACCGGACCCGCCCGATGAGGAGTCCGATCAGCAGGGCGAGGAGGGCGCCGGCCAGCACCCCCAGGACATTGACCCACATCTACCGGACCCCCCTCGGGAGTTCATCCACGACGGCCTCCGGGGCCGCCCCGCGGGCGCTTCCGCGCCATCGTCGCGGCGGCCAGGACGACGAGGACGGGAAGCATGATCGCCAGCAGCAGCATCAGCACCTCGCCGCCGCCCCAGGCGTCTCCCCAGCCGAACGGCGAGCCTTCCGGCCGGTGAGCGTCCGCGCCTGCGCCCGGGATGCCGGAACCCCCGCCCGTGGCGCCCGCCCCGGGGTTCCGGGAATCGCCCGCCGAACCCGCTCCACCACCGGTTCCACCACCCGCGGCACCGGCTCCGCCCCCTGCGGCGGCCGCGGCACCCGCCGCACCGCCTCCTGCCGCCCCGGCCGTACCGGCCGTACCGGCCGACGCGGGGGCCGGCACCGCCTGGAAGGGACTCGCCGGCAGTCCGAGCAGCGTGGCCCCCGGACGGAAGGGCACCGCCGAACCGGCTGCCACGGCCGCGGCTACGGCTGCTGCGGCTGCGGCGTTCTGAGCACCGGCGGCCTGCCCCGCTGCTGCTGCCGCCGCAGCAGCGGCGGCAGCAGCAGCATTGGCCGGCGCCGCGGCGGCAGCGTTCGGAGCGGCGGCCGAACCGGCCTGCGGGGCAACGGGGTTGGGTGGCGGAGCGTTGGCGGCGGCAACGGCGGCCCCTCCGGCAGTGGCCGCCGGGTTGGCCGCCCCCGGCGCCGCCGCTCCCCCGGGCACCGCCCCACCCGGAGCACCGGCGGCGCCCGCCCCACCGGGCGGCACCGGGCCGCCGACCGGCCCGGGCTGAGCCGCCGTACCCGGCTGGGCGGCCGCACCCGGCTGGGCCGCCGGGGCGGGCCCCTCGCCCTCGTAGTCGCCCGGCGCCTCCGCGGAGAGCGGCCGGGGGGCCAGCGGGCGTCCGTCCTGGCCGACCGCCCCGTCCAGCGCCAGGCCCTCGGCCCTCGCCACGGCGGCGTGCCTGCCCGGCTGCGCCTCGCCCGTGGCGGTGCAGTCCAACGGCCGCCCCGGCTCCAGCAGTCCGGCGGCGGACTGGCCGAGACAGCCGACCTGCCCCACCCCGGGCAGGAGGTCCACCACGCTGACCGCACTGACCGGCGAGTCCCCGACGGCGTCCACCCGGTACCTCAGCCGGACGTCGCCGCCCACCCGCGCCACCACGGTGCGGCGCCCGGCGGACCCCTCGGGAGCGGCGGAGGGGTCCGCCGGGGGAGGCGGCCCGCCGGTCACCGGTTCCCCGCCCCCGGCCCGGGGCGCCGGAGCACGGCCGGCCGCACGGACCGCGGCGCGGGTCACCACGCCGGACCCCGTCGGGACACCCACCCGGGTCAGCGTCAGTCCGGCGACCAGCCCCTGGTAGCCGGCCTCCGCGGTCGCGACGGCCCTGGGCATGCCCTTCGGGGCGTCCGCCTCGACCCGGACCTCGGTCCGCTGGCGGCCACTCTGGGCCGGCAGCGTGGTGGAGCACTCGACGACGCCGAGGGCGGGGAGCACGAACGGCTGCTGCCCGCCGCAGGCGACCGCGGCCCCGGAGGCCTGGGCGTCCCTCAGGACCGTGACGGTCAGCGGGTACTCCGCCTGGTTCGCCAGCCGGTAGACGCGGAGCAGCGGTTCCCCGGAGCGGACCCGGACCCCGGCCGCCGCGGCCCCGTTGGTGCGGACCTCCAGCCGCACCGCGCCCCGGGCCTCCCCGCCCGCCGGGCTGAGCGCCGACGCTCCGGGGGCGCCGGTGAGGACCGCGGCCGGCAGGAGCGCGGACAGGGCCGTCGACACGAGGAGGAGGGCGGCGCGGCGACGGGGCGTGCGGCGGAGGAGGCGCACCGGCGGCCCCGGGCCGGGCGAGGTCGGCTGACTGATCACCTTGTCATTCTTCGCACCGCGTCCCCGGGGCGGGCCGGAGCACGGCACCGACCCACCGGCACGGATGACACGATCGGCCCAGCGGCGGGCCCGCCGCGCCGACAGGCGAACGGGCGAACGGGCGAACGGGCGAACGGGCGAACGCGCCGACGGGCGAACGAACGGATCCGCGGACGACCCGTCAGGGAATCACGATCACCGGGCGGTTGGCCCTGCGGGCGAGGCGTCCGGACACGGATCCGAAGATCTTGCCGAGCAGGCCGTGCGTGCTGCCGACCACGATGGCGTCGGCGGCGTACTCACGGCCGACCTCCTCGATCTCGTGGCAGATGTCACCGCCGCGCTCGACCAGGATCCAGGGCACGCCGGCGAGGAAGTCCGCGCAGGCGAGCTCCAGGCCGAGGACCTCGGTCCGGTGGTCGGGGAGGTCGACGAAGACGGGCGGTTCGCAGCCCGCCCAGACGGTGGCGGGCAGGCGGTTGGCCACGTGCACGATCACCAGGCCGCACTGGGAGCGACGGGCCATGCCCACCGCGTAGGCGAGGGCGCGCTCGCTCGACAACGAGCCGTCGAAGCCCACCACCACGCCGTGCTGGAAGGCCGGGTCGCAGGAGCGGGCGGGTGCCTGCCGGACCGCGGGTTCACCCGGCGCACTGGGCAGGCCGGAGGCGCGCGGGCGGTCGGCGCCCGGACCGGGGCGGCCCGTCACCGGGGGCTCCGCACGGTCGGCGCGGTGTCCGTCCCGTCGTTGGCGGGAGCCTGAGCCGGGGCGGCCGCGGCGCGCGATGTTGCGGAGGGGCCGGGTCGGACCACCGCTCCGGGCGTCCGCATCCGGTTCAACCGGTCGGAAGGACTCAGAACCAGCCATGGCACAAGGCTCTTCGAAGGGGATGGGCCGACAGGAGAGGACAACGCTGCCCGGACGGCAGGCCCGCCCAGGGGACGACGTCGGGCTGCGCCGCGCACCACCGTTGGTGACCTGTTCCTTTCAGAGTACGACGGGCCGGGGACTCAGCCCAGCCACGGGGCCTCGGGACGACGCTCTTCCCGCGAACGGGGGATGCGCCCGCCGTCGGCCGTGCGCCCCCGCCCGCGCGCGAACGCGCCCTCCGGCGAGAGAGGTTCTCTGGAGCTTGACTGAGCGGGCCGGACGACGCAACAGGCCCCCGGGACACCGTGACCGGACTGTCATGGATCGACGACGATCCGTTGCCGGGCGGTCACCGGACAACGGGCCCCGCCTGCCACATCCGTGCCCCGGGGCCACGACACCGGCACCCGTTCCGGCCATTTCGCAGGGGTTCGCGACGACGTCCGGCAATTGCCAGATGCATAGGCGCGGCCGCTGGCACCATGCTCGGCATGCCCCTGCTCCTGCTCGACCTCGACAACACGCTGCTCCCCAGGGACGCCGCTTTCCGGGCCTGGGCTCAGGAGTTCCTGACCGAACGAGGGCTGCCGCCCGGCGACGTCGACTGGCTCGCCACCATCGACGGCGGCGGCTACGTGCCGCGCAGCACCGTACTGTCCGCGGCCCGGCGCCGCTACGGACTGGACGAGTCGCTCGACCGCCTGCTCGCCCACTACCGGCGCGGCATCAACGCCCACATCCACTGCCCGTCCCGCAACGTCGACGCGCTGCGGGCGGCACGGGACGCCGGGTGGACGCTCGGGATCGTGAGCAACGGCGGCACCCGACCCCAGCTGGAGAAGATCCGCCGGACCGGGCTCGGCCCGCTGGTCGACGGCTGGGTGATCTCGGAGGAGGCGGACTGCCTCAAGCCGGACCCGCTGATCTTCGAGATCGCCGCCCAGCGGTGCGGCGTCGCGCCGGTCGGCGACTGGACCAGCCGCACCTGGATGATCGGCGACCACGCTCCCGCCGACATCGCGGGGGCCGAGCTGGCCGGGCTGCGCAGCGTCTGGCTGCACCACGGCCGCCCCTGGGCCGAGCCCGGGTACCGGCCGACGCTGAAGGCCGCCGGTCTGCCGGAGGCGGTCGGGCAGGTGCTGTCGGCCCGCGGCGCACCCTCGCCGCGGCCGGGGATCCGGGCGGGCGGGCCGGTCCGGCGGCGGGCCGTGGGCGCCGCGAGTGCCGTAGCCGGCCCCCGCTCGCGGGAGCGCGGGCTCCCGGCCGCCCGGGTGCCGGCTCCGGCCGGGGCGGTCACGGCACCCGCCGGCCCCGTCCCGGTGCCCGGGGCCGTCGTGGTGCCGATCGGACCGGGGGCGGTCGGACCGGGGGCGGTCGGACCGGGGGCGACGGCCCCGGAGACGAGGGCTCCGGAGATGAGGGCGCAGAGCAGCGCGCATCCCGGCGCGCAATGTCGACTGTCCGCCCTGAGCGGCGGGCATGCGCCTGTTGCCTCGAACGCCGCGGGCGGTGCCACCCCGGGCCCCGGAACAGGCTTCCCTGTCCGAAACCGGCCAGGCGGGTTTGCCGTCGACGGCGCCGACCACCTCACGTCCGCGCACGCCACCGAGCCCCTGGAGCCTCCGGCCGCACTCCCGTCCACGGGCGGGAGCCCCGCGCGGACGAGGTTCGCCGTGCCCCCGGCCCGGTCGGCCCCGCGGCCCACCGCGGCCTTCCCGGGCACCGCCGGAGCCGGGGCGGAGCCGGCCCGCCGCGCCACCCGGACCGGCTAGGACCCGCCCCGGACGTGTTCGCACGATCGCGTCGGACCGGGCCGGACCTGGCCGAACCGGGCCCGCGCATCCCGGGGCCGGGAGCCGAGGGCGGCCGGACGGGCGGGGCGGCGCGGCTTGATCGGGACGGCGCGAGGGGCGCAGGCGCAGGCTCAGCGCGTCCACCACCGGGTGCGGCCCCGCTCCGTGAAGCCGAGCTTGCGGTAGAGCGGCTCGCCGAGCGCGGTGGCGACCAGCGTGGCCGGACGGGCCGGGTCCGCGGCGGCCAGCGCCGTCCGCAGCACGGCGCGGGCCACTCCGCGGGAGCGCTGGGCGGGGAGGGTGGCGACCCAGTAGACGCCCACGGCCCGGCCGTCGTCGTGGGTCAGGCAGGCACCCGCGGTCGCACCGTCGACCCGGCCGAGCCAGGCCCGGCAGCCGGGTTCGCGCAGCAGCCGTTCGGGCAGGTGGGCACCCCTGGTCCAGGGTTGCCGCGGCGGGATCGGGAAGCCGTCGACGACCGCGCGCTCGGCCTCGGCGAAGGCGTCCGCGTCCAGGACCTCATCCACCGTCAGCACACCTGCGCCGCCGTCGCCCCCGGAGCCCCCGCCGCTCCCGCCGCCTGCGGACCCGTCCGCGCCCGGGGCCGGTGGCAGCGGGCCCGGTTCGCGCACCATCACCGCCATCGGCCGGCCCTGTCCGCAGTCGTGGCGGCTCAGGTCCAGGCCGCCGTACGGATCCTCGACGGTGAGCCGTACGGTGTCCCATGCGGTGAACAGGTCCGTCAGTTCCGCTTCCAGCGAACCCGGTTCGCGATACGGCCTGGTCACCACCACGCGGTGCGCGTCGTCGGGCGTGCGGGCGCAGCGGACGGCGGTGAATCCCGGGCGGACCAGGTGCCGCCAGTCGTGTGCGCGCGCCTGGGCGAGCCAGAAGGCGGCGGCGTTGTCATTGGCCTGTTCGAGCCGGCTGAGTATCTCCACGACAGGACGGTAGTCTCCACGGCCCGTACGTGCCGCCCGGCTCAGGCACTGGCCGGATGAGGCCTGGGAGGCGCACACTCCTCGGCCGTGCGCCCTCGTGTGCACCGCCGATTTTCGGTCAATCTCGCGCGGCTCCCCCGTCCTTGGGCAAATCCGCAGCCCAGACGCGCCGGCCGGGCGCGCGGGAGCCGGACGTCCCAGGAGCCGCCCCGCGACAACCAGCCACCGTTGCACCGGCCCCCTTCCCAGAAGGGTCGACGGGTGCCACGCTTCGTGATCGAATGCATCACGCCAAATTGCCATGTCGACATAGCGTCGGATGGTGAACTTGTCACAACGGCAACGGTCCAACCCGATAGATTCGATCTTGGCCAGCAGTGCCGCACCACCACACCACACCACCGAGGGGGCTTGAGCGCCTTGAGCAGGGTGAGCAGGAGCGACGCGGGTCCTGACAGCGGCCAGACCGCGGCCGGTATCGCGGGTCGTTCCGCGAGAGGAGCCGGCACCAAGGCCCTCGCCGCCAACACCCGTACCTCCGGCACCGCCTCGTACCCCTCCTATTCCGCTGCGGCCTCACCGGCCCCCGGCGCCCCTTCCGCACCAGCCGCCCCAGGCGGCCCGGGTGCCTCCGGCGCCCCGGGTGCCCCGTCCTTCCCCGCAGCCCCGGAGCACGGTGGACGCACCGTCAGCCGATCCGCCGTCAGCCACGGCAGCGGGTACGGGTCCGGGGCGGACGGCCGGAACGGGCAGTCGGTTACCGGCCAACCTGGCGGCCATCCCGGCAGCCACTCCGGCGGACCCGAGAACGGGTTCACGACCTTCGCCGCCGCCCCGGCCGGCACGCTCTCCGGCCCGGCGCCGGCCGGCACCGTGGCGGCCAACGGGCTCCCGTCCGGCCCGCTCGGCCTCGGGGTGTCCGGCCACGGTGCGCCCGGACACGGCCCGGGCGGCCACGGCGGACCGGGCTCCGTCCTCAACGGCTCCTCGACGCCGGTGATGGCGGCCGCACCGCGCAAGCTCTCCGGCCGGCGCCGCCGCGAGACCGTCGCCGTCCTGATCTTCGGCGGCGCGCCGATCTTCGAGAGCTCGATCCCGCTCTCCGTCTTCGGCGTCGACCGCCAGGACGCGGGGGTGCCGCGCTACCGCCTGCTGGTCTGCGCCGGCGAGGAGGGTCCGCTCGCCACCACCGGCGGCCTCACCCTCTCCGCCCCGTACGGGCTGGAGGCGCTCGCCCGCGCCGGGACGATCGTCGTACCGGCCTGGCGCTCGATCTCCCAGCCGCCGCCCGTCGAGGCGATCACGGCGCTCCGCAAGGCGCACCACGAGGGGGCCCGGATCATCGGCCTCTGCACCGGCGCGTTCGTGCTCGCCGCCGCCGGCCTGCTGGACGGCCGCCCGGCCACCACCCACTGGATGTACGCCCCGACCCTGGCCAAGCGCTACCCGCGGGTGCACGTCGACCCGCGCGAGCTCTTCGTCGACGACGGCGACGTGCTGACCTCGGCGGGCACCGCGGCCGGGATCGACCTCTGCCTGCACGTGGTCCGCAGCGACCACGGCGCCGAGGCCGCGAACGCGCTCGCCCGCCGGCTGGTGGTGCCGAGCCGTCGCAGCGGCGGCGGGCAGGCCCAGTACATCGATCAGTCTTTACCGGAGGAGATCGGCAACGACCCGCTCGCCGAGGTGGTCACCTGGGCGCTGGAGAACCTCAACCAGCAGTTCGACGTCGAGGTTCTGGCGGCCCGCGCCTACATGAGCCGGCGGACCTTCGACCGGCGGTTCCGCACGCTCACCGGCAGCGCGCCGCTGCAGTGGCTGATCACCCAGCGGGTGCTCCAGGCCCAGCGGCTGCTGGAGACCTCGGAGCTGTCGGTGGACGACGTCGCGCGCCGCTGCGGCTTCCGGTCGCCGGTGGCGCTGCGCGGGCACTTCCGGCGCCAGCTCGGGGTCTCGCCGGCCGCCTACCGGACCGGCTACCGGGCCCGGCGGCCGGGCGGCGCCGCGGCCGCGCAGTCCTCGGCGCAGGCCGGCGACCTCCGGCTGACCGGGGCCGTGCCGCAGCCGAGCGCGGCCTCGGCGCCGGCGGGCGGGACGCTCCCCGGCCAGCACGGCGGGCACGGAGCGGCGTCGGCACCGGGCTTCCCCGGCGGGCCAGGCGGTGCCGCCGCGCACCCCGGCCAGCACGGGCAGCCCTCGGGTCAGGGCGTCCACGCCCGGGCCGGGCAGCCGTACCCGCACCAGTCCGCCGGACACCAGCAGCACCCCGGTATGCCGGGTGCCGGACGCGGCCCGGCACGGCCGCCGATGGTGCCGGCCCAGCCAGGGCCGAACGCCGGCCGGCCGCCCCGGACGGCGGAGCACGCCGCGGCCGAGGACGGGCACCCGCAGCCGGGTGCCCGCGGCCAGGGGCAGGGGCACCGGACTTCGGCCGAGCGGCCGCAGGACGAGGCCCCGGCGGCCGGCCGGAGCCACGGTGCGGCCGGTGGACGGCTGCCGGCGCCCGCACCGGCCGGGACGCCCGAGGCGCGGGCCCGGCAGGCCCGGGCCGGCCAGGTCCGCCCGCAGGGCGGCCGGGCCGCCGCGCCGGAAGGCGTCCGGGAGCCCCGCGACGCCCGGACCGCACGGGAGGGCCGCCCCACGCACCCCGTCCACCCCGGCCGGGAGACCCGTGAAACGGACGGTCACGCCCAGGACGAACACGGCTCCGAGTCCTGCGCCCCGGCGCCCCGCCAGGCTCCATCGGTGCCCGTGGCGCGTGATCGCGCCGTAGGGTGAGTGACGTGAATGACCGTTTGGTATGGATCGACTGTGAAATGACAGGCCTCGACCTCGACCGGGACGCCCTGGTCGAGGTCGCGGCGCTGGTGACCGACTCCGAGCTGAACATCCTCGGCGAGGGTGTCGACGTCATCATCCGCCCGCCCGCGGAGGCGGTGGCGAACATGCCCGAAGTGGTGCGGGCCATGCACACCTCCTCCGGGCTGCTCGACGAGCTGGAGCACGGGGTGACGCTCGCCGAGGCGGAGGCGCTGGTCCTCGCGTACGTGCGCGAGCACGTGCCGGAGGCCGGCCGGACACCGCTCTGCGGGAACTCGGTCGCGACCGACCGCGGCTTCCTGGCCCGGGACATGCCGGCCCTGGAGGGGCACCTGCACTACCGGATCGTGGACGTCTCCTCGATCAAGGAGCTGGCCCGCCGCTGGTACCCGAAGGCGTACTACAACAGCCCGCAGAAGGGCGGCAACCACCGGGCGCTCGCCGACATCCGGGAGAGCATCGACGAACTGCGGTACTACCGCGAGGCGGTGTTCGTCGCCCAGCCCGGCCCGGACACCGACACCGCGCGCGCGATCGCCGAGAAGTACCAGCCTCCGGCCGGCTGACCCCGGAAACCGTGGAGGTGCCCGCGTCCGGCCGATCGAATCCCTGGCGCGAGCACCCTCCCGGATCCTGTATTGTTCTTCATGTCGGAACGGGAACGCGAAGAGCGGGAACGGTCCGGACAGATGGTGGGTGTAGCTCAGTTGGTAGAGCACCTGGTTGTGGTCCAGGTGGCCGCGGGTTCGAGTCCCGTCACTCACCCCAGAGTCCTCAGGGGCCGGTTTCTTCAGGAGACCGGCCCCTGAGGCGTTTTCATGCTCCGGCACCTTCCCCGCCGCCGGGCCGAACGGGTCGACGCCGCCGCCCGGCGTTCCGGCCGCACCGGCCCCGCCCCGGGGACCGCGGAGGCCGGGGCGACGTGGCCTCCGTCTCATCTTTTTCCCCGCCGGCGGAGCTGCCGCCGGAAGCTACCGGCTAGTAACGTTGCGGCCATGACCACACCTTCGATCGGCCAGCTGCTCGACTCCACCGTGCCGATGGCACGGACCCTCAAGCTGGAGTACCTGGAGACCACCCCCGAGCGCGCCGTGCTCCGGCTGCCCGACCAGCCCGAGTACCACAACCACGTCGGCGGGCCGCACGCCGGCGCGATGTTCACCCTCGCCGAGTCGGCCAGCGGCTGCATCGTGCTGGGCGCCTTCGGCGACCAGCTCTCGCGCGCGGTGCCGCTCGCGGTGAGCGCCGAGATCTCGTACAAGAAGCTCGCCATGGGCGTCGTCACCGCGACCGCCGTCCTCGGCCGGCCGGCCGCCGAGATCGTCGCCGAGCTGGACAGGGGCGAGCGCCCGGAGTTCCCGGTGACCGTGGAGATCACCCGCGCCGACGGCGCGGTGACCGGTGTCATGACCGTGCTCTGGACCCTTCGCCCCAACTCCTGACCCCTGCCCCGGCTCCTGGTCCCCGGCTCCGGCCCCGGGGGCGCCGGCCGCGGCCGACGGGTGGCACGGCCGTCCGGGACGGCGGCCGTGTCCTCACGGGCCGTCCGCTCGTTCTCGATTCACGTGCGAGCCAAACACGCGACCAAGGACCTGTCCTCGGAGTCCCGTCGTCCGCCCGGAGGTCGGGCCGGGCGGACCGGACGATGGCTCCCCCGGCTGCCCCGGGCGGTCGCCGCGGGCGGGGCGCTCCTCGCGCAGCTCTGGGGCATCGGCGCCACCGGCGCGTACGCGGCCAGTGCCGAACCGCTCCCGGAACCGGTGAGCCGGACGGCCGTCGGCCGGGCCCTGGCCGACGGCTCCCTGCCCGACGGGACGTCAGCGGGGCAGGGCGCCGTGACCCCCGGGGACGCCGCCCGGAACGCGGACCGGGGGACGGCTCCGGGACCGGGCGAGGGCGTACCCGACGGGCCGCACCCCTCGCCGCCGGAACCGCCGCCGGTCCGGCCCCAGGACCAGCCGCACTCCCCCGCACAGCAGGACGGACCGGGGGGCGCCGCCCTCCCGGCCGCGCCCCCCGGCCTCCTCGGACACCTCGCCGGTGCCACCGCCGTGGTCGTCCCGGCGGCGGAGCTGGACGCCGCGACCGTCGGCGGCACTCTCCAGGACCGGATCAGGGCGGGCGGCCTCCCCCTGCCCGGACAGCGGGCCGCCGTCCCGGACGCCTTCGCGATCGCCTCCGGACTGCTGGGCGGCGTCCCCGCCCAGTCCCGCCCGGCCGGATCGCGCGCCTCGCGGGAGGGCGCGCCCGACGGACCCTCCACACCGCCCGGCCGCACCGGCAGCGGCCCGCGGGCCACCCGGCCGGGCGGGGAGCAGCGAGGTCCGGCCGCTCCGCCACCGGCACGCGGGGCGACGGCCGCGCAGCCCCACGCCACCGACCGCACGGGTGCGGGCGGTGCCGGCGAGAACGGTCGGACCGGCGGCGAACGACAACGGGCGGTGCTCCCCGAGGGCTACGCCGCGAACGGCCCGGCCGCCGTGAACGCCGGGGCCGCGAGGACGGCCACCGTCACCGCCGCGCACGACGCCTCGGGCACCGCCACCGCCGTCCTCGCCCCGATCGCGGCCGGGCTGGCCCTGACCGGCGCCGCGATGTACAAGCACCGGGGACTGCCGAAGGGGCACTGACCCGGGCCCGTCGGCGCCGCCGCCCGCACCCCCGCCGACTCCTCGACCGGCACGGGTGCGGCGAGTTGCGGACCGCACCGCGGGGACCGGGCGGAGCGGGGACCGGGCGGAGCGGGGACCGGGCGGAGCGGGGACCGGGCGAGCGGGGACCGGGCGGAGCGGGGACCGGGCGAGCGGGGACCGGGCGGAGCGGGGACCGGGCGGAGCGGGGACCGGGCGAGCGGGGACCGGGCGGAGCGGGGACCGGGCGGAGCGGGGACCGGGCGGAGCGGGGACCGGGCGAGCGCGGACCGGGCGGAGCGGGGACCGGGCGAGCGGACGGTCAGCCGTCCGACGGCCCCGTCGTCAGGGCCAGCAGCGGGAGTTCACGGCCCGGTATCGAACCGGAGGGCACGACGCCGATCCGGACGGCGCCCATGGCCGCGTAGAACGGCTCGGCGTTCGGGTCGGCCACCACGAGCACCCGGCGGAAGCCCAGCTCCTCGGCCCGGCTCACCAGGTGCTCCATCAGCCGGCGGCCGACGCCCCGGCCGATCGCGTCCGGTTCGACGAAGAGCATGTCCAACTCCCCCTCCGGCGGCGCTCCGACGAGGGTGACGAAGCCCAGCACCCGGCCGTCCTCCTCGGCCACCGCCGCCCGGTCGGCCTCGATCCGGTCCGGGTCCAGGGTGAGTTCGGCGCGGCAGGCCTCCAGGAACTCCGCGTCGTAGCCCCAGTGCCCCTTCGAACGCAGCGCCAGGGCACTGAGCGGCCCCGCCTCGTCCGGTCGTGCCGGCCTGATCCGCATGGCGTCCACCCCTCCGGTCGGCCCTGTCCGGATTCCGGACGGGGTGCCCATTGTCGGCAGCCCGGGGGCCTGTGCCAAGCGGTTTTCCGGCGGCCGCCGCGGCCGCCCGGTCAGCGGAAGACGCCCGGGGGCGGTGCCGGGGAGGGAGCCGCGGTGGCGTCGGTGGCCGGGGCGGCGCCGGCCGCGAAGTCGGCCAGGGCGCGGCCGTGTTCGACCCGGCCGAGGGCGGCGTCGGAGGCCACCCTGCGGGTCAGTTCGGCGAGCGGGAGCGGGGTGTGGGCGGCGGCCATGACCAGGTTGCCGAAGCGCTTGCCGCGCAGCACCGCCGGATCGGCGACCAGGCAGAGCTCGGGGAACACCGCGCCGAGGGTGGCCACCTGGGAGCGGGCGAACGGCAGCGCCGAGCCGTCGGCGATGTTGACCGCGTACCAGCCGCCGGGGGCCAGGGCGCGGGCGGCCAGGGCGGTGAACTCGACGGTGGTGCAGTGCGCGGGCACCCGGGCGCCGGAGAAGACGTCGGCGATCACCAGGTCGGCGGAGCCCTCGGGCGTCCGCTCCAGCACGCTGCGGGCGTCCGCACCGCGCACCTTGACCTGCCAGCCGCGCTCCAGCGGGAGTTCGGCGCGGACCAGCTCGGTGAGGGCGGTGTCGGTCTCGGCGACCTGCTGGCGCGAACGGGGCCGGGTGGCGGCGACGTAGCGCGCCAGGGTCAGGGCGCCGCCGCCGAGGTGGAGGACGGTGATCGGACGGCCGGGCGGGGCGACCAGGTCGATCAGGTGGCCGAGCCTGCGCTGGTACTCGAAGCCCAGGTGGGTCGGGTCGGCGAGGTCGACCAGGGACTGCGGCGCACCGTCGACCAGCAGCGACCAGGCGGCAGGGCGGTCCCGGTCGGGGCGGAGCTCGGCGAGCCCCGAGTCGACGGGCCGGCTGAGCGGCCCCTGGGCGTGCGTCCGTCCACCGGGGCCGGTGGCGGCCGGCTGATCCTCCGGCGCGGTACGGCTCCGGTCCGTGCCGCGGCCGGCCCTGCTGCTTCGTCCCATACCGGCCATTATCGCCGCCGCGCCGGGCGCCACCGCGGCTCAGGCCCGTCGGGGCGGCCGGCGGGGGCCCGGGCCGGTGAGGACGGGTGGCGGTGAGGACGGGTGGCGGTGGAGGCGGCCGGAACCGGAACCGCGGGCGGGGCGGAGCCGGGACGGGCCCGGGCGGTCAGAACGGGCCGAGGCCACCGGCCGTGAGGGTGCAGGCGGCCTCGCAGAGCGCCGAGCGCAGCACCCAGGCGTCGGTGGGGCGGGCGGTGCAGTCGGCGCCGGCCGGGGGCATCACCCAGCGCGGGTCGGTGGGGGGCGGCAGGAGCGCGCCCGCGGTACAGGAACTGCCGGGCAGGTGCCAGGTCGCCGAGGTGCCGGCCGGGACGAGGAAGGCGACGGTCGCCCCGTTGCGGCTCTGCAGCACCGCGCCGCAGGCCCGGCGCAGCCGCAGGATGTCCACCGCCTCCAGGCCGTGCCGCAGCGCGACCGTCACGGTGTCGTAGGCGGTGGCGACGGCGGCGTCGGGATCGGCGCCCGGGCGGCAGGACGGTCCGCCGCCGTACGGGGCGCGGCCCGGGCCGCGCTCGTCGGCCGACTCGGGGAGCAGGGCGGGGGCGGCGGCGGCGAGCGCTCCTCCGGCGACCAGGCGGTGGTAGTGCGGCACTCCGGTGGCCGTCATGGGGCCCTCCTGTCACCTCGTCGGGATGGAAGCCGTGCCGCCCGGGGGTGGGGGTGCCGCTGGGGGCGGCGGGGGCGGCGGAGCCATGGCCGGACTTCCACGTATCAGGACAACGCCGAGGGTGCTCCCCAGGCCACGGGGCGCCTTACAGCAAGGCATGGCATTTCATGGCGGATCCAGGCAACCACGCCCGCTTTGACCACAATTGACCACACATCCGCCACAAACTCGCTGTGTCCGTCCGGTGACTCCCGGTACTGTCGGTGGCGCCCGGCGCCCCGTCGGGCCCCACCGGACCCACCCGTGGCCGGGCGCCCCTCCGCCCCACCGCCGCCCGACCCCTCGCACCACCACCCCGCACGACCACGGAGCGCACCATGGCAGCCACCCCACCGGGCAAGCCGAACCGCCCGTCACCCAACACCGTGATGCGCGCCCTGCGCGGCGACCGCTCGCCGGGCGAGTTCGCGACGGCCGTGCGGCGGGCGGCCCGCGAGATCGGCGAGCACGTCTCCTGCGACGCCCGCTACGTCGGCCGGGTCGAGTCCGGCGAGATCCGCTGCCCCAACTACGCGTACGAGCGGGTGTTCCGGCACATGTGGCCGGACCGCTCGCTCACCGACCTCGGCTTCGCCCCCCGCACCGCCGTCCGGCGCCGTCCGGCGGGCAGCGGTTCCAGCGGGACCGGGGGCGGGGACGGGGCGTGCCCGCCCCCCGCGCTCCACCCGCCGTTCCCGCCCGTGCCCGCCCCCCGCACACCGCTCTCCATCCGACTCCCGTACGCTGCCTCGCCGTACGCGGAACCGCCCCCACCGGTCGGCGTCCCGGTGCCGGGGTTCGCGGCGGCGCCCGGGAGGCCCGACGAACCGCACCATTCCGACGAGGAGAACGACGACGTGCGTCGCCGTACGTTCCTGGCCGGCGGCCCTGCCGCGCTGGCCACCGCGGCAGGCATCGACCGCCCCGGCACCCCCCTGGCCGCAGTGGCCTTCGTGCCCGGCCGCCCCGGCACCGTCCCGCCGCCCCGCAAGGTCGGCGCGGCCGAGGCGCTCGGCGTCGAACAGGCGGTCCGGGAGATCCGGCTGGCGGACGACGCGCACGGCGCGGACGCCCTGTTCGAGCTCGCCGGACGCTCGCTGCGGACGGCCTACCTGCTGCTCGACGCGTGCGAGTACTCCACCGAGACCGAGCGGAGGCTCCAGACCGGCGCCGGCGAACTGGCCGTCTCGGTCGGCTGGCTGGCGCACGACTCGAACCGGCTGGGGGACGCCCGCTCGTTCTACGCGGAGGCGCTGGCGACCGCCCGGATGGCCGGCGACGCCGCACTGGAGGCGCACGTCTTCTGCAACAGCGCCTTCCTCGCCCGGGACGCCGGCCGCCCCCGCGAGGCCCTGCGGGCCGCCCAGGCCGGGCAGGCAGCGGCCCGGCGGCTCGACTCCGACCGGCTGCGCGCCCTGCTCGCCATGCGCGAGGCCGGCGGCTGGGCCCTGCTGCAGGACCGCGCCGCCTGCGAGCGGGCGGTCACCCGGGCCTGCCTGCTGTTCGACCGCGGCCCCTCCGAGGCGGACCCGGAGTGGATGTCCTTCTTCGGCGAGGCCGAGATCGCCGGCCTGCGGGCCCAGTGCTGGTCCGCCCTCGGGGACTGGGACCGCGCCAGCGAGCAGGCGGGGCTGGCCATAACGCTCCAGAGGCCCCACTTCGTCCGCAACCGGGTGCTGTACACCGCCGAGTTGGCGCACGACCGGCTCGGCCGGGGGGACCTCGCCGGCGCCGCCGAGCACGGGTCGGCCGCCGTCGCGCTGTTCGACGAGGTCGGCTCGGCCCGGATCCGCTCCATGCTGGCGGACACCGCGCAGCGGCTCCGCCGGCACGGCACGGTGCCGGAGGTGGGGCGGTTCCTGGCCGAGTACGACGTGGCGACGGCGGCCTGACCCGGCGTCGACCCGGCGTCCGGGTCAGTGCTTCAGGCCCTCCAGGTGCCCGAGGTCGTTCCAGACCTCGACCGCCGGCGCGCCGTACTCCCAGGAGAGGACGCAGAGCGCGGCGGTGCCGAGCTTGAACCGCTGGGCGTACTCGGGCGGCAGGCCCAGCCAGCGCGCGGTCAGGATGCGCAGCAGGTGGCCGTGGGCGAAGAGCACCACGTCGCGGTCGGCGCAGTGCATCACGGTGGTGTCCGGGTGCGGCACGCCGTGGGTCTCGTTGAGGTCGGCGAGGAGGGAGTCCACCCGGGCCGCGACGTCGGAGAGCTTCTCGCCGCCGGGCACGCCGTCGCGCCAGATCAGCCAGCCGGGGTGGTCGGCGGCACGGATGTCGGCGCCGGTCCGGCCCTCGTACTGTCCGTAGTCCCACTCCAGCAGTTCGGGGCGCTCCACGGCGCGGTCGCCGAGCCCGGCCAGCGCGCAGGTCTCCTTGGCGCGGTCCAGCGGGCTGGTGTAGACGAGGGCGTCGGGCAGACCGTTCCAGGGGGCCCCGGCCAGTCGGGCACCGAGCGCCCGGGCCATCGCCCGGCCCTCCTCGGTCAGCGGGATGTCGGTACGGCCGGTGTGGCGGCCGGTGGCGGACCACTCGGTCTCGCCGTGGCGGACCAGCAGGATTCGGGCGGGCATGGCAGGCTCCTCGCGCACAGGACGGAGTCAACGATCGGCCTCACCATTGAGCACCGGTCTCCATGATCCCTCACCCGCGCGCCGCCCACGATCCCGGCCGCCGCCGACCGCGGGCGCCCGGGCGGGCGGACTCCGGGAGGCGGCCCGCGCGCCGGCCACCCGCGGGTCACCCGCGCGCCGCGCGCAGGCCACCGGAGCGCCGTCGGAGGGCCGTCGGAGCGCCGCGGAACGGCGCCCGGCCACCGGTGCCCGGCGGCACCCGGAGCAGGCCCGGCCACCGTCAACGGCCGGGCCCGGCCGCATTGTCGGACCCGGATGCGACACTGGGCCGCACCATGAACGTCTCGACGAACGCCCCGTCCGGCGGGCCCGCGGAACCGCTCTCCCAGCGGCTCGCCGCGCTGCGCGGACCGGCGCCGCAGCGCAGTCTGAACGCCCGCGCCCTCGCCGCGCTGGCCGCCAATCCGGGGTGCCACCGCCGGGCCGTGCTGGACGCGGCCGGGGTGGACAAGTCCGCCCTGGCCGCCCGGCTCGGCCACGCCACCCCGTTCGGGCAGTCGCCGTTCGCCCTCGCGCGCGGTGTCATCTTCGAGTCCCGGTTGAAGGAGGACGGCTACGCGGCGCTGCTGGAGCCGCTCCGCCACCGGCTGGGCCTCCCGGCCGACGAGGACGCCCCGCTCGCCGTACCGGACCTGCTGCGCTCCTCCGGTCCCGCGGTCCGGGCCGACCGGACGGCGGCGGCGCTGGCGGAGGCCGCCGTCGACCCGGACGCCTGGACGCTGCTCGACCACCCGCTGCTGCGGCTCGGCGTCGCCGGTTCCACCGCCTACCTGGAGCCGGACGCCGTCGTGGTGCACGGCGGGCGGTGCACCGTGGTCGAGATCAAGTCCTTCCCGGTGCTGGACGGCAACGCCGACCCGGCCAAGGTGGGCGCCGCCGCCCGGCAGGCCGCCGTCTACGTGCTCGCGCTGCAGGAGACCGCCGCCGCGCTGGCCGGACTCGACCCGGACCCGGACCCGTACGCCGAGCAGCGGCTGCCGGGCAGCCCGCGGTCGACCGTGCTGCTGGTCTGCCCCAAGGACTTCGGCAACCGGCCGACCGCCGTCCCGGTGGACGTCCGCCGGGAGCTGGCCACCACCCGCCGCCAGCTCAGCCGGATGACCGGCATCGGCCGGCTGCTGGACGCGCTGCCGCCCGGCGCGGACTTCGACCTCTCCCCCGACGGGAGCGGCGCCCCGGTCCGCTCGGCCGAGGAGCTGGCCGGGTCGGTCGGGGCGGTGCCCGCGGCCTACAGCCCGGACTGCCTCTCCGCCTGCGAGCTGGGGTTCCACTGCCGTGCCCAGGCGCGCTGCGGCGACCGGGTCGAGCAGCTCGGCCGGGGCGTCCGCGGTGAGCTGGGCACCATCCGGACGGTGGCCGAGGCACTGGCCGTCGCCCACCACGGCCCGGCCGCCGGACCCAGCGCCGCCGACGCCGACGGCCCGGGCGGGGACGGCCTGAGCGGCGGCAACGACAGTGCCGACGACGGCGGCGCCGGCGGACACCCGGAGGACGGGCACGCCGAGGACGAGGCCGCCGCCCGGCTGGCCTACGCCGCCGCACTGCGCGCCGAGGCCCTGGGCCGCCCGGTCCCGGCCGCCGCAGGAGGCGTCCGGTGAGCCTGCTGACCACCCTGGCGCGGCTGGAGGCCGTCCGCAGCGGCCGGGCCGAGCCGCTGGCGACCGTCCGCCACCGCCACCTGTCCGACCGCCCGATGGTGGTCGTCCCGCTGACGGCGGCCGGTGAGGCCGGTGCCCCGCTGGCCGTGCTGCTCGGCACCGACCGGGACGCGCCGCGGCTGCACATCGTCCCGCAGCCGCTCAACCGCACCCAGCGCTTCGACTTCCTGGCCGAGCTCGCCACCGACCTGCTGCCCTACCTGGAGTCCTTCGGCGACGACGTGGAGCAGATCGAGGGCTCCGAGAAGGACCCGGAGACCGGGGAGAAGACCCAGGTCTTCCGCGAGCTGTGCGCGGACGCGCCGCAGGTGATCGTCCCCAACACCGGCGGGATCCGCCACCTCGCGCTGCTCGGCCGCTCGACCCGCTTCCGGCGCACCGCCGAGGACGAGGACCCCGGCCCGTACCCGGCGCCCGCCCGGGTGCCGCTGCTCGGCCGCTGGCTGACCCACCTCACCGACCGCGCGATGGTCCCCGGCGCCAGCCTGCTGCTGCCGATGACCGGTCTGCTCGCCCGGCACTGGGCGACCGGCCAGAGCCACCTGGAGGACCAGCACCTGGCCGCGCTGCTCGCCTGGCACGCGCCGCCGGCCGGGCTGACCGGCGCCGAGGCGGCCGAGCTGGCCGAGACGGCGCGGGACGCCGAGGGCAGGCTGCTCCGCCCGCCCGCCGGGCCGGCCACCGACCCGGCCTTCGACGCGAAGGTGCTCGCCCCGGCGATCACGCGCTACGACGCGGCCGTGGCGGCCCTGGCGGCCCTCGCGGGCGGCCCGGCGGCCACCGGACCGGCCACCGGACCGACGGTCGACCCGGCCGCCGCCGAGCGGGCCCGGGAGGCCGTCCGGGCCGCGGTCGAGCACCTGCGCGCGGTGCACGCCGAACAGCTGCTGCCCACCTGGCACGACGTCTGGCACGGCCTGGACCTGCTGCGCACGCTGTCCCCGGCCGGCCACCTGGCGGAGCGCTGGACGGGGGACCGCTGGTCGTACACCGGCCACCGGGACCGGCTGGCGGCCGGCGAACCGCCGCAGCCCCGGGTGGACGACGCCGTGACGGCCGCCCGGAAGCTGGCCCAGCGCGAGCGCGAGCAGACCCGGCTGGACGTCCAGGAGGCCCTGGACGACCCGCTGGCGATGGCCGAGCACCGGCTGTCCGGGGAGGCGTTCACGGGCGTGGTGACCGAGGTGGTGCCGGACTACGACACCTCGGGCCGGTCGCCCAAGCCGCGCCCGCTGGTGACGGTCCGCACCGACGACCGCCCGCACGCCGACCTCGGCCGCGAGGCGCACCGGGTCCGGGCGTCCGCCGGACCGGAGTCCGGGAGCGGTCCGGCGGCGCAGAAGGCGCAGATCGCGGCGGTCGACCCGGCGGCGGGCACGATCACCGTGCGGATGCTCTCCGGGATGGGGCGGAAGAAGGAGCCCGAACCGGGGAGCCTGCCCGAACCGGGCGAGCGGGTCACCTTCACCCTGTTCGAACTGACGGTCCGGCAGGCCGCCCCGCTGCCCGAGCCGGACGACACCCCGTGGACGCACGGCGGCCCGCCCGGCGCCGCCGTCACCCTGACGGCGGCCGCCCCCGCGGCCACCGAGGACTGGGAGTGATCCGGCCGATGAGCACCGAGCAGACCCCCGGCGCGGCCGCCGACGCCGCGGTGGCGCGGATCCTGGCGGCGACGATCCACCCGGCCGTCGGCGCGCCGCGCGGGGTGGTGGTGGACTCGCCGCCCGGCGCCGGCAAGTCGACCCTGGTGGTGCGTGCCGCCCGCGAGCTGGTCGGGGCCGGCGAGCGGCTGATGATCGTCGCCCAGACCAACGGCCAGGTGGACGACCTGGTGGACCGGCTGGCCGAGAAGGCGCCCGACCTGACGATCGGCCGGCTGCACGCGGCCGACGCCCGGCCGGGCCCCGAGGTGCTGCGGCACGGCAACGTCACGCCCTCGGACAAGGTCGCCGAGCTCGCCGAGCTGGACGTGGTGATCTCCACCTCCGCCAAGTGGCAGTGGGTGCGGGCCGAGCAGCCCTGGCGGCACGCGATCGTCGACGAGGCGTACCAGATGCGGTCGGACGCGCTGCTCGCGGTGGCCCGGCTGTTCGAGCGGGCCCTGTTCGTCGGGGACCCGGGCCAGCTCGACCCGTTCACGGTGGTCGGCACCGAGCAGTGGGCCGGTCTGTCGTACGACCCGTCGAGCAGCGCGGTGGTCACCCTGCTGGCGCACAACCCGCAGATCGAGCCGCACCGGCTGCCGGTGTCCTGGCGGCTGCCGGCCAGTGCGGCGCCGCTGGTCTCCGGCGCCTTCTACCCGTACACGCCGTTCCGCTCGGGCACCGGCCCGGACGACCGCCGGCTGACGGCGGCGGTCCGCCCGGACGGCACGGCGCTGGACGCGGCGATCGACCGGGCCGCCGAGCACGGCTGGGCACTGCTGGAGCTGCCGGCCCGGCACACCGTGCGGACCGACCCGCAGGCGGTCGCCGCCGTCGCGGCGACCGTCCGCAGGCTGCTGGAGCGCGGGCTGACGGCCCACTCCGAGCAGGGGTCCGCGCCGCTCACCCCGGGCCGGATCGCGGTCGGCACCGCCCACCGGGACCAGGCGGCGGCCGTCCGGGCGGCGCTGGTCCGGGCCGGGGTGCCGGTCGACCCGACCGCCGGGGCCGCGGTGACGGTGGACACCGCCAACCGGCTGCAGGGGCGCGAGTACGACGTCACCGTGGTGCTGCACCCGCTCTCCGGGCGGCCCGACGCGACCGCGTTCCACCTGGAGACAGGCCGGCTCTGTGTGCTCGCCTCCCGCCACCGGCACGCCTGCATCGTGGTGGCCCGGGCCGGGATCGCGGAGCTGCTGGACGAGCATCCGGCCACCGAACCGGTGCAGTTGGGCGTCCCGGTCGCCTTCCCCGACGGCTGGGAGGCCAACCACCGGGTGCTGCACCACCTGGCCGACCACCGGGTGCGACTGGGCCGCTAAAGCTTGTTCCGGAAGGTCCGGGACTGGGCATTTCTCCGGTATGGGTGGGGTGCTGCGGGCTGAGCCGGTCTGGGTGGAGACGTTCACAGGTCTGCGGATGCGGCAGTTCGAGGGCCTGGTGCGGGTGGTGCGGGAGCGGGGTGGCAACGGGCCGGGCGGTGGCAGGCCGTGGTGCCTGCCGCTGCCCGACCGGGTCCTGCTGGTCGCCGTGTACTACCGGACCAATCTCACGATGCGCCAGCTCGCGCCGCTGTTCGGGATCTCGACGGCCACGGTCTGCCGCGTCGTCCAGCGCCTGGGCCCGCTCCTGGCCCTCGAAGCCGCTCCACGCCCGCAACCGGGCGTGGAGCGGCTGTGGATCGTCGACGGCACCCTGGTCCCCGTGCACGACCGCAGCATCGCCGCCTCCAGCCGCAACTACCGCTTCTCCGCGAACGTGCAGGTCGTCGTCGACGCCGACACCCGCCTCGTGGTCGCCACCGCCCGCCCCGTGCCGGGCAACAAGGCCGACGCGCACGCGTGGCGCACCTCCGACCTGCCCGCCACCTGCTCCGGCACCACCGTCCTCGCCGACGGCGCCTACATCAACACCGGCCTCGTCGTCCCGCACCGCAGACGCGCCGGCCGTCCCCTCCTGCGGGCCCAGGAGGAGGACAACGCCGAACACCGACGCGTACGCGCCCGCGTCGAGCACACCTTCGCCCGCATGAAGAACTACAAGATCCTCCGCGACTGCCGACAGAAGGGCGACGGCCTGCACCACGCGGTGCAGGCCGTCGCCCACATGCACAACCTCGCCCGAACTGGATGAAACCAGCAGGTCAGACCACACCCCGACCTGCCCACACCCAGACTTCTGCAACAACCTTTAGGGCCTGTTTGCAAAGTCCCGCCGGGGCCTCGACTCTGCAAACGCGCCCTGGGCTCGTCCCGAGGTCCCCGGCCGCCCCCGGCGGGTCCTCGCCGGGTCGTCGCCGGGTCCTCGCCGGGGCTGTCGGGGGTGCACGCCCCCGGCGTGCCCGGCGGGAATAGCGCCCGAACTCGCACCGTTCCGTTACCGGCCGCCGCCGCGAGACAATGGACGGCGGCCACAGCCGGGCGGCGCCCGTCCCGAGCGGTCCGCCGCCCGCCCCTACCGAGCACCCGGAGGTGTCCGTCCATGCCCGACTCCCATGCGCAGGCGTCCGACCCGAGCGGCCCGGCCGCGGCGGCCGGTCCCGGCGCGGGTGCCGGTACGGCGCCCGGCCGGCGGCAGCGCCCGGTGCAGCTGCTGTTCGAGCCGCAGGCCGACGAACCGGAGCCGGAGCGCTTCTTCGATCTGGAGTCGATCGACGACCCGGCCGAGCTGCTGCGCCGCTCCACCGAGCTGGCGCTGGCCTTCCGCGCGGCCGCCGAGCGGGCCACCGACTTCCAGGCGGTCGCCGCGGCGCAGCTGGCCGACCCGCGCCGGTTCGACGCGCTCTCGGAGTCCGAGATCGCGGGGCGGGCGGACTGGACGCCGGACTACGCGGCCAAGATGGTCGAGTACGGCCGCAGCCTGCTCCGGCCCCGCCGCCACGAGGGCTGAGGCCGGGCCGGGGTCCGGGCCGCGCAGGCCCCCGCCCGGACCCCCTCGCGGGTCCCGTCCCGGGCTCCGGTCGGTGGCCGTGCGGCGGTGCCCGGCACCCGCACCGCCGCTGGCATATGCCCGGGGAAAGCGGAAGGGTACGCCCCCGGCCGCCGCGCTGTCCGGCGAACCGCGCTTTCCCTCCCGGACACCCCCCGGACACCCCACCCTGCTGTCCGTGGACATCTGGACGTATCAGTCGGTGGAGTACGTGACCGTGGCCGGGGAGGCCTGGCTCGCCTCCGCCAGCGAGTACCCGCGCAGCATGCGAGCCCTCTGGGAGTCCCGCCCGTGGGCGCCCTCGGTGCTGCCCTGCGGGCGCGCCTTCGACGTGATCAGCATGCCCGCCCTGTTCGGGCGCCGGGTGCTGGACGAGCTGTGGGCCTCCGGGCCCGGCTGCGGGCCGGTGGCCGCCTACCGGGGGCGGATACTGCTGTTCGTCCGCCCGGGGGCGGCGGCCCGGCTGCGCAGGCTGCTGGCCTGGGAGGAGTGGGCCCGGGACGTGCCGCCGCTGCTCTGCCACGGGCAGGGCGACGCGGTGACCGTCCCGCCCGTGCAGCGGATGGTGAACGGCCCGGACTCCCCGGGGCTGGGTGCCGGGCGGTGGATCGTCGCCCCGGACAGCCGGGAGCCGTGGCTGCCGGGTGCCCCGGTGGTGCTCTGGGCCTGCGTCCGCGCGGCCCGGGAGCCGGCCGCCGCCCTGCGCTGATCCCCTGCGCCGATCGGCCGCACCGGGCACCCTGCGCCGGGTGCGGGTATTCGATTTTGGCCGGGCCGCGCCCCGCTGCTAAAGTCTTCTCTGTCAGCAGGCGCCGCTAGCTCAGTTGGTTAGAGCAGCTGACTCTTAATCAGCGGGTCCGGGGTTCGAGTCCCTGGCGGCGCACAGACAGCCGGAAGGCCCTTCGCGAGAGCGAAGGGCCTTCCGGCGTTTTCGCGCCCGATGTCCAGTACCCGATGCCCAGCGTCCGACGGCCGCCGCGGGAACGCCGGGCCTCCGGGTCCGGCCGGGGAGGGCTCCCCGGCCGGACCCGGGCGGTCTCAGCGCCCGCGCAGCGCGCGGTAGCGGGCGACCAGCTCGGCGGTGGAGCTGTCCAGCGCGTCCGCGCCCTCGCCGGTCAGCAGCACCGGCTCGATCCGCCTGGCGAGCACCTTGCCCAGTTCGACGCCCCACTGGTCGAAGGAGTCGATGTTCCAGACCGCGCCCTGGACGAACACCTTGTGCTCGTAGAGGGCGACCAGCTGGCCGAGCACCGACGGGGTCAGCTCACCGGCCAGGACGGTGGTGGTCGGGTGGTTGCCGCGGAAGGTCTTGTGCGGGACCAGCTCGGGCGGCACGCCCTCGGCCGCGACCTCCTCCGGCGTCTTGCCGAAGGCCAGCGCCTGGGTCTGGGCGAAGAAGTTGGCGAGCAGCAGGTCGTGCTGGGCGACCAGGCCGGGCAGCAGGTCGGCGACCGGCCTGGCGAACCCGATGAAGTCGGCCGGGATCAGCTTGGTGCCCTGGTGGAGCAGCTGGTAGTAGGCGTGCTGGCCGTTGGTGCCGGGGGTGCCCCAGACCACCGGGCCGGTCTGCCAGCCGACCGGGTTGCCCTCGCGGTCCACCGACTTGCCGTTGGACTCCATGTCCAGCTGCTGGAGGTAGGCGGTGAACTTCGACAGGTAGTGCGAGTACGGCAGCACGGCGTGCGCCTGGGCGTCGAAGAAGGCGCCGTACCAGACCCCGAGCAGGCCGAGCAGCAGCGGGACGTTCTCCTCGGGGGGCGCGGTGCGGAAGTGCTCGTCGACCAGGTGGAAGCCGTCCAGCATCTCGCGGAAGGCGTCCGGGCCGATGGCGATCATCAGCGAGAGGCCGATCGCCGAGTCGTAGGAGTAGCGGCCGCCCACCCAGTCCCAGAACTCGAACATGTTGGCGGTGTCGATGCCGAAGTCGGCGACGCCCTCGGCGTTGGTGGAGAGGGCGACGAAGTGCTTGGCCACCGCCCCGGTGTCGGCGCTCAGGCCGGTGAGCAGCCAGTTGCGGGCGGAGACCGCGTTGGTGATGGTCTCGATGGTGGTGAAGGTCTTCGACGCGACGATGAACAGCGTCTCGGCCGGGTCGAGGTCGCGGACGGCCTCGTGCAGGTCGGCGCCGTCCACGTTGGAGACGAAGCGGACGTCGATGCCGCGGTCGCTGTAGGAGCGCAGCACCTCGTAGGCCATGGCGGGGCCGAGGTCGGAGCCGCCGATGCCGATGTTGACGACGGTGCGGATCCGCTCGCCGGTGTGGCCGCGCCAGGCGCCGCTGCGGACCTGCTCGGCGAAGCCGGCCATCCTGTCGAGCACGGCGTGGACGCCGGGGACCACGTTCTCGCCGTCGACCTCGATCACGGCGTCGCGCGGGGCGCGCAGCGCGGTGTGCAGGACGGCCCGGTCCTCGGTGGTGTTGATCTTCTCGCCGCGGAACATGGCGTCCCGCAGGGCGGCGACGCCGGTGGCCTCGGCCAGCTCGCGCAGCAGGGCCAGCGTCTCGTCGGTGACGAGCTGCTTGGCGTAGTCGACGTGCAGGTCGCCGACCTGGAGGGTGTAGCGGCGGCCTCGCTCCGGGTCGGCGGCGAACAGGTCGCGCAGGTGCGTCTCGCCGAACTCCTCCCGGTGCTTGGCGAGAGCGGCCCACTGCGGGGTGCGGTCCAGCGGGGTTCGGGCGTCGGCGCGGGTCTCCGACATCGGTTGCTCCTCGTTTCATCTGGGTGCGGACACCGGCAGGGCCAGGCGGGAGGGTTTCGCGAGGTCGTGCGGGTTCCGGGGGTGCGCCGACTCCGTTGGCGGCCTTGCCCGGGACAAGCCTATGCAACGTCGGCACCGGGGGTGCGCATTCCGTTCGTCGGCGTCCGGTCGGTGGTCGCCGCTGTTCAGGCGCCCGCCGCGGTGCGGCCGCCCGGATGTCACGGCCCGTCCGGCCGGGCGTCACGGTCCCGGTACCGGGGCGGCCTCGCCCGAGCGCCGGGGCGCCGCGGGCCGGGTGCCGGCGCGTCACGACGGGAGCGTCCGGACGGGTGCCGGGAGGCCCCGCCCGGACGGCCCGTCACTTCCGTGCGGTCACTTCCGTTCGGAGCGCAGGTCGAGCCCGCGGAGCACCTGGTCGACGAGCTCCGGGTCGGCGCCGGTCTCGGCGCGGGCGACCAGCATCTCCCGCCGGGAGGCGGCGATCATCTCCTGCTCGACGCTGTGGGCGGCGCGCCACTGGGCCAGGCGCTGCTTCGCCTCGGTGGCCTCCTCCTCGGCGTAGTTCTCGGGGCAGAGCCGTGCCAGCCGGTCGTGCTGACGGTCCCGCAGCCGGTCGGCGACCTCGGCGGGCAGCTTGTCCTGGTCCTCCAGCTCGCCGAGCCGGGCGAGCCCGGCCTTGGCGGCGCGCCACCAGAGCAGCCGGACCTCCTGCTCGTGCTTGTCGTGGTCGAGGTCGAGGTGGAGCCACTTGGCGAGCCAGGGCAGGGTGAGGCCCTGGACCAGCAGGGTGAAGAGCACCACGCTGAAGGCGATGAAGACGAGCCGGCCGCGTTCCGGGAAGGCCTCGCCGGAGTCGACGGTGAGCGGGATGGCCAGGGCCAGCGCGACGGTCGCCACCCCGCGCATCCCGGACCACCAGAGCACCACGCTCTCCTGCCAGCTGATCGGGGTGTCCTCCTCGGAGCCGGCCCGCAGCCGCTGGGAGAGCCAGCCGGCCGGCAGCAGCCAGAGCAGCCGGACCACGACGACCACGGCGATCACCACGGCCGCGTCGCCGAGCATGCTGGTCCAGCCGGATCCGGCCTCCTTGAGGACGGTGGCCAGTTCGAGCCCGATCAGGCCGAAGGCGACGCCGGTGATCAGGATCTCGACGATCTCCCAGAACGCGTTGCCGACCAGCCGGTAGGCGACGGCGTCGGCGTCGGCGGCCCGTTCGGCCAGGTAGAGCCCGCAGACGACGACGGCGAGGACGCCGGAGCCGTGGATCTCCTCGGCCAGGCTGTAGGCCGCGAACGGCACCAGCAGGTTGAGCGCGACCTGCTGGGTCGGGTCCTCCAGGTAGGAGGCGAGCTTGGTGTTGGCCCAGCCGAGGGCGACGCCGATGACGACGGCGAGCACCGCCGAGAGGACGAACCGGAGCACGGCGTGGCCGGTCGAGAAGTCGCCGCCGACGACCGCGTCGATGGCCAGCGAGTAGATGACGATCGCGGTGACGTCGTTGAACAGGCCCTCGCTCTCCAGGATCGCCACCAGCCGCCGGGGCAGGCCGACGCTGCCGGCCACCGCGACGGCGGCGACCGGGTCGGGCGGCGAGACCAGGGCGCCGACCGCGATGGCGGCGGCGACCGGGAGCGTGGGCAGCAGCCAGTGCACGGTGCCGGCCACCACGGCGGTGGTGACCACCACCAGGGCGACCGCGAGCAGCAGGATGGAGCGGATGTTGGCCTTGAAGTAGCGGACCGAGGAGCGCCGGGCGACGGCGAAGATCAGCGGCGGCAGGACGAGCGGCAGGATCAGGTCGGGGTCGATGGCGATGTCGGGGATCTGCGGGACCACGGCCATGACGATGCCGAGCAGGGTCATCAGCACCGGCTGCGGCACCCCCGTCCGGCGGGCCAGCGGCATGGTCACCACGGAGGCGAGCAGCACCAGGAAGAGCAGGGGCAGCTGGCCCACGGGGAGGTTCCTCTCGGCGACGGACGGGGTGCGGCGGCGGCTCGGGACGTGATCCGGGCCGCCGTCGAGGATAAATCTGACAATGCACTCAACTGCGGCAACGCGCCGGGGATAGGGGTTGACCTGAAGCGGGCTTCATATCTGATGATCGAGGCTCGATGACCGAGCAGGCAGGAGCTCTCCCCATGAAGGCAGTCACCGTCCCCCGGTTCGGCGGCCCCGAGGTGCTGCGGGTGACCGAGGTGCCCGACCCCGTCCCGGGGCCGGGCGAGGTGCGGGTCAGGGTCTACGCGGCCGGGGTGCAGCCGGTCGACCTGTCCATCCGCGAGGGCCGCGCGCCGGTCGGTGTCGAGATAGCGCCCGGGCTGGTCCCCGGCAACGAGTTCGCCGGGGTGGTCGACCGGATCGGCCCCGGCACCGAGGGCTGGGCGACCGGTGACGAGGTGCTCGGCTTCCGGCTGCTCGGCTGCAGCGCGGAACTGGTCGTCGCGGACGCCGCCCGGCTGGTGCGCAAGCCGGCCGGGATGCCCTGGGAGCAGGCCGGGGCGCTCTCCGCGTCCGGGCAGACCGCGCACGTCGCGCTCGGGCAGCTGAAGGTCGGCGAGGGCGACACCGTCCTGGTCCACGGCGCCGCCGGCGGGGTCGGCACGGCCGCCGTCCAGCTGGCCCGGGCCCTGGGCGCCACGGTCGTCGGCACCGCGAGCGAGCGCAACCACGACTACCTGCGGGAGCTCGGCGCGATCCCCGTCACGTACGGCGAGGGCCTGGTGGAGCGGGTCCGGGCGGTCGCCCCGCAGGGCGTGGACGCGGCCTTCGACGCGGCCGGGCGCGGCGCGCTGGAGGCCTCCGTCGAGCTGGTCGCCGACCGGGACCGGATCGGCACCGTGGTCGACTACCCGGGCGCCGGGCGGCTGGGCGTCCAGGGGATCCGCGGGGAGCGGACGGCGGCCCGGCTGGCCGAGCTGGTCGCCCTGTGGGAGGCGGGCACCCTGCGGGTGGAGATCGCCGACGCCTTCCCGCTGGGGCGGGCGGCCGACGCCCACCGGCTGGTCGGCGCCGGGCACGTCCGGGGGAAGGTCGTCCTCGTGCCGTGACGGCGGGGCGCCGGACGGGCCCGGGTGCCGGACGGCGGGCCGCCGGGGGGCGCGGGGCGCCGCGGTCGCGGGTGCCGGGGGCGGGTGCCGGGCCGATTGTGCGTTTCGGCCGCTGACCAGGTAATGTTCCTGCCGTCAGCAGGCGCCGCTAGCTCAGTTGGTTAGAGCAGCTGACTCTTAATCAGCGGGTCCGGGGTTCGAGTCCCTGGCGGCGCACAGACAGTCGGAAGGCCCCTCGTGAGAGCGAGGGGCCTTCCGGCGTTTCCGCGTCCGGGCAGCCGGGCCGGGGCCGGGGCGGCCGACCGTCGGCGGGATCAGTGCGGGATGGCGGCGATCAGCTCGGAGGCGCCCTGCCGCTTGAGCGCGAGGGCGGTCGCCGTGCCGAGGTCCTCCGGGCTCAGTGAGCCGGCCCACTCGTGGGCGTCCAGGATCCGCTTGCCGTCCGGGCTGAAGACCCGGCCGCGCAGCGAGAGGCGGCCGTCCGCCTCGGCCTTGGCGTAGCCGGCGATCGGCGAGTTGCAGTGGCCCTGCAGCACGTGCAGGAACATCCGCTCGGCGCTCGCCTCGCGCCAGGTCGGGTGGTCGCCGAGGCCGGCGACGGCGTCGATGGTGGCGTCGTCCTCGATGCGGCACTGGAGGGCCAGGATTCCGGCGCCGATCGGCGGGCACATCGCCCCGACCGGGAGCACCTCGCTGATCCGCGCCTCCTCGCCGATCCGCTCCAGCCCGGAGAGCGCGAGCAGCAGCGCGTCCGCCTCCCCCGCCTCCAGCTTGGCCAGCCGGCTGTTGGCGTTGCCGCGCATCGGCACGCACTCCAGGTGCGGGTGGGAGGCGGCGAGCTGGGCCCGGCGGCGGACCGAGGAGGTGCCGATCCGGCTGCCGGCCGGCAGCTCGTCCAGGGTGAGGCCGCCCGGGTGGACGAGCGCGTCGCGGATGTCGTCGCGGCGCAGGTAGGCGGCGAACACCGTGCCGGCCGGCAGCGGGCGGTCGGCCGGCACGTCCTTGAGGCAGTGCACGGCGAGGTCGGCCTCGCCCGCGAGCAGCGCCTCGTCCACCTCCTTGGTGAAGGCGCCCTTGCCGCCGAGCCGGGCGAGGTCGCCCATCCAGCGGTCCCCGGAGGTGGTCACCGGCACCACCTCGGTGCGCAGCGCCGGGTGCAGGACGGCGAGTTCGGCCCGGACCCGCTCGACCTGGGCGAGCGCCATGGGTGAGGACCGGGAGACGATGCGGATCAACTCTGCGCTGGTCATGGCTGGATGATAGGACGTCAGACACGCAGGTCCGGTGCCGGGTCACCCGGACGGACGTGGCGCGGCGGTGCGGGGGCGGGGGCCGGGGCCCGGGCGATCAGGTACTCGGCCACCACGAGGTTGATCAGCCAGCACGTCCAGGCGGCGGCCGCGTACGCCTGGTCGAACGGGACGCCGACGGCGTCCATCACGACGAGCCAGACCCGCAGGGTCGCCCCGGCGAAGATCAGCGCGTAGGAGCGGGTCATCCAGGCGCGGTGGCGGGCGATGTCGCCGCGCCGGACGGCCCGCCAGGCGACGGCCGTGGAGAGCAGCAGCAGGACGTCCAGTGCCCCGAAGCCGATCGGCGCGATCGGGCCGACCAGTGCCTTCGGCACCAGCACCAGGCCGGCGGCGCCGGTCGCCACGACGGTGACCAGGTAGAGCCGGCCGATCACCCGGTGCAGACCCGGGCGGCGGGCCCGCAGCCGGGGCAGGAACTGCCAGGGTCCGAGCAGGATCGCCAGCACGCCGCCGCCGACGTGCAGCACCAGCGGGAGCTCGTTGGCCAGGTAGACCGCCCGCTGCTCGTCCAGGAAGACCTCGGGGTCGAGCGTGAGGTAGCGGGAGGTGAGCAGGGCGGTGGCGGCGGCCAGCGCGGTGACCGCGAACCAGCCGGCCCGGCGGGCCCGGCCGGTGGGGGCCCGGCGCGGGGCGCCGGAGGCCGCGGGCGGGGCGGTCGGCGCGGACGGTCTGGGCGGCACGGGCGGCCGGGACGGCGCGGGGGTGCCGGCCGGGGCACGGGGGTCCGGAGCGTTCATGCCCCGGACGGTACGGATCCGGCCCCGCCCCGCACGTCCGCCCGCCGGGGTGGTCCGGCCTGCTCCGGACGGTCGGCCGGACACCCCCGGCGGCGGAACCGGCGGGCCCCGCACCCACCCGGTGGGCGGTGCCGGAATACCCCGGGAGGGCGATGCGCGGCCCCGCCGGACGCCGCTACCGTACGGCCCGTGCGCCCGCACCACCGCGCGGCGGTCACCGCCCAGACCCGGGAGCCGCCCGTGAGCCCTCCGTCCGCGATCCGGCCGATCGGCGTGCTCCGTGCGGGCCCGCCGAACCCGCTGGGCCGGCTGCTCCCGTCGGCCTGGTCCGACCGGACTGGCCTGCCGGCCCGGCTCCGGACCAACCCCAGGGACGCCGCGCTGGCGGGCGCGGCCCTGGCCGCCATGGCCGTCGAACGGTTCCAGTCGGCCGACGCGCTGCGCACCGGGCTGCCCGCCGCGCTGGTGTTCAGCGCGGTCGCGGCCGGCGCGCTGGCCGTCCGGCGGTCCCTGCCGCTGGCCGGCTACCTGGTGGGCTCGGCGGCGCTCTCGGCGGAGGCGCTGTTCGTCCTGCCCAGCGCCGTCTCGCCGTACGCGAACCTGGTCGGCCTCTACTCGCTCGGCCTGCACGGGACGCGCCGGCGCGCCTGGCTCGGGCCGTTCGCCGCCCTGCTCGGGATGGCCGCCTACTTCGCCGACCTCGCCCGCACCTACCCCGCCGTCCCCGCGATCCCGGCAGGCGTCCTCTTCCTCTGGCTGCTCGGCTGGGCCGTCGGCTACGGGACGGCCCGGCGGGCCGAGGAGCGGGAGGCCGCCAGGCGGCGGCTGCGCCAGCAGGTCGTGGCCGAGGAACGGGCCCGGCTGGCCCGCGAACTGCACGACCTGGTCGGGCACACCCTGAACGTCGTGCTGGTCCAGGCCGGTGCCGCCCGCCGGCTGCTCGACCGCGAGCCCGAACGCACCCGCGAACTGCTCTCCGGGATGGAGCACAGCGGCCGCGAGGCGCTCGACGACCTCGACCGCGTCCTCGGGCTGCTGCGGCGGGGCGCCGAGGTGCCCGGCGGGCCCGCCCTGCAGCCGGGCCTGGCCGACCTGGACCGGCTCACCGGGCGGCTGGAGCAGGCCGGCCTGCTGGTCAGCGTGCGGGTCGACCCGGGCGCCCGGCGGGTGCCGCGCAGCCTCGACGTGTCGGCGTACCGGATCGTCCAGGAGGCGCTCACCAACACCGTGAAGCACGCCCGGGCGCGGGCCGTCTCGGTCACCGTCCGGTGCGCCGGGGGCTCGCTCGACATCGAGGTGAGCGACGACGGCCGGGGCGCCGAGGCCGGGTACACGCCCGGCCGGGGCCTGCTGGGCATCACCGAGCGGGTCTCGATGCTCGGCGGCAGTGTCGAGCACGAGCGCGGCGAGCGGGGCGGCTTCCGGCTCCGCGCCGTGCTCCCGATCCCGTGACCGTCCGGGTCGTCGTGGCCGACGACGACGCACTGCTGCGCGCGGGGGTGGCCCTCGTGCTGGAGACCGACGACCGGATCGAGGTGGTCGGCCAGGCCTCGGACGGGCTTCAGGCGGTGGAGCTCTGCCGCCGGCTGGGACCGGACGTCGTCCTGATGGACGTCCGGATGCCGGGGATCGACGGTGTGGAGGCGACCCGCCGGATCACCGCCGCCGGACCGGCCACCCGGGTGCTCGTGCTGACCACCTTCCACCACGACGACTACGTGTGGGGCGCGCTGCGGGCCGGGGCGGCCGGCTTCCTGCTCAAGCGGGCGTCGGCCGAGCGGCTCATCGACGCCGTCCACACGCTCGCCGGGGGCGAGTCCGTGCTGGACCCGGCGGTCACCCGGGACCTGGTGGCGCAGGTGGTCGGCCGGGGTCCGGAGCGGCCCCCGCCGTCGCCGGAGGACACCCGGCTCGCCCAGCTGACGGCGCGCGAGCGGGAGGTGCTGCGGCTGGCGGCGGAGGGGCGGTCCAACCGCGAGATCGCCTCGGTGCTCGTCCTCGCCGAGTCGACGGTGAAGACCCACATGAAGCGGATCCTGGCGAAGATCGACGCCCGGGACCGCGCCCAGGCGGTCGCCATCTCGTACCGGAGCGGGCTGATGCCGCCCCGGGACCCGCTGGGCGGGTACTGACCCCGGGCCGGGGCCCTGCCCGGACGGCCCCGCCGGGCCGTCCGGGAACGTGGCAGGAAGCGTGGCCGGGAGCCGGTCCGGGAGGCCGCTCCGGGCCCGGCGGGGCCCGTCCGGAGGGCCGGGGGCCCGGCGGGGCCCGTCCGGGACGGGCCGACGCGGCGCGGGGCGGTCAGGGGGCGCCGGTCCGGCGCGCCGGGAAGGCGTGGGTGCGGGCCGCGAGGACGACCGCGAGGACGGGGAGCAGCAGGAGCAGCACGGCCCACGGGAAGGAGTCCGCGCCGAGCCCGTCCAGCAGCAGGCCCCCGGCCACGCCCCCGCCGGCCATCGCCGCGTTCCAGAGGGTGACCAGCATCGCCTGCGCGGCGTCCGCCTGGCCGCCGCCCGCCTCGCCGGCGGCGGTCTGCAGCAGGGTGGGGACGCCGCCCCAGCCGAGGCCCCAGAGCACCGCGGCCGCGTAGACCGGGGCGGCGCTGCCGGCCAGCACGCCGAGGACGGCGGCCGCGGCGGCGACCAGCAGGGTGGAGGCGACGGTCAGGGCGCGCAGCCGGCGGTGGATGTTCGCGCCGGTGAACCAGATGCTCACCAGCGAGGCCACGCCGAAGGCGAGCAGCACGGCGTCGGTGGCGCCGCCCATGCCGCGCCGGTCGAGGTAGGGGGCGATGTAGGTGTAGAGGACGGTGTGCGCGAGGACGAAGACGAAGGTCACGGCGAGGACCGGGGTCACCCCGGGGACGGCCAGGGCGCGCAGCACCGGGGTCCGTTCGGCGCGGGCCAGGCCGGGGTGTTCGGGGACGGTCGCGGCGATCCAGGCGGTCACGGCGACGGCCAGCACGGTCATGATCAGGAACGGGGCCCGCCAGTCGAGCACCTTGCCGAGGAAGGTGCCGGCGGGCACCCCCAGCGACAGGGCGAGCGGGACGCCGGTCATCGCGATGGCGATGGCCCGGCCCTGGAGCTCGGGCGGTGCGAGCCGGCGGGCGTACCCGGCCAGCAGCGCCCAGGCGAGGCCGGCGGCGACCCCGGCGACGAACCGGGCGGCCATGGTGAGCGGGTAGTCGTCGGACAGGGCGGTGACGGTGTTGGCGACGGCGAAGCCGGCCATGGCGGTGAGCAGCAGGCGGCGGCGCCCCCAGCCGGCGGTGGCCGCGGTGAGCGGCACGGCGGTGGCGGCCGTGCCGATCGCGTAGACGGTGACGGCCTGGCCCGCGGCGGACTCGCCGACGCCGAGGTCGGCGCTCATGGCGGGCAGGACGCCCGCGGGCAGGGTTTCGGTGAGGGCCGTGACGAAGACGGCGGTGGCGAGTGCCAGCAGGGCGGGCAGGGGAAGCTTCCGCTGCTCGACGGCGGCGGGTGGGTCGATGGTCCGCATGGCGGATATGCTCAAACCCTCACACTGATGTGAGGGTCAATCAGGCCGGCTGTGAGGTGGGGCACATGCGGATCGGCGAGCTGTCCGAACGGACCGGGGCCTCCCGGCGGCTGCTGCGCTACTACGAGGAGCAGGGCCTGATCCTGGCCGACCGCTGCGGCAACGGCTACCGCGCCTACGACGAGCCGACCGTGGACCGGGTGCTGCAGATCCGGGGGCTGCTCGACTCGGGGCTGCCGACCAGGATCATCAAACAGATCCTGCCCTGCCTGGACAAGCCCCGGGCCATCCACTTCCCGGACGCCACACCGGAGATGATCGCCACCCTGGAGCAGGAGCTGGCCGGCATGAGCGAGCGGATCCGCTGCCTCACCCGCAACCGGGACGCGATCGCGGAGTACCTGGAGGCCGTGCGGGTGGACCACTGAGCGGCGCGGTGGGACGGCACCGCGCCGCACAGGGACCGCCGGGCGGTGCGGCGGACCGCTGGGCGGCGGGGGCCTTCCCGCCGCCGCCCGGCGGCCGTCCGGTCAGCGGCGGAAGTAGGAGTCGAAGTTCTTCGAGAACTCCCGGCCGCCGAACTGGTCCCAGTTGATCGACCAGGTCATCAGGCCGCGCAGGCCCGGCTGGGCGCCGGCCCTCGGGACGTAGCTGCCGCAGTTGGTGAGCTTGGTGAGGCAGTCCAGCGCCTTGTTGACCTCGGCGGGGGCGACGTAGCCGTTGCCCGCGTTGGTGGTGGCCGGCATGCCGATGGCGACCTTGGAGGCCGGCAGCGGCGGGAAGACGTTGTTCGCGTTGCCCGCCACCGGGAAGCCCTTGAGCAGCAGGTCGGTCATCGCGACGTGGAAGTCGGCGCCGCCCATCGAGTGGTACTGGTTGTCCAGGCCCATGATGGAGCCGGAGTTGTAGTCCTGGACGTGCAGCAGGGTGAGGTCGTCGCGCAGGGCGTGGATCACCGGCAGGTAGGCGCCGGCGCGCGGGTCCTGGCCGCCCCAGGGGCCGGAGCCGTAGTACTGGTAGCCGAGCTGGACGAAGAACGTCTCCGGCGCCATGGTCAGGACGAAGTTCGGTCCGTACTTGGCCTTCAGCGTCCTGATCGCGGAGATCAGGTTGACGACGACCGGGCTGGTCGGGTTCTTGAAGTCGGTGTCGCCGGTCTGCAGCGACAGCGAGTGGCCCTCGAAGTCGATGTCCAGGCCGTCCAGGCCCCACTTGTCGATGATCGCCGAGACGGAGCTGACGAAGGCGTCCCGGGCGGCCGTGGTGGTCAGCTGGACCTGGCCGTTCTGGCCGCCGATCGAGATCAGCACCTTCTTGCCCTTGGCGCGCTTCGCGGCGATGGCGGCCTTGAAGTCGGCGTCGGACTCGACGGTCGGGCACTCGGTGACCGGGCAGCGGTTGAACCGGATGTCGCCGGAGGTGACGGAGGTCGGTTCGCCGAAGGAGAGGTTGATGAAGTCCCAGGAGTCCGGGACGTCGGCGACCTTGGTGTACCCGGCGCCGTTGGCGAAGCTGGCGTGCAGGTAGCCGACCAGGGCCTTGCCGCCGGGCGGCGGCGAGGTGGGGGTGACGGTGGGCGTCACGGTGGGCGTCACCGTCGGGGTGACGGTGGGCGTCACGGTCGGCGTCACGGTGGGGGTGACGGTCGGCGTGACGGTGGGCGTCGCGGTCGGGCTGGGCGGCGCGCCGGGGCCGTCCAGCGAGACGTCGTCGGCGTAGTACGTGCCCTGGCCGTACCAGCCGTGGGTGTAGACGGTGGCGCTGGTCTGGGTGGCGCCGGTGGTGAAGCTGACGCTGAGCTTCTGGTACGCGCCGCCGGTGCCGGGCGTCCAGGTGGAGGTGCCGCCGTCCACGCCGAGGTAGACGTACGAGCCCTTCAGGTACGCGCTGAGCGTGTAGGTGGTGCCGGGCGCGACCGTGACGGTCTGCGCGCAGCGGGCCGTGTCGCTCGACGAGGCGGCCGCCGCCAGGGCGTAGCCGCCGCCGTGGGACTGGCCGGTGACGACGCTGCCGGCGGACGCGGAGCAGCTCCAGGGGCCGAGGGAGCCGCTCTCGAACCCGCCGTTGGCGAGGAACTCGCCGGCGGAGGCGGAGGGCGCGAGGCCCAGGGCGAGGCCGACCATGGTGGCGGCGGCGACGGCGGAGGCGGTGCCGGCGGCCAGCAGCGTGCGCGGGCGGCGACGGGCGGCGGGCACGGCGGGCACGGGTGATCTGCGCATGCGGGGGACTCCTTGCGGAGGCGCGGGTGTGGGGGACGTCCGGGGCAGGCCGGGGCGCGCGCGGACGGTGGGGGAACGGCGCGGCCAGGCATACGAGTTGGACTAGACCACTGAAGTGGATACGGCGGTACGGTGTCAATGGTCCAGACCGGTTCCGGCCTCGGTCGGGGACCTCCGCGGAGCTCCCCCGAGGCTCCCCCGGTTGCCGTCCGTGACACCCCGTCGAAGCATGGAGGGGTGACGCCGACCGGTTACCTCCGCTACCCCCACCTGCGCGGGGACCTGCTGGCGTTCACCGCCGAGGACGACGTCTGGCTCGCGCCCCTGGCCGGCGACGGCGCCGCCACCGGCCGGGCCTGGCGGGTCACCTGCGACCGCACCCGGGTCAGCCACCCCCGCCTCTCCCCCGACGGCACCACCCTCGCCTGGACCGGCTGGCACAGCCCGGCCCCCGAGATCTGGACCGCCCCCGCCGACGGCGGCGAGGCCCGCCGGCTCAGCCACTGGGGCAGCCAGGACACCCGGCTGCGCGGCTGGCTGCCGGACGGCGAACTGCTCGCCGTCACCTCGTACCACGAACCCTTCGGCCACTACACCTGGGCGCACGCCCTGCCCGCCGACGGCGGCCCCGGCCGCCGGATGCCCTGGGGACCGGTCGGCGACGCCCAGGTCGGCCCCGCCCGCACCGTGCTGCTCACCGGCGCCGCCCCGCACGAACCCGCCGCCTGGAAGCGCTACCGCGGCGGCGCCACCGGGCGGCTCTGGGTCGACGGCGAGCGCATCCTGGAGGACCACCCCGGCCACCTCGCCTCACCGATGCCCGTCACCTCCGCCGACGGCGACCGGATCGCCTTCCTCTCCGACCACGAGGGCATCGGCAACCTCTACTCCTGCCGCCCCGACGGCACCGACCTTCGCCGGCACACCGACCACGCCTCCTACTACGCCCGCGAGGCCGCCACCGACGGCACCCGGATCGTCTACCAGCACGCCGGCGACCTCTGGCTGCTGGACAACCTGGACGCCCCCGCCCCGCGCCGGCTGCGCGTCCCGCTCGGCGGCGCCCGGGCCGGCCGGCGCCCCTACCAGGTCACCGCCGCCTCGCACGTCAAGGACCTCGCCTGCGACCAGACCGGCCGGGCCGGGGTGATCACCGTCCGCGGCAGCCAGTACTGGCTCACCCACCGCGACGGCCCGGCCCGGGCGCTCGCCGACACCCCCGGCGTACGCACCCGGCTGCCGGTCGTCCTCGGGCACACCGGCGAGGCCGCCTGGATCACCGACGCCCTCGGCGAGGACGCGGTCGAGGTCATGCCGCTGCCCGGCCACGAACAGGCCCCCGGACAGCGCGGCCACCGGGTCCTCGCCACCGGCCTGCTCGGCCGCGTCCTGGAGCTCACCGCCTCCCCCGACGGCGCCCGCCTGGCCGCCGTCGCCTCCGACGGGCGGCTGCTGCTGCTCACCACCGCCGACGGCACCGTCCGCGAACTCGCCGCCTCCGACCACGGCCCGGTCGCCGGCGCCCGGTTCTCCCCCGACTCGCACTGGATCGCCTGGTCCCAGCCGGCCGCCGGCCGCTCGCTGCGCCGCATCCGGCTCACCCGCACCGACGCGCCCGCACCCGTCACCGACGTCACCGACGGCCGCTTCGAGGACGAGCAGCCGGTCTTCACCCGGGACGGCCGCTACCTGGCCTTCCTCTCCTGGCGCGGCTTCGACCCGGTGCACGACGTGCACACCGGCGACCTCTCCTTCCCGCTCGGCTGCCGCCCCTACCTCGTCCCGCTCGCCGCCGACACGCCCTCCCCGTTCGCCGCCCCCGCCGAGGACGGCGCCCCGCGCGGCGACGGCGGCGGCGACGGCACCGTGCACGTCGACCCCGGGGGCATCGGCGAGCGGCTGCTCCCCTTCCCCGTGCTCGCCTCCAAGTACTCGGCCACCGACAGCGTCAGGGGCGGGCTGCTCTGGCTGCGCTGGCCGATCTCCGGCACCCTCGGGCAGACCTTCACCAACCCCGACGACACCTCCGGCCGCCCCTCCCTGGAGTACTTCGACCTGACCCGCGGCACCCGCAGCACCCTCGCCGACAAGCTCGACGGCTACGCGGTCTCCGGGGACGGCGGTTCCGTCGCCGTCTACTCGGCCGGCACCCTGCGGATCCTCCCGGTCACCGCCCCCAGCGCCGCCACCAGCGTCGACCTGCGCCGGATCACCCACACCGTGCGGCCGCCCGCCGAGTGGCGGCAGTCCTACGCGGAGGCCGCCCGGATCGTCCGCGACCAGTTCTGGGACGCCGGCATGTCCGGGCTGGACTGGCCCGCCCTGGTCGCCCAGTACGAGCCGCTGCTGGACCGGATCGCCGGCCCCGACGACTTCGCCGACCTGCTGCGCGAACTCCTCGGCGAACTCGGCACCTCGCACGCCTACGTCACCCCCTCCCGGCGCGGCGAGGGCCCCGCCCTCGCCCAGCAGCCGCTCGGCCTGCTCGGCGCCAACGCCCACCGCTCCCCCGACGGGCGGTGGCTGCTCGACCGCATCCTCCCCGGCGAGTCCTCCGACCCGCGCGCCCGCGCCCCGCTCGCCGCCCAGGGCGTCCACGACGGCGACGAGCTGCTCGCCGTCGCCGGGCGCCCCGTCGACCCGGTGCGCGGGCCGCTCCCGCTGCTCGCCGGCACCGGCGGGACGATCGTGGAGCTGACGGTGCGCGGCGGGGGCGGTCGGGAGGGCGCGGCTGGCGGCGCGGGCGCGGCCGGCGGCGCGGGCGGGACGGGCCGGACGGTACGGCGGATCACCGTCACCCCGCTCACCGACGAGCGACCCGTCCGCTACCAGGACTGGGTGGCCAAACGGCGCGCCCTGGTCCGCGAGTTCAGCGACAGCCGGTGCGGCTACCTGCACATCCCCGACCTCGGCGGCTCCGGCTGGGCCCAGTTCAACCGCGACCTGCGGCGGGAACTCGACAAGCCCGCGGTCGTCCTCGACGTCCGCGGGAACGCCGGCGGCAACGTCTCGGAACTCGTCCTGGAGAAACTCACCCGCCGGGTGCTGGCCTGGGACTTCAGCCGGGGCCGGGAACCCGTCCGGTGGCCGCGCGACGCTCCGCGCGGCCCCGTGGTGGCACTCGCCGACGAGGCCACCAGCTCGGACGGCGACGTCATCATCGCGGCGATCAGGCTGCTCGGGCTCGGCCCCGTGGTCGGCAACCGGACCTGGGGCGGCGTGGTCGGCATGACCGGACGGCACACGCTCGGCGACGGGACGCAGATCTCGGTGCCGAAGAACGCCTCCTGGTTCACCGGCGGGCTCGGCTGGTCGGTGGAGAACCACGGCGTCGAACCGGACGTGCACGTGCTGCGCGCCCCCCGGGACTGGGCCTCCGGCCGCCACCCCGAGCTGGTCACGGCGGTGCGGCTGGCGCTGGAACTGCTGGACGACGCGCCGGCCGCCGTGCCGCCGCCCGCCGACACGCCCCGGCCGGACCTGCGCCGCCCGCCGCTGCCGCCCCGGGATCGGTGAGGGGCGGCAGCGGCGGGCGGCGGTCGGGGGACGGCGATCGGGCGGGAGGCGTGGGGCGGTGGCGGAGGGGACGGCGGCCGGGCGGGCGGGGTCAGTCCCAGGGATCGCCCTCGGCCGTCATGTCCTCGCGGGCCCGCTCCTCGGCCTCGCGTTCGGTGATCGTGACCGACTCCCGGGCCTCGCGCACCCGCTCGGTCTCCGGACCGAACGCGTCGGCGGCCTCGTCGTGGGCGAGCGCGGCGCGCCGGGCGGACTCCGTCATCGCGGTGCCGTCCTGCTCGTGGCCCCCGCCCAGCGAGGATCTGGCCTCCTCGGCGGCGTCGTGCCCCTTGTGGCGGAACCTGTCGAAGATGCCCATGACTCCTCCTCCGGACGACTTCCGGGCTCTCCCCACTCTCACACCGGCACGCGGCGCCCGCATCCGGTGCGGGAGCGCGGGGCGCCGGGCGCCGGAACGGCGGGGCCCGGAACGGCGGGGCCCGGACGGCGACGGCGCGGTTGAGCCCTTGGTCCCGGGTGGTAGCGCCGAAAGGCCGTAGCCGGGACGGCGGCCCGGGAGAAGGGTGGGACCCGTCAGCCGGTCCCGATCCCACCCCAGGAGCCCGCCGTGACCGTCGCCGCCCACACCGGTGTCCACCGTCCGAGCGAGGAGCTGCACGGCGGGCCGCGCCGGCTGGTCGGACCGCTGGCCGCGCTGGCCGGGAGGCTGCCCGGCGTCCACGACCTGCTGCTGGTGCAGTGCCCCGGCTCGCTGCGCCCGCTCGGCGGCGGCGGGCTGCCCGCATGGGCGCGGCAGGTGCTGCGGGCCCACCCCTGGGTGACCGTCGGGCGGGCGCCCGTCGTGGCGGGCCCGCCGGTGGACACCCCGTACCCGGTGCGCTGCACCCGGGACGCGTCCGCCGCGCCCGGGGCCTGGCTGCCGGTGACGGTGCGCGGCCCGGAACGCGGACAGCGGCTGGACGCGCTGGCGCCCCGGGCGGCGGTGGCCCGTACGCTGCGCCCCGAGCAGCTGCCGGGCCGGATCGGGCTGCTGGCGCCGGAGCGGCTCGCGGCGGTTCCGGCGCTCGCGGTGCTGACGCAGGCCGGACAGCTGGTCGCGGACCACCGGCTGGCGTGGGGGCCGATCGGCGCGGTCGGCTACGAGCTGGGCAGCGGCGAACCGGTCGCCGGGCCGCTGAGCCCGCTGCGGCTGGTGCTGCGCGCCCCGCAGCCGGTGAGCCGGCGGGACGCGCTGCAGCTGCGGCGGGCCCTGAGCCGGCTGCGGGTGCCGGTCCAGGCGGAGCTGGAGACCCGGCACGGCGCGGTGCTGCTGGCCGAGTACGCGGCCGCGCCGCCGGCGGTGACCCTGCTGACCCCGGACGGTCCCCGGGAGGTCCACGACCCGTGGTTCCCCCGGGGCCTGTACGCCTGAAGCGCGGCCTGAAGTGCGTCACGGTCCACCCGGCTCCCGGCACCAGGGCCTGCGGCCGAGGACGACCAGGGGCTCCTCGAAGGGCTGGTCCGCCAGGTAGGCCGGGGACCACGCGACGCCCCAGCGGGCGCACCGCGGGCAGTTCCACGTCCGCCCGGCCGTGTTGGCGTCGTCGAGCAGATCGACCGGCACGCCGCAGTCCGGTGCGGGACAGGCGGGGCGGCCGGTCATCGCCGGCGGCCTCGTCCGCGCGGCCGCCCGCCGTACTCGTGGGCGGCCACCAGCACGGCGGCGAGCACCGCCAGGCACGCCGCCAGTGCGGCGAGCCTCAACGGCACGGGAAGCGGGCGCGTGGCGGCGGCCGCCACGCGCCCACCGAGCACACCGATGACACCTGCGGCCAAGGCCCTTGCACCGGCGGATGGTTGGCGGTTCAAACGACACCCCCGGCGGCACCGAGGCGACCACGGGGCGCGGCGGGAACGACGTGGACGGCCAGGGTCGGCCCGTCCGGGAGGGGCCGGATCGCGGCGGGGTCGAGCGCGCGCTCGACCCCGCCGCCGACCGGCCGCACGTAGGCGAACCCGCCCTGTGTGTCCATGTAGACGACGCGATGACCCGTCGTCACGTCCTCGACGAGTTCGCCGACCCGAGGACGGTAGGGCGCCCCGACGGGGGCCTTCTTCCGAATCACGGCAGCAGCTCCGTTCCGTAGTGCAATGACTACCCAGGGCTGCCAACTGTGGTTTACAGTCATCGGCATCTTCAACTTTTCTCGGATGAAGGAAGAGGCCAAAGATCATGAATCGCAAGGAACTTGATCCGAATTCCTCGCCCGCGGCCAAGTTCGGCGCACACGTTCGTGAGTTGCGAGAGGCGCGAAACTGGACTCAGCAGCACCTGGCGGCACTCACCGGATACTCAGCCGTCCACGTGTCAGCCGTCGAAACTGGCCGCAAACCTCCAACCGAGCGATTCGCACGAAGACTTGATACGACCTTCGAGACCCCGGAGCGGTTCGAACGGGAGTGGCGCAACGGGGGCCGACGCGTCCTGTTCGAGGGATTCGGCGACTACCTGCGCAGCGAGGCCGATGCCGTGGCACTGCGACTGTTCGAGATCAACATCGTTCCCAGCCTCCTCCAGACCCCGGACTACGCGCGGGCCTACCAGGAAGCGCGGGTTCGCCGAGGGCGGGCGACCCAGCAACAGGCCGAGGAGCGGTTGACGATGCTGCTGCACCGGCAGCATCGTCTCCACCGGCACCCGGCACCCCGGGTCCACGCGGTCATAGACGAGGGCTGCCTGCGCCGGCCGATCGGGGGCCACGAGATCATGACGGCTCAGCTCCTGCACCTGGAGGAACTGGCCGAACAGCCTCAGTTCATCATCCAGGTCAGCCCGTTCTCCCTTGGGGAGGACCGGCCGTTCGCACATCCCATCACCTTGCTGACCATGCCGAACAGGGTCAGCGTGGGGTATGGCGAAATCCAGGGGCGGGGCTTCCTCCAGCGGGACTCAGACCCCTTGGCGGAATGGGCCGGCGAGTACGATCAACTGCAGGTCGAGGCGTTGTCCCGGGCAGCGAGTCGAGAGTTCATCCGGCGAGTTCGGAGGGGTTTTGAGCATGGTTGACCTGACACGCGTCGCATGGCGCAAGAGCACCTACAGCGCCCAGGAAGGGCAGTGCGTGGAGGTGGCGGACGGGTTCCCCGGCCGGGTTCCGGTGCGGGACAGCAAGAACCCCGACGGCCCGGCCCTCACCTTCCCGGCCGAGGCGTGGCGGGCCTTCGTCTCCGCCGTGCGGGCCGGGGAGTTCGGCACGGTCTGACGCACCTCGCAGGCCGGCGGAGCCCACCACCCGGGCCGCGGGTGGTGGGCTCCGCTGCCGTCGTCAGCCGCTGACGCTGGGCGCGCCGCTCTCCAGGTGGCCGGTGAAGCGCTGGGACCAGCTGCCGTCCGCGTCCACCGTGACCGTGAAGTCGTACCAGCCGTTGCCGTACGCCACGGCGTTGAAGAAGTCGGTGACGCTGCCGCCGGCCGGCACCCGGTACGTCCAGGGGCCGTCCGTCCGGTAGTTGTTCGACGTGACGGTGAAGACCAGCGGCGTGCTGCCGGAGTTGGCCAGCTTGAAGTACAGCGCGAGCTTCCCCGTTCCGGGCTCGACCGCGTACGAGGCGGTCACCGCGGCGTTCTTGCCCGCCTTCGTCGCGTCCCCCTTGAAGCGCCGCAGGAAGCGGTTGGGGCCGACCACGCTCAGGTCGTACGGGCCGCCGCCGAAGCCGGTGCCGCAGTTGAAGAAGTCGCTGGTGCCGCCGCCCGCGTCCACGGTGTACTGCCAGGGCCCGCCGCTGCGGTAGGCGTTGGCGTAGGCGGCGAAGTGCGCGGACCTGGTGGCCGCGGCGCCCTGGTTGGCCATCGCGATCCAGACCTTCATCACCCCGCCGGAGCCGAACTCCAGCCGGTCCAGGTTGGCGTTGGGCTGGTACGGCAGGGCGCGGGCGGGACGCGTGCCGGGCTCCTGGGCGGGCAGCTTGTTGTCGACCGGCGCCGGGTTGGGCAGCGGGCCGCAGCTGGACATCCCGATCGTCCCGGTGGCGGGCAGGGCGGGCAGTCCGTAGACCGGGTTGGCGAAGTCGAAGACGCCGGTGAGGTCGCCGCAGACGCGCCGCCGCCAGTCGCTGATGTTGACGCACGCGGCGGGCCGGCCGATGGCGGCGGTCCACTTCTCCAGGAACCGCAGGACCGAGGTGTGGTCGAAGACCTCGGAGGAGACCCAGCCGCCGCGGGTCCACGGCGAGACGGCGATCAGCGGGACGCGGAAGCCGAGGCCGATGTTGGTGCCCTTGAGGAACTCGCCCGGGGTGTCGGCCGGGGCGGCGGGCGGCGGGACGTGGTCGAAGAAGCCGTCGTTCTCGTCGTAGTTGAGGAACAGCACGCTGGAGTCGAGGACGTCCGGGTTCGCGTTGAGCGCGTCGATCACGTTGTGGACGAAGTGCGCGCCGTCGGCCGGGGTGGCGTACGGGTGCTCGGAGACCTCCTGGTTGGGGACGATCCACGAGACCTGCGGGAGGGTGCCCGCCACCACGTCGGCCCTGAGCGCGGCGACGATGTCGTCCGGCGTGCGCCCGGTGACCTTGGGGACGGAGCCCATGCCCTTGACGGCGAGCGGGCTGCCGGCCGGTGCGGAGGTGAACTGGGTGAAGTAGCCCAACGCGTTGTCGCCGTAGTTGTCGGCGGCGTTCTGGTAGACCTTCCAGCTGACGCCGGCGTTCTCCAGCGCCTCGGCGTAGGTCTGCCAGCGCAGGCCCTTCTCGTCGCCGCCGTCGTACGCCGGGCCGCCCGCGGCGCCGGCCGGGTCGATCTGGCCGGACCAGTGGTAGGTGCGGTTGGGTCCGGTGGCGCTCAGCACCGAGCAGAAGTAGGCGTCGCAGATGGTCCAGTTCTCGGCGAGCGCGTAGTGGAACGGGATGTCCTGGCGGGTCAGGAAGCCCAGCGTGCGGACGTTGCCCTTGGCGGCGACCCAGGAGTCCAGCTTGCCGCCGTTCCAGGCCCTGTGCTGGTCGCTCCAGCCGTGGGCGAGGTCGCCGTTGCACTGGGCGAGGCGCTGCGGGTCGGCGCCGCCGGCCGGCTTGGTGAGGCTGAACTGCCACGGGTACTGGCGGCCGAGGCCGTTGGGCTGGTTGAAGACGGAGTAGCCGCCGGCGATCTGGATCGCGGAGCGGTCGGCGAAGCCGCGCACCCCGCGAAGGGTGCCGAAGTAGTGGTCGAAGCTGCGGTTCTCCTGCATCAGGATGACGATGTGCCGCGCGTCGGCGAGGGTGCCGGTCTGCGACAGCGCCGCCGAGCGTGCGGCGGCGGGCACGGCGGCGGACGTGCCCGCGGGCGCGTCGGCCGCGGGCGCCGCCCCGGCCCCGGTGGTACCGGCTCCGGCCACGGCGAGCCCCGCGGCGGCGGCGCCGGACAGTGTCACGAACTTCCTACGGCTCAGCTCGGCCATCAGCCCAGCCCGTCCCTTCACTGGCGATGTTGTTCACACAAGTCAGGCCGACTCGATCGCGCAGCATCCTCCACCCGCCCCGAACGGCCCCACCAGAGTGCGGAGTCAGGATTGGCGGACTGTTCTCCCCGCCGTCACCGAACGACCGGGAGCTGAACGCCGGTACGGCCCGACCCGCACCCGGGGGCATCACCCGCATCGTCGGCGGCGCCCTCTCCTTCTCCTTCGCGACCGACGGGGCCGAGGACTGGAGCGTCATGCTCCTGGACGGGAACGGCCCGGCGCCGGTGCACCTCTCGACCCTCGCGACCGAACGGGTCGCCGACCCGGCGGCGGAACTGCGACGGGCCGCCGACCGCGGAGATGTCACCGAACGAGGCACGGAGGACGTGGCGGGCGCCCCGGCGAGGCGCTTCCACAGCTCGGTGCCGCTCCCGAGGCGGAGCGGCGCGGCCGGGCACGGCCTCTTCGACGGACTCGCCGACTACCTGCCGCCGCCCGGTGCGACCTGCACGGCCGACTTCTGGATCAACGAGCGGCACGAGCTCGTCCGACTCGCCCTCTCCCTCTCCGCGGGTCCGGACGGACAGGGCATCGAGGCCCGGTACAGCGAGCCGGGCGGCGCCCCGGAGATCACCGCCCCGCCCTCCGCGACCCCGATGCTCTGAGCGGCTCCCGGTCCGGCTCCGGTCCCGACTCAGCCGTCCTTCACGGTGATGCCCAGGGCCTGGGCGAACTGGGGGGCCAGCTCCATCAGTTGCATCGAGCTGATCAGCGCGCCGCGCAGGCCCTGGTGGCCGTCGGGCAGGCCCAGGGCGGCGGCGCCGCGCAGGTCCACCTTGCCGAGGGTCGCGCCGCGCAGCCGGACCTCCTCCAGGGTGGAGCCGGGGAAGGCGACGTCGGTGAGCCGCGCGTCACCGAAGTCCACGTCGCGCAGCAGGCAGTCCTCGAAGACGACGTCGCGCAGGACGGCGGCGCGCAGGTTCACCGCCTCCAGCTTGCAGCCGCGGAACACCACCCGGCGCAGCGCCGAGCCGTGCGCGGTGACGCCGGCCAGGACACCGCCGGAGACGGTGGCGTCCTGCCACTCGCCGTCGGAGAGGTCGCAGGCCACCCAGCGGCCGGCCTGCACCCAGACCTCGTTGAACCGGGCCTGCCGCAGCTTGACGCCGCTCAGCGAGACCGCGGTGAAGGCGCACTCCAGGAAGGTCGCGCCGGCGGCCGACTGGTCCGTGTACTCGCCGCCGTCGAAGTGGACGGTGTCGTAGCGCGCGTCGCTGCGCAGCGGCCCGGTGTGCGGGTGCAGCAGGTCGGCGTACGGGAGGTCTTCCAGGCGGTCGGGGGCGGGCTTCGGCATGGCGATGGCACCTCGCGGTCGGCGGCGGACGGCTGTCGCCCGCATGCTCGCACGCGGCACCGACAGGTCCCGGCACGTGGCGCCCGCCGTCCCGGTGTACCGGTACCGGCGCGAGCGGTGTACCGGCGCGAGCGGGCGCGGCGGTGGCACGGTGGGGCGCCCACCGCCGGCCCTGCTCGGGTTCGCCGTCATGGGCGGGCACGCGCACGGACCGGCCCGGCCGCTGGGGTCCAGCGGCCGGGCCGTCCGGTGCGGTGCGGTGCGGATCAGCCCGCCAGGCCGTTCCGCCACAGGGTGTTGACCCGGCTGCGCTCGGCGCTGTTCGGGTTCGGGTTGGTGCAGGAGGTGCCGGGGCCGCCGCCGGACATCAGCTCGCTGCACGGGCCCGAGTAGTGGTCGGGCAGGCCGAGCACGTGCCCGGTCTCGTGCGCGACGACCCGCAGCGAGCTGTACTGACGGTTCTGCGCGTAGTCGAGGAAGATGTAGCCGCGCCCGTGGCCGTCGGTGCTGGCGTACGAGCCGCGGGAGTCGTTGCCCTCGTAGTAGCGGAAGTCGGCGGCCGAACCCGACCGCAGCTGCACGTTGGCGACCGAGCTGTTCCAGATCTGCGCGCTCTGGGCTATCTGGTTGCGGAAGGTCGGCGCGCTGCTGGCGTCGTAGGTCACGGTGACGGCCAGCAGGTACGGGTTGGCGGCCTGCTTGGCCCGGGCGGACTTCATGACGGCCTCGTAGAACGCCTTGTTGCCGGCGTCCTCGGTGGCCGAGCCGGCGACGGCCGCACCGGCCGTGTAGCCCTGGGTGGGCGCGGCGGGGGCGGCGGTGGCCGTGGTGGGCAGGACGGCCAGGCCGGCCGCGAGGGCGAGGCCGACGGCGGCCGAGAAGGTGCGCGAGACACGGTTCATGTGGGGGCTCCCGTTCACGGTGTGGAGGGGGTGGGGGGAGTTACGGGTGGTACCGCCGGTACCGGTGGTGCAGGCGGTACCGGCGCTCCGGGCGGTACCGCCGGGGCGGTACCGGTGGTGCGCGCCGCCCGGCGCGCCGACCGGCCGGAGGGGGCCGTCCGGTGGGCTGCGTCGGGGGTCGTCAGGAGGCCGGGCCGGCCGGGCGGGCCGTTCCGCGGGAGGGAGCCGGCGCGACCGCGCCCGGGCCGGTCCCGGCGCGGGTCGGCGCCGGGGGCGCCGTGGCCGGACGGGCCGGGGCCGGGCCGACCGGGGCGACGGGCGCCGGGTCGGACACGGCGGAGGGCGTGCGCGGAACGCGGTTCATGTGGGGGCTCCGATTCACGGAAGCGCCGCGGTCCGGTGGGGGCCGGTCCTCGGGCATCGGATGAATGCTTTGCTGCCCCAGAGCTTCGGCCAGGCCGGCGGCCCGGCGGATGATGTCAACCGGCGATAGCACGAACCAATCACCGGTCCGAGCACCGGACCGGGCACCGGTCGGGACGCCGTCCGGGCACCGGTCCGGACCGGGTCCGCCGGACGGGTCCGGGTGCAGGTCGGGGCGCCCCTGCCGACCCGACAACCTGTCATGTCCCTGGCGTTGCGCCGTTTCGGCCGTTACGCTCCCGATGTGGAGCTCGACGTGAGACACCTCCGGGTGCTGTGCGCCATCGCCGACACCGGCAGCCTCCGCAAGGCCGCGCTGCAGCTCGGCATGACCCAGCCGTCGCTCACCACCCAGCTGCACCGCATCGAGCGGGCGGTCGGCGGAACGCTGTTCACCCGGGAACAGACCGGCAGTCGGCCCACCGCGCTCGGCCACTCCGTGCTGTCCCGGGCCAGGCCGGTGATCGCCGAGATGGCCGCGCTGGTCGCCGCCGCCCGCCAGGAGGCCCGCGAGACGGCCGGCAGCGAGCGCGCCCGGCGGCTGCGGATCGGCAGCGTCGGCAGCCGGGCGGTGGCCGCCTGGCTGCGCCGGGTGCACGAACGGCTGCCGGAGACCGACACCACCATCCAGATCGACATCTCCGCCAACGCGCTGCTCCGGATGATCGCCGCCGACCAGCTGGACGTCGCCTTCGTGCACGAGAGCGAGGGCTTCCCGCTGCGGCTGCCGCCGGACGCCGAGCACCGGGTGCTGATGGCCCGTGAGCCCCAGTTCGTCGCGCTCGCCGCCGGCCACCCGGCGGCCGCCCGGCCGGTGGTCCGGCTGGCCGACCTCGCCGAGGACACCTGGATGGTGGACCCGACGGCGGACCACGAGTACGCGGCGATGCGCCGGGTGTTCCGCGGCGCCGGGCTCAACCCGCGGGTGGTCCAGGTGCGCGACAACACCACCGCCGCCGAGCTGGTCGCCTCCGGCGAGGCCGTCCGCCCCTGCCAGCCGACCTCCGTCCCCGGGCCCGGCACCGTCGTGCGGCGGCTGCAGGGCGACCCGCTGGCCGTCCGGCTGCTGCTCGTCTGGCGGCCGCGCGCGCTCGGCCTGCCCGCCCGCGAGGCACTGTTCGGGGAGCTGCGGGCGGTCTACCTCGACCTGGCGCAGGCCAGTCCGGTGTACCGCACCTGGCTCGCCGGGCACGACGGGATCCTCCGGGCCCTGCTGGGCCTGTCCTCCGAACAGCCGGACGCAGAACAGCCGGACGCCGGACAACCCCGCGCCGGACAACCCCGCGCCGGACAACCCCGCGCCGGACAACCCCGCGCCGAACCGCCGACCGCCGAACGGCCGCCCGCCGAACGACTCCCCGCGGCCGGGGCGGCGGCGGGCCCGCCCCCTCCCCCGCGCCGCCCGGCCGCCGCTCAGCCCTCCCGGGCGTGCAGCACCACCCCGGTCGCCACGGTCACCGCGCACACCAGGCCGGCCGTCAGGACCCCGGCCCCGCCCGCCGCCGTGCAGGCCAGCACCGCGACGGAGGCGACCGGCAGCAGCGCCTGAGACGCGCCGGTCTTGACGTGCCGGGAGTGCAGCAGCCAGACGGTGAACAGGTAGAGCGCGGTCGGCACGGTCACCGTCGCGGTGGCGGCCGTCTCCGAGACGTGCGCCTTGTGCACGGCCGATTCCACCGCCACCTCCAGCCCGGCGCCGATCGCGGCCGCCGAGCCGAACACCAGGTAGTGGCCGTACCCCCAGAGGAAGGCCTGCCGGTTGCTGCGCAGGATCTCGTGGACCGGCCGGGCGAAGTAGATCCACCAGGCCGAGAAGCAGATCAGCAGACCGCCGCCGGCGACCGGCAGCAGCCGGTCCAGCCCCTCGTGCTCGTCCGCGGCGGACTGCACCGCGATGGTCGCCGCGGCCACCGTCTCGCCGAGCACGATCAGGGTGAACAGGCCGTACCGCTCGGCGATGTGGTGCGGGTGCCAGGACGTCCGCAGCCGCAGTTCGGCGATCACCGGCACCGACAGCTCGGCCGCGATGCCGAGCGGGATCAGCACCACCCGGGCCCCGTCCGGCAGCACCAGCATCACCACCCAGGCGACCTGGCAGAGCGTGATCCCCACCGCGTACCGCAGCGCCACGCCGCGTGCCTGGCCCTCCTCGCTGACCGCCGCGCGCAGCCACTGGGTGACCATGGCCAGCCGCATCACCACGTACCCGACGACCGAGAGCACCAGGTCCTGGTCGGCGAAGATCCGGGGGACGCCGGCCGCGAGGATCAGCACGCCGGCGATCTGGACCAGCGTGGTGACCCGGTACGGGACGTCGTCGCAGTCGTAGGCCGAGGCGAACCAGGTGAAGTTCATCCAGGCCCACCAGATCGCGAAGAACGCGAAGGCGTAGCCGGTCAGGCCGTCGCCCCAGTGGCCCGCGGCGAGGTCGTGGGCGAGCTCCCGGCCGGCCTGGCCGACCGCGACCACGAAGCAGAGGTCGAAGAAGAGCTCCAGCGGGGTGGCGACCCGGTGTGGCTCGTCCCGGCTGCGCGGGACCATCCGGCGCACCGGGCGCGGGTCGACGTGGTGCGGGCGGGGTGCTGCGGCGGAATCGCTGGTCATCGGCGGTCTCCGGGCTCCGGACGGGCGGGCGGGGCTGTACCCGCCGCATCCTGGCAGCGGCCCGGGCGGCACGCACGCACCGGCGCGCACCCGCCGGCACGCACCCGCCGGCGCGGTCGCCGTACGGCGGTCGGCGGCATCCCCGACCGCCGCGTCTCCGCCCCGCCTCCGCCGCGCGACCCGCCCCGGGACCCGTCCCGGAACCCCCGCGCCGGGCCCCGCGATTGCGCCGGATAGGTCCGATTTGCCGTGTCGTCAGCCAGAGTTGACGCTCCGGTGCGCGAACCGGGTGACAGCGCGGCGGGTTTCCGGGCGCGCCAGCCCCGTACGGCACGGCGGCCCGGATCGCCCCGCTAGATTCTTCCCCGGTTGGAAGCGGGCGGGTCCTGGCGGACCCACGACACGGGCGGCCTGCGGGCATCGCGGAAGGTCAAGGCCGGTGGCAGGACAGCGGGGGCGGCAGAGCCGGTCCCCCCGTGTCCGCACCACCGGCCTCGTGATCACCGCGCTGCTCGCCAGCGCCTGCCGTGCGGTACGCGCCTCCCGTGCGGTGCGCGCGTGCCGGGCCTTCCGCGCCGCCGGCGTCCACCACGCCGGCCGCGCCTCCCGCACCGCCCGCGCCTCCCGTCCGGTCCGCGGCCGCCCTGCGGCGGTTCCCGCGGCGGCTCCCGCGGCGGCTCCCGCGGCTCCTGCGGCGCCCCCTGCGCCCGGGGCTACTTCTCCCAGCCGATCTTGGCGTAGTCCAGGCTCGCCAGGCCGAAGGCGCCGTAGTTGGCCAGGCCCTTGCGGGTCGCCAGCACGGTCGGCCGCTGGTACAGCTCGACGGTGTGGCCGAGTTCCCAGATCTTGGCGTCCGCCTGGTTGTAGAGCTTCGCGGCCTCCACCGGGTCGATCGTGCCGGCCGCCTTCTTCAGCAGCCCGTCGATCTCCTCGCTGCCGAGCTTGGAGTAGTTCCCGAAGACGTTGTCCCCCTGCGGCAGACGGAAGTTCAGCAGGCTGCTGGAGAGCGGGAACGAGTCGGTGTTGCGCCAGCTGGCGATGTCGAACTTGCCCGGGTTGACGTACTTGGTGAAGAAGTCGTTCGACGCGACCTTGTCCAGCTCCACCTTGACGCCGGCCGCCAGCCACATCGCCTGGGCGGCGGTCGCGAGGTCGAGCTGGGCCTGCGTGGTGGCCTCGTTGACCACCCAGTGGAGGGTCAGCGACTGGCCGTCCTTGGTGCGCGGCTGGCCGCTGCCGGCCTCCTTCCACCCCGCCTCGTCGAGCAGCTTCTTAGCCGCCGGCACGTCGAACTTGGCCCACTCTCCCGAGTTGTCCTGGTACCCGGTCTGGTTGGGCATGAAGATGTGGTTGCCGAGCGGCTTGAACTCCACCGGGACGCCGTTGTTGGCGATCTTGATGAGCGAGCTGCGGTCCAGCGCCTTGCCGAGCGCCTGACGGACCTTCCGGTCGGCCAGCGCGCCGCCGCCGCCGAACGAGATGTGCACCTCGTCCCACGGGCTGGCCGCCCGGATCACGGTGTCCTTGGCGTCCTTGAGCTGCCCGTACGCGGTGGCGGTGCCGGCCGTGGCGGAGTCGATCTCGTTGTTGAGGAAGGACTGGGTGGTGGCCGACTGCGACATCACCCGGAAGGTGATCTTCTCCGCCTTCGGCCTGGTGCCCCACCAGGCCGGGTCCGGGACCAGCGTGATGGTCTGCGCGGTCTTGTCCGCCGTGCCGATCTTCAGCGCGCCGGCGGTGATCGGGATCTTGTCCACCCAGCCCTTGTTGAAGTCGTCCGCGGAGGCGATCCCGGCGGCCGGGATCAGCGGGCGGAAGAGGTTCTGCCAGTCCGCGTAGGGCTCCGAGAAGGTCACCTTGACCTCGGCCGGGTCCGCCCCCTGCTCGACGGCGGAGATCTGCTCGTAGCCGGAGGAGTCGGCGATGTTGTAGCCGTCCTTCTTGCCGTTGCTGGCCTCCCAGTCGGCCTTGAAGTCCAGGTAGCTCAGCGGCTTCCCGTCGGACCACTTCGCCTTCGGGTTGAGCTTGTAGGTCACCACCTGCGGGGAGGCCGAGGTGACCTTGGCGTCCACCAGGTAGTCCGGCGACGGCTTGAAGGTGCCGGCCTCGTCCGTGGTGAAGAGGTTCGGCTCCAGGGCCCGCATGATCTCGACCGCGTCGCCGTACCGGCCGTCCACCTGGAACGGGTTCCACTGGGTGATCCACTGGTACAGCGGGAGCCTGACCTCGCCGCCGTCGCGGACCTGGTCCGCCGGCTTGGCGTTGATGTCGATGGAGCCCTGCCCCGGCGCCTCGCTCTTGACCGCGGTGTCGGCGGAGCCTCCGCCGCCCGAGCTGCACGCGGTGGCGGCGAGGGCGACGGCGAGGGCGAGTGCGGCAGCGCGGCCGATCCGGCGTGCTGGCGTGGCGAGAGCGTCCATGAGGGTTCCCCCCGTGATGTCCGGCTAGTGGTGAGAGTTGTGCGTCGCGAGGTGTGGCGAGGCTTGAGCGTGGGCAGCCAAGTCGGTGCCGGCGGAGCGAAGGTAACAGCCGATCAGAACCAGTACCAGGGGGCACCGTTCACACCTGACCCAACCGAAACGCGGCGCAACACCGCCGCAACACCCCGGCCGCGCGCCGGTGCAACACTCTGACCTGCGGTTTCCTGACCACCGCCAGGTCCCGCCCCGTCGACCCCGCTCATCGCCCCTCCCAGCGGTCCGTACCCGGGCCCACCGACCGAAGGCCACCCACCGATGCCCACCAGACGCGTCGGCCCCGCCCCGACCCCGGGCGGCCGTTGATGCTCCGCTACCTGACGAAGCGGCTCGCCTACTACGCGCTCCTACTGGTGGCCGCCGTCTTCCTGGCGTACGCGCTCTCCGCGACCGCCCTCCAGCCGCGCACCTACTTCGAGGCGAAGGTCCCGCGCCCCAGCGCCGCCTCGGTCGAACGCCAGCTCACCGCCCTCAACCTGAACGACCGCACCCCGGTCGTCGAACGGTTCGGCCGCTGGGCCGGCGACCTGCTCCACGGCGACCTCGGCCGCACCATCCACGACACCCCGGTGATCGACGACTTCCGCCGCCGGATCTGGGTCTCGCTGCGGCTGCTGCTGATCGGCAGCCTGCTCGGCATGGTGCTCGGCGTCGCCGCGGGCGCCTGGAGCGCGGTCCGCCAGTACCGGATCTCCGACCGGCTGCTCACCCTCGCCTCCTTCGTCCTGCTCTCCACCCCGGTCTTCCTGGTCGCCCTCTTCCTCAAGAACGGCGCCATCGCCGCCAAGGACGCCGTCGGCCACGAGGTCGTCCCCTTCACCGGCTACGAGACCCCCGGCCTCACCGGCGGACTCGGCACCCACCTCGCCGACTGGGCGCTGCACCTGCTGCTGCCCACGCTCTCGCTGGCACTCGGCGGCCTCGCCACCTACAGCCGCTACCAGCGCGGCACCATGCTCGACGTGCTCGGCTCCGACTACCTGCGCACCGCCGAGGCCAAGGGCCTCACCCGCAACCGCGCACTGCTCAAGCACGGGCTGCGGACCGCCGTCATCCCGATGTCGACGATGTTCGCCTACAGCTTCCTCGGCATCTTCACCGGCGCCGCCTTCACCGAGACCATCTTCGGCTGGCACGGCATGGGCGAATGGTTCATCCAGTCCATCAACGAGCAGGACGTCAACGCGGTCGTCGCGGTCAACCTCTTCGCCGCCGTCGTGGTGCTCGCCTCCGGCTTCCTCGCCGACACCCTGCACGCCGCCCTCGACCCGCGCGTGCGGTCCTGACCGGAGGAGAGCCCCTGTGACCGCCGCGACCGCGGAGCCCGTCGAGCCCACCGGCCCCGTCCCGCCCGCAGAACCCGCCCCGCCCGCCACCGCGTCCGCGGCGCTCCCCGAGGTGACCGGCCGGGGCCGGCTCGTCCTCACCCGCCTGCTGGCCGCCCGCTGGGCGGTGGCCGGCGCCGTCGTCGTCCTGCTGCTGTTCGCCCTCGCCTTCGGCGGCCAGTACCTCACCCCCTGGGACTACGCCGCCCCCGACTACACGGCACTGCGCCAACCACCCTCCGGCACGCACTGGTTCGGCACCAACGGGGTGGGCCAGGACGTCTTCGCGCAGACCGTCCGCGGCCTGCAGAAGTCGCTGGTCATCGGCCTGCTGGTCGCCCTCTTCTCGACCGTGCTGGCCTCCCTGGTCGGCGCCTGCGCCGGATACTTCGGGGGCTGGGCCGACCGGGTCCTGATGTTCCTGGTCGACCTGATGCTGGTCTTCCCGGCCTTCCTCGTCATCACGATCATCTCGCCCCGGCTCAAGGGCGCGGGCTGGCTCGCCTTCGTCCTGCTGCTCGCCCTGTTCAACTGGATGATCACCGCCCGGGTGGTCCGCTCGATGACCGTCTCCCTGCGCGAGCGGGAGTTCGTCCGCGCCGCGCAGTTCATGGGCGTCCACCCGCTGCGGATCATCACCCGGCACGTCCTCCCGAACGTCGCCTCCTTCCTCATCATCGACGCCACCATCACGGTCGGCGGCGCCGTGATGAGCGAGACGGCGCTCTCCTACTTCGGCTTCGGCGTGAAGGCGCCCGACGTCTCGCTCGGCACCCTGCTCGCCGCCGGCACCAGCGAGGCACCCGTCTTCCCCTGGCTCTTCTACTTCGCGGCCGGGCTGCTGGTGCTCTTCGTCCTGGCCGTCAACCTGATCGGGGACGGACTGCGCGACGCCCTCGACCCGACCTCCGAGGCCGCCCGGCGACCCCGGCGCACCGACCGATCCCGGCGCTCCGACCGCCCCCGGCGCTCCGACCGCAGGAAGCAGGCCCGCACGTGACCACCACCGTCGAGACCCCGCCCCCCCGGCGCGGCCGCGCCCGCACCCGCCGAGCCGCTGCTGGCCGTCCGGGACCTGCGCGTCGACTTCACCGGTCCGCGCGGCAGCGCCCCCGTCCCCGCCGTCCGCGGCGTCGACCTCACCCTGCGGCGTGGCGAGACCCTCGGCATCGTCGGCGAGTCCGGCTCCGGCAAGTCGGTCACCGCGCTCGCCGTGCTCGGTCTGCTGCCCGGCACCGCCCGCGTCCGGGGCTCGGTCCGGCTGGACGGACGCGAACTGGTCGGCCTGCCCGGGCGGGAGCTGGCCGCCGTCCGCGGCCGACGGATCGCCATGGTCTTCCAGGACCCGCTCTCCGCCTTCACCCCCGTGTACCGGATCGGCGACCAGATCGTCGAGGCGCTCCGCATCCACCAGTCCCTCGACCGGACCGCCGCCCGCGCACGGGCCGCCGAACTGCTCGACCTGGTCGGCATCCCGGCGCCCGACCGCGCCCTCGACAGCTTCCCGCACGAGTTCTCCGGCGGCATGCGGCAGCGCGCGATGATCGCCATGGCCATCGCCAACGACCCCGACGTACTGCTCGCCGACGAACCCACCACCGCCCTCGACGTCACCATCCAGGCGCAGGTCCTCGACGTGCTGCGCACCGCCCAGCGCGAGACCGGCGCCGCCCTGGTCCTGGTCAGCCACGACCTCGGCGTGATCGCCGGGATGGCCGACCGGGTCGCGGTCATGTACGCGGGCCGGGTGGTCGAGACGACGGGGGTCGACGAACTGTTCGCCGCGCCCCGCCACCCGTACACGCTCGGACTGATCGGCGCGGTGCCCCGGCTCGACGGGCGCGGCGGGCCGCTGGTGCCGATACCCGGCACCCCCGCGCCGATGGCCGAGCTGCCGGCCGGCTGCCCGTTCGCGGTGCGCTGCCCGCTGGTCGAGGACCGCTGCCGGACGGCGGAGCCGCCGCTGGCGGAGGCGGGCACGGAGCCGGAGCAGGACTCGGCGGCGGCTCGGGCCACCGCGGCCGAGGGGGCCGCGGAGACCGCTGCAGCCGTCGCGACCGCTGCGACCGCCGGGCACCTCGCCGCCTGCGTCCGCGCCGGCGAACTGGCCGCACGGCGCCCCGCCCCGGCCGAGGTCTACCCGGTGCCCGCCCTCCCGCCGCCGGCCGTCGACCGGCCCCCGCGCGAGGAGCGCGCCCCGGTCCTCGACGTCGCCGGGCTCACCAAGACCTTCCCGCTGCTCAAGGGCTCCGTGTTCAAGCGCCGGATCGGCTCGGTGCACGCGGTGGACGGCGTCGACCTGTCGATCCGGGAGGGCGAGACGCTCGGGCTGGTCGGCGAGTCCGGCTCCGGCAAGTCCACCACCCTGTTCGAACTGCTGCGCCTCGCCGCCCCCGAGTCCGGCCGGATCGAGCTGCTCGGCCGCGACACCGCCGCGCTCTCCCGCGCCGAGGCCCACCGGATGCGCTCCCGGCTGCAGATCGTCTTCCAGGACCCGATGGCCAGCCTCGACCCCCGGATGCCGGTCGGCGACATCGTGGCCGAACCGCTGCGCGCCCAGCGGGCCGCCAAGGACGAGATCGCCCGCCGGGTCCCCGAACTGCTCCGCCAGGTCGGCCTCGACCCCGCCCACACCGTCCGCTACCCGCACCAGTTCTCCGGCGGGCAGCGCCAGCGGATCTCGATCGCCCGCGCGCTGGCCGTCCGGCCGAAGCTGCTGGTGCTCGACGAGCCGGTCTCCGCCCTGGACGTCTCCATCCAGGCCGGTGTGCTCAACCTGCTCCAGTCGCTCAAGGCGGAACTGGGCCTCTCCTACCTCTTCGTCTCGCACGACCTCTCGGTGATCCGGCACCTCGCCGACCGGGTCAGCGTCATGTACCTGGGCCGGACGGTCGAGGAGGGCGAGGTGTCCGCCGTCTTCGACCGCCCGCGCCACCCCTACACCCACGCCCTGCTCTCCGCCGTCCCGCTGCCTGACCCGGCCGCCGAACGCTCCCGGTCCCGCATCCTGCTCGCCGGCGACCCGCCGTCCCCCACCGCCCGGCGCACCGGCTGCCCGTTCCGCACCCGCTGCCCCGTCCACGCCGGGCTCACCGACGCGGCCGAACGCGCCCGCTGCGAGACCGAGGCCCCAGCACTGGCCGGGCCCGCGCCGGACACCGACCACCGGGCGGCCTGCCACTTCCCGGAGCGGTAGGGCGGCCCGGGGCGGTAGGGCGGCCCGGGAGGTGGGCCGAGCGCCCGCGGGGCGCACCGGCAGGCGCGGACGACCCGCGAGCGGTCACGATGGGTGACCGTGCGGTGGCGATTCGGCGGATCGGGCCGACTGCGTGTAATGTCTTCCGGGTCAGCAGGCGCCGCTAGCTCAGTTGGTTAGAGCAGCTGACTCTTAATCAGCGGGTCCGGGGTTCGAGTCCCTGGCGGCGCACAGACAGCCGGAAGGCCCTTCGCGAGAGCGGGGGGCCTTCCGGCGTTCTCGGGCACCGTTGCCCCACCGCTCCGCCGCACCGCGCCCCGTCGCGCCCGCCCGCCCATCCGCCCGCCCGCCGGGATCTCGGCGCCCGGATCCGGGTGTCCGGATTCCGGCACACCCGCACCACCGCAGCGGATAGCTTGGGGACCGCTGTCCCCGCCGTGCGACACACGTTCGCACGGGCCCATCGGAGGTGCTGTCGCCATGGCTCCGCTCGACTCCGGCCCCCGCGGCCGACGCTCGATACCCGAGGAACTGGTCCTGCTCTGCACCGACCCGGCGCAGGGCACCCTGCGGGTCTCGACCGCCGCCTTCTACCGGGTCCTCGCGGGCGGTGTGCTCGCCGACCTGCTGCTGGCCGGCGGGGTGACCGTCGAGGACCGGCGGATCACCGCGTTCCAGCCGCTGGGGGCGTCCGACGAGATCACCGCCGGAGTGCTGGCCCGGCTGGCGGAGGCGGGCAAGCGGCGGTACCGGCTCGGGCTGGACCACGTCCTGCGGCAGGTGCCCCGCAAGGAGTCCGTCGAGCACTTCCGCGCGCGGCTCGTCGCCGACGGCGCGATGACCGTCGAACGCCGCAGGCTCCTCCTCATCCCCTACCGCGCCCACCTGCCGGTGCCGCCCACCGCCGGACAGGACATCGCCGACCGGATCGCCGCCCTCCTGACCCGCCTGGAGACCGGGGCCGGCGGGTCCGGCTCCCGTGCGGCGGACGGGCGGGACCTGCAGCTGGCGGGGCTGGTCGGCGCGGGCCGCTTCGACCGGCGGCTCTTCCCCGGGCCGGAGAACGCCGCGCTCCGCAAGACCCTGCGAAAGGTGGTGAAGGAGCTGCCGGTGGCCCGGTCCGTCCGGCGGCTCGTCGACGCGGACAACTCCAGCGGGGGCTGAGCCGGCCCGCCTCCCCGTGCCCTGTCCGGGCCGGATGTTGCCGTCGGCAGCCTGGTCAGCGGGTCTCCAGGACCGCCGAGGCCACGGCGTCCGGGCGGTCGAACATCAGCAGGTGTCCGGCCGGGGCGGTGGTGCGGAAGTCGGCGCCGAGCAGTACGGCCAGCTCGCGCTGGGCGGCCAGCCACTCCTCGGTCCGGCGGCTGCGGAGGCCGTCGTCGGCGGCGAGCACGGTGACCGGCAGGCCGTCCGGCAGCGGAGCGGTGCGCCGCAGTCCGGCCAGCTCGGCGGCCGTGTCCAGGTAGCGGCCGTTCTCCCGGAGCAGCGCGCGCAGCGAGCGGCCGGTCCGGTAGCAGTGCCGGACCAGGGACACCGGGGCGAGGTCCTCGCGGCGGACCGTCGAGGCCCTGGCCACCACCCGGCGCGCGGTGGGCCCGAGCAGGTACGGCACCGCGACCGCGGTCGCGGCGCCGGCGGCCGCCCTCGACGCGAGGTCCCGCAACGCCGGGGCCGGGCGCGGACGCGGATCCGGTTCCACGCTCGCGTCCAGCAGTACCAGCCCGGCGGTCCGTTCCGGGTACAGCCGGGCGAAGGCCTCGACGTGGAACCCGGCCAGCGAGTGGCCGGCCACCGTGCAGGGCCCGCCCGGCCCCAGCGCGTCCAGCACCGCACGGATCCGGCGTGCCTCCCGCACGGCCGTGGGCAGCGGCCGGGTCGCGGGCTCGGGGGCGCTCAGGCCGTAGCCGGGGCGGTCGAAGCGGATCACGGTGCGGTACGGGGTGAGGAACGGGACGACGAGGTCCCAGTCGAACCAGCTGCTGCCGAGACCGCCGGTGAGCAGGCAGGCCGGGCCCCGGCCCTCGACGCGGACGTGCAGGGGGACGCCGTCGACGCGCAGGAACGCCGGGGTGTCGCCGACCCCCCGGCGCTTCCTGGCCGCCCCGGGCCTGCCGGAACGGGGTCGCCGGGGACCCCGCCCCTCGGGTTCGGTCATACCGGCCCCCTCCCCTCGGGCGGGGCCGCGGGCCCCGTCCCGGCGTCCCGCCCGGACGGGGTGGCGGCGGGGTGGCCGATCGGACGTCCGGGCGCGGTGCCGGGCGCCGGGCCGGGTGGCTTGGCGGGAGGGGGCGCGGCCCGGCCCGAGGAGACGGAGCGGGCGGCTGGCTCACGGGCGGCTGGCTCACGGGCGGCAGACCGGGCCGCGCGGAGCTCGGCGTCCGCCAGCGAGACCGCGAGCAGCCCGAGCCAGAGCGCGACCAGCAGCACCTGGAGCCGCTGACCGGCGCCGAGCGCCCAGGTGCCGCGGCCCGCCTCGAAGGCGGCGATCGCGGTCAGGCTCCAGGCGGTGGCGAGCAGCTCGGCGCCGAGCAGCCACGGCCCGAACCGGCGGACGGGCGGCCACCAGCGGTAGCGCCGGGCCGCGACGGTGAGGGCGGTCAGTCCGGCGAGGGCGCCGACCATGGCCAGGCTGCTGGTCACGGCGTGCGCGGTGTGGGTGGCCGGGACGAGTCCGGCCGTCTCGCGGGCCGCGCACATCTGGTCGCTGGTCGGCGCGCAGCTCAGCGGCAGCCGGGAGTCCGCGGCGGTGGCCGCCCCGAAGAGGGCGAGCGCCGCCCAGCCGGCGGCCGCCCAGGACCGGCGGGGACCCCCGCCCGGGCGGCCCGGCCCCGGGGCGGCTGCCGCGGCCGTGGTCGTGGCCGTGACACCCGTGCCCGTGGCGCCCGCACCGGCGGAGGCCGTCCGCCCGGGGCCGGTGCGGCGGGAGCCGGTGCGGCGGGAGCCGGTGCGGCGGGAGCCGGTGCGGCGGGGCAACCCGTGGAAGGTGAACAGTGCGAGGACGGCGGCCGCCAGTACGGCGAGGCCGGCGACCAGGTCGGTGGCCCGGAAGAGGCCGCCCAGCGGCTGGTCCTCGGCGGCCAGCTCGCTGATGTACGCCTGGACCGGATCGAGGCCGGTGCTGACGACCACCTCCAGGACCCATGCGGTGTAGGCCACCGCGCTGAGCAGCAGCAGGGCCGCGACGGCGAGCCGGGACCGCCGGCGGCCGGGGTGGGGGCTGGGCACGATTCCACCCTAACCGGCGGCAAACTCCTCCCCAACCGGGCGGAAACGGACAGCCCCGGGCCGGTGGCGCCGCAAGCGGTTCGAGGCACCCCCCGGGACCGTGTATTGTTTTCCCCGTCAGCAGGCGCCGCTAGCTCAGTTGGTTAGAGCAGCTGACTCTTAATCAGCGGGTCCGGGGTTCGAGTCCCTGGCGGCGCACAGACACCGGGGAGCCTCTCGCCATCGCGAGGGGCTCTCCGGCTTTTCGCTGCCCATCGACGTCCGATTTGTGTGTGATGTCGGTCTCGCTTCCCGCCGCGGTGGATCCAACCGGCACGTCGGACGCGTTTTGGGCTGTACAACCGGAAAAGGGACAAAGGTCCCCCAATCGCCGACGATCCCGTCTGAGCAGGCCGACACGGTCCCTCCGCCCAGGCGCACGCCCGCAGGAAAGGCCGCCGCTTTGTCCCGAAACGCCCGGAGCGGCACGCAGAGCACCACCGGACGGAACACCGGGCCGGGTACCGGGAGGGCCGGCCGGAAGGCCCGCCGCCCCAAGCGCACCGGCTGGCGCCGGCTGCTCCCCACCTGGCGGATGACGCTGGCCGGCCTCACCACCGCCCTGCTGCTCGGCGTCGGCCTGTTCGCCCTCGGATTCGCCCTGGTGAAGGTGCCGGACGCGCACGCCGCCGCGACCGCCCAGAGCAACACCTGGCTCTACCAGGACGGCTCGGTGATCGCCCGGACCGGCCAGACCAACCGGCAGAACGTCGGCCTCGACAAGGTCTCCCCCGCCGCGCAGCACGCCACGCTGGCCGCCGAGGACCGGAGCTTCTACCACGAGGGCGCCGTCAACATACCCGGCCTGGTCCGCGCCGCCGTCAACACCGCCAAGGGCGAGGGCACCCAGGGCGGCTCCACCATCACCCAGCAGTACGTGAAGAACACCTACCTGAGCCAGAAGCAGTCGGTCACCCGCAAGGTGAAGGAACTCTTCATCGCGATCAAGGTGGACGCCACGGAGAGCAAGGACGAGATCCTCTCCAGCTACCTCAACACCTCGTACTACGGGCGCGGCGCGTACGGCGTCCAGGCGGCCGCCCAGCAGTACTTCGGCGTCGACGCCTCCGCTCTCGACGCGGCCCAGGGCGCCTACCTGGCCGCCCTGCTGAACGCCCCGAGCGCCTACGACGTCGCCACCGCCACCCCCGCGGGCAGGCAGAACGCCGTGAACCGCTGGAACTACGTGCTGGACGGCATGGTGAAGGAGGGCTGGCTCTCCCCCGAGGAGCGGGCCGCCACGACCTTCCCCGAGGTCAGGGACCCGCAGGCGCAGCTCGGCCTCTCCGGCCAGGCCGGCTACCTGGTCAACGCCGCGACCGAGTACCTCACCGCCAACCAGATCATCACCGAGTCCGAACTCGCCAGGGGCGGCTACACGATCAGGCTGACCGTCGACCCGACGCGCCAGCAGGCCCTCCAGGACGCGGTCCAGGCCCAGCTGCACGACACCCTCGACCCGGAGAAGCGGAAGAAGGACGCCGCCGTCCAGCCCGGCGCCGTCTCCGTCGACCCGAAGTCCGGCGCCGTGGTCGCCCTGTACGGCGGTGTCGACTACACCAAGCACTACATCGACAACGCGACCCGGCGGGACTACCAGGCGGGCTCCACCTTCAAGGCCATCGGGCTGGCCGCGGCGCTGGAGAACGACGCCAAGACCCAGTCCGGCCAGACCGTCACCCCCCGCACCGTCTACGACGGCACCAGCGGCCGCAAGGTCCGCGGCGGGAAGGGCACCGCGTACGCGCCGCCGAACGAGGGCGACAAGAGCTACGGCCAGATCACCCTCCAGCAGGCCACCGACTGGTCGGTGAACTCGGCGTTCGCCCAGCTCGCCCAGGACACCGGGCTGTCGAAGGTCCGGGACACCGCGATCGCTCTCGGCCTGCCCGCCGACACCCCGGGGCTCGACCCGGTGTCGTCCATCCCGCTCGGCACCTCCACCCCGAGCGTGCTCGACCTGGCCGGCGTGTACGCCACCCTGGCCAACGACGGCAGGCAGATCACCCCCTGGCTGGTGCAGTCGGTCGACCACGAGGGCGAGGCGCTCCCGCTGCCGGCCCACAAGGTCACCCAGGCGGTCAGCGAGCAGACCGCGCGCGAGGTCACCTCGATGCTGGAGGGCGTCGTCAGCGACCCGGGCGGCACCGGCTGGCGGGCGAAGGCGCTCGGCCGGCCCGCCGCGGGCAAGACCGGCACCACCGACGAGCACAGGTCGGTCTGGTTCGTCGGCTACACCCCGGAGCTGGTGACCTCGGTGGCGCTGTTCGGCCAGGACCCGGCCACCGGCGCCCAGGTCAGCCTCAACGGCACCGGCGGGCTCGACGGCGCGGCGGGCGGCCAGTACCCCGCGCAGATCTGGACCGGCTACATGAAGGCCGCGCTGAAGGGTCAGCCGGTCACCGACTTCACGGCTCCGGCGAACGCCGACGACTCCTCCCCGCGCAGCGGCTCCACGGGTACCCCCACGCCCTCCGCCCCGCCGTCGGGCGGCCCGGAGGCGCCGGCCGTTCCGTCCGGTCCGCCGTCCCCGGCGGCGACCCCGGGCGGCGGGTCGGGGACCACCGGCGGCTCCGGCTCGACGCCGAGCACCGAGCCCACCGGCGGGCCGACCACCGTGCCGACGCCCCCGGGAGGCACCGGCGGCGGCAGCGGCACGGGCGGGTCCGGGTCCGGCGGCGCGACCACGGCTCCCAGCCGGCCGGCGACCCCCCAGCCGACCAGCCGGCCGACCAGGACCCCGGCGCCGACCACCGCGCCGACGACGGGTCCGACCACCGCGCCGACGCCCGCCCCGCAGCCCTCGGGCGGCGCCGGCGGCGGCAGCGGCGGGTCCGGTGCGGACACCGGCGCGAACGCTCTGGCGGGCTCGGGCGCGGCGCAGTAGCGATCGGCGGCGATCGGCGGCGATCGGTGGCGGTCGCCCCGGTCGTGGCGGGGGTGGCCTTGACGGTTGCGGTGGCGGGCCCGCGGTGGGCCCGCCACCGCACAGGGGTTTCCGGCAGGACCAAATGATGGAATGACCCCTTACCAAACTGCCGGTACAACTGTCACAATTCGTCGGTGCACAGCTCAAAACCACTGCTCGGCGGTTCGTCCGCCAGGACCCTGGGTCTCACCCTCGCGCTCGTCTCCGCGATCGCCTTCGGCGGCTCCGGCACCGCCGCCAAGCCGCTGATCGAAGCCGGGCTCTCACCGCTGCACGTGGTCTGGCTCCGGGTCACCGGCGCCGCCGTCGTCCTGCTGCCGCTCGCCTACCGCCACCGTGACGCCGTCCTCCGGCGGCCCGGCCTGCTCATCGGCTTCGGCCTGCTCGCCGTGGCCGGGGTCCAGGCCTGCTACTTCGCGGCGATCTCCCGGATCCCGGTCGGCGTGGCGCTGCTGATCGAGTACCTCGGCCCGCCGCTGCTCATCGGCTACGTGCGGTTCGTCCAGCGCCGGCCGATCAGCCGGGGCGCGGCGATCGGCGCCGGGGTGGCCGTCGCCGGGCTGGCCTGCGTGGTCGAGGCCTGGAACGGCCTCGGCTTCGACGCGCTCGGCGTCCTGTTCGCCCTCGGCGCGGCCTGCTGCCAGGTGGGCTACTTCGTGCTGGCCGACGCCGGCAGCCGCGGCGACCGCCCCGTCGACCCGATCGCGGTCAGCGCGTACGGGCTGCTCGTCGGCGCGGTCGTGCTCACCGCCTTCACCCGCCCCTGGGAGGCCGACTGGGGCCTGCTCGGCGGGGACGTGACCATGAACGGGCACACCCTTCCCGCACTGGTCCCGGCCGCCTGGATGGTCCTGGTCGCGACCGTGCTCGCGTACCTGACCGGCGTGATCGCCGTCCGGCACCTCTCGCCCCCGATCGCCGGGGTGGTGGCCAACCTGGAGGCCGTCGTCGCCACCGTGCTGGCCTGGATCCTGCTCGGCGAGCACCTGGGGCTGCCGCAGGTGGCCGGCGGTCTGCTGGTCCTGGCCGGCGCCTTCGCCGCCCAGGCGAGCAAGCCCGCCGCCGCGCCGGAGACGGCTCCGGCCGGGACCGGCGGGGGTACGGGCCGGGACGCGGTGCCCGCGGGGGCGACGGCGCTCGGCGAGCGGCTGGCCGGAGCGGCGGAGGCCGAGGCGGCCGCCGACCGGACCGGGGTCAGCGACCGACCCAGCCGAACCAGTCGAGGTGGTTGAGCGGCCACACGACCGCCGACACCGGACCCACCACGTTCTCCACCGGCACGGCCCCGCCGCCGGGGCCGCGCTGGTGGTACCGCGAGTCCGCCGAGTCGCTGCGGTGGTCGCCCTCGACCCAGACGTAGCCCCGGGGCACCGTCACCGGCCCGAAGTCCAGTCCGGCGCAGGAGTCGTCCCCGGGGTGGAGGTACGGCTCGTCCACCTTCGCGCCGTCGACCGTGAGCGTGGTGCCCGAGCACTGGACGGTCTGCCCGCCCGTCGCGATGACCCGCTTGACCAGGTAGTTGTCGTCCTTGGGCGGGACCAGCCCGACGAAGCCGAGCGCGGACCCCAGCGCGTTTCCGATCGGGTTCCCGCCGGTCGGCTGCGGCGGCAGCCAGTCGCCCGGGTCCTTGAACACCACCGGCTGGCCCGGCTCGGGCTCCCAGCCGGTCAGCGGGGCCAGCTTGTTCACCCCGACCCGGTCGCCGATCCGCAGCGTGTTCTCCATCGACCCGGAGGGGATGGTGAACACCTGGAACAGGCAGGTCTTGATCAGCAGCGCGACCACCAGGCCCACCGCCGCCATCGCCGGGATCTCGATCCACCACGGACGCTGCCGCCGGGCCTTCCGGGTCCTGCGCCCCTCGGCCGCCCGGCGCGCGCGGCGGGCCTCGGCCCGGCCGCCGACCGGGGCGGCGGGACCTTCGGGAGCGCCGTGGGCGTCGTGGGCCCCCTGGGCGACACGGGCACCGCGGGTGCCGTCGCCGGCCCCGACGGCCCCGGAGGGAGCGGCCCCGGCGTCGCCGTGCGTACCGGGCAGGTTCACCGCCATCGTCGCTGCTCCACTCTCCGGCTGCGGGGGAACCTGCACGCTACGCCACCCGGGGAGCGTGGCGAAATCGGGCTTTTACCCCCGCCCGACAACGATCGGCGGCGGACCGGGGCCCGCGCACGCCCGGCGGGGTGCCCGCCGGGACCCCGCGGAGTCCCGCGTGGAGTCCCGTGTGAAGGCCCCCGTGCGGTCCGCTGTCGGACCGGGCCCAACCGCGCCGTACCGGGCCGGGCCGGACCTCAGTCGGAGTCGTTCCCGCCGGTCACGGCGTCGCTGGCGATGGCCTCGTGGTGGCGGATGACCTCGGCGATGATGAAGGTGAGGAACTTCTCCGCGAACACCGGGTCCAGGTGGGCACCGGCGGCGAGTTCGCGCAGGCGCTTGATCTGGGTGCGCTCGCGCGCCGGGTCGGCCGGCGGGAGCTTGTGCTCGGCCTTGAGCCGGCCCACCCGCTGGGTCGCCTTGAAGCGCTCGGCCAGCATGTGGACCACCGCGGCGTCGATGTTGTCGATGCTCTCGCGCAGGCTGGTCAGCTCGGCCCGCACTGCGTCGTCGATCCCCTCGCGCAGTCCTGCGTCGGGGGTCGTGGGGTGGTCCGTCATCGGGGCGGCTCCGCGGCTCTCTCGGAATGGCACCCGGCCGTGCAGCGGCCGGGCCCGGGCCTGGGCAAATCTAACAGGGCACCCAGCACGGGCCCGCACCATTTGGCCTATCCGTCCACGATATGGACGGCACACGGAGCGATCCCCCGGCGGGGCTCCGAGCTGGCGGGGCACGCCCCCGCACCGGCCCCGTCACCCGGACGGCCGAGGGATTTTCGGACGCGAGTGCCCGATGTGCCACTTGTGGCAAGCCCCCGACCTGCACGTAGGCTGGGCGCGGCATGACCGGACGTGACGGATCAGCAGTTCCTCATTACTGGAGGTACCGATCGTGGCAACCACCCGCACCGCCCGCACCGCGTGGGAAGGCAACCTGCTCGACGGAAACGGCCAGGTGACCTTCGCGTCGTCCGGCATCGGCGAGTACCCGGTGTCCTGGCCGGCCCGGGCCGAGGCGGCGAACGGCAAGACCAGCCCGGAGGAGCTCATCGCGGCCGCGCACTCCGCGTGCTTCTCGATGGCGCTCTCGCACGGCCTCGCGGGCGCGGGCAACCCGCCCACCAAGCTCGACACCCAGGCCGATGTCACCTTCCAGCCGGGCACCGGCATCACCGGCATCCACCTGACCGTCGTCGGCGAGGTGCCCGGCCTGGACGAGGCCGGCTTCGTGAAGGCCGCCGAGGACGCCAAGGCGAACTGCCCGGTGAGCCAGGCCCTGACCGGCACCACCATCACCCTCACCGCCACGCTGGCGGGCTGACACCCTCCGGTCGTCGCCGTCCCCGGGCCCCGGTGGGGCGCACATGCCGCGCCCGACCGGCGCCCGAGGGCGCATCATCGGAGCACACGCCCCCGGTGCACATCATGTGATGTGTACCGGGGGCGTCCGCATGTATCACCGCAGTTGACCCCAAAGACGACGAATCACCCTGCCGGCGGTCACCGCGCGTTGCCGACGCGTCCTATGATCGGCCGCAGCGCCCTGTTCCTCACGGTTCCTCACACGGGCTTCCGCACGACCGCTCCACCACGAGCGATCCGCACCGGACCCCGACTCCCGAGGACCCCGGCAGAGTGCGGAGTCGGCCGCCGCAGTCTGGTGACCGGCCGGACCAGCGTCAAGCGTCAAGCTGCAGCAGCGGACGGGAGCATGCCGTGCCGGGCCAGAACCAGGGGGCCGACGCACACCACCCAGGCGTGCGGCACGAGGAGCCACGACACCGGCGCCGACTCCCCCCACCGCCCGACGTCCGCCCCGCCGACGCCGCCGCCCCCTCCGCTTCGGTCACCGCCGTCACCGCAGTCACCCGCGACGCGCTCAACGGCGGAATCGCCGCCGGGGTCACGGTCGACGCGGTCGCGGTCGACCGGAGCGCGCCCGAGGGCGGCCCCCGCAACGGCGGCGCGGTCAACGGCAGCACCCCCGCCGTGCCGACCGGTCCCCGCGGTCTGAACGGCGGCGACGGCACCCACCTCTGCCCGACCTGCTCGGCGCCCCTCGGCGACGGGACCCACCGGCCGGCGGCCGTCGGGAGCGACGGGAGCGACGGACCGGCTCCCCCCGGGGCGGACCGGCTCACGGCCGCGCTCCGGGCGAGCGAGTCACGCTTCCGGGCCGCCTTCTGCGACGCCGGCATCGGCATGGCGCTGATCGACCCCGAGGACCTGATCATCGAGGTCAACCCCGCCTTCGCGGCCCTGACCGGCCGCACGGTCGGCGAGCTGGCCGGGACCCACATCCACGAGACCGTCGACCCGGAGGGCATGCCGCACCGCCTGTTCCCCGCGCTCGTCCACGGCGAACGCGACCGGATCCGGGTGGAGAAGCAGCTCAAGCACCGCGAGGGGCGCACGGTGTGGAGCAAGGTGACCATCTCGCTGATCCGCGACGGCGGGGGCGGCCCCCTCTACACGCTCGCCCTGGTCGAGGACATCACCGAACAGCGCCGGCTCGGCGACCGCCTGGAGTACCAGGCCCTGCACGACCCGCTCACCCGGCTGCCCAACCGGACCTTCTTCTTCGAACGCCTCGACGCCGCCTGCCTCACCGACGACCGCACGGCGGACCGCCCGGGCGGAGCCGCCACGGGCCCGGCCCTGCCGACGGGCACCGCCGGACCGCCGGAAGGGGCGACGGCCCGGACGGCCGTCGCCACGCGGACCGCACGGTCCGTCGGGCCGGACCGCCCGGGACCTGCGGGCCCGGTCCCGGCGGCCGCGACGGACGGACGGCGGGTGGGCGTCTGCTACCTGGACCTCGACGGGTTCGCGGCGATCAACGAAACGCTCGGCCACCACATCGGCGACCAGCTGCTGATCGCCGTCGCGACCCGGCTGCGGCGCGGTTTCTCCGCGCGCGGGACCCAGCTGGTGGCGCGGATGGGCGGCGACGAGTTCGCCGTCCTGGTCACCGACAGCACGGGCAGCGACCAGCTCACCGACCTCGCCGCCCGGATCCTCGAAGCCCTGGAACGCCCCTTCGACGTGGCCGGCCACCGGCTTGCGGTGACCGCCAGCGTCGGCGTCGTCGAGCGCTCCGTCCACGAGACCACGCCCACCGACCTGGTCAAGGACGCGGACGCCACGCTCTACTGGTCCAAGGCGGACGGCCGGGCCCGCTGGACCCTCTACGACCCCGACCGCGGCGCCCACCAGCTGACCCGCCAGCTGCTCTCCACCGCACTGCGCCCCGCCCTGGAACGCGGCGAGTTCACCATCGAGTACCAGCCACTGGTCGGTCTGGCGGACGGCACGGTGCACGGGGCCGAGGCACTGGTGCGGTGGCGCCACCCCCGCTACGGGACGCTCTCGCCGGACCGTTTCATCCCGCTCGCCGAGGAGTCCGGCGCGATCGTGCCGCTCGGCAAGTGGGTCCTGGAGGAATCGTGCCGCCAGGCTCAGCGCTGGCTCACCGAGTTCCCCGGGACCGAGACCTTCGTGAGCGTCAACCTCGCCGCCCGTCAGATCTGGGACTCCGACGTGGTCGCCGACGTCGCCCAGGTCCTCGAACGCACCGGCCTGCCCGCCCGGCTGCTGCAGCTGGAGATCACCGAGAGCGCCCTGCTCGGCCCCGGCGGACGCCCGCTCCAGGCACTCCAGGCGCTCGCCGACATGGGCGTCCGGATCGCGATCGACGACTTCGGGACCGGCTACTCGAACCTGGCCTACCTCTCCCGCCTCCCCGTGCACGTGCTGAAGCTGGACGGCACGTTCATCGAGGGGTTCCGCGACCCGGCTCCGGTCGGCGGCCGGCCCGGGCTCCCCGACCGCGGCTCGCGCCGGAGCGACGCCGACGAGCAGATCGTCGGCGCCATGGTGCAACTGGCCCACACCCTCGGCCTGACCGTGACGGCCGAGGGCATCGAGAGCGCCGCCCAGGCCGAACGGCTGCGGCTGACCGGCTGCGACACCGCCCAGGGGTGGTACTTCGCCCGCCCCGGTGACGCGGAGCTCGTCGCCGCGATACTCCGCGACGGCCGGAGCGGCGGCCAGCGCGGTCAGGGCGGTCAGGGCGCTGCGGGTGGTCGGGACGGCCGGGAGCACGGGAAGCAGTAGGCCGGGGGACCCCGCCGCGCCCGGCCGGGACCGGGGCGGGCGCGGCGGGGGTGCGCTCAGACCGCCCCGGCCCGCGGCCCGGTCAGGCCGTACGCCTCGGCGATCAGCCCGTAGGAGCGGTACCGCGCCTCGTGGCCGTGGATGTGCGAGGTGACCATCAGCTCGTCCACCCCGGTCCGCTTGCGGAGCGCCTCCAGCCCGTCGGCCACCTCTCCCGGCGAGCCCAGGACGACGTTGCCGAGCCAGTCGTCGATGAAGTCGGCCTCCACCTCGCTGTACGGGTACGACTCGGCCTCCTCCGGCGTGGGGATCGGGCCCGGGTTGCCCCGGCGCAGCCGGAGCATGCCGAGCGCCGCCGAGCGCGCGAGACGACGGGCGGAGGCCTCGTCGTCGGCCGCGACCGCGCTCACCCCGATCAGCGCGTACGGCTCGTCGAGGACCGCCGAGGGGCGGAACGCGGAGCGGTAGAGGTCGAGGGCCGGGACGGTGTTCACGCTGCTGAAGTGGTGTGCGAAGGCGAACGGCAGGCCGAGGCTGCCGGCCAGCTGGGCGCTGAAGCCCGAGGAGCCGAGCAGCCAGACCGGCGGCCGCCCCTCCCCCTTGGGAACGGCGGTGAGCCGGGCGTACGGGTGGCCGGCCGGGAAGGTGCCGTCCAGGAAGTGGGTCAGCTCGGCCAGCTGCCGGGGGAAGTCGTCGGCCCCCTCGGCCAGGCCGCGGCGCAGTGCCCGGGCGGTGGCGGGGTCGGTGCCGGGGGCCCGGCCGAGGCCGAGGTCGATCCGGCCGGGGTGCAGGGCCTCCAGCAGGCCGAACTGCTCGGCGATCGCCAGCGGGGCGTGGTTGGGCAGCATGACCCCGCCCGAGCCGAGCCGCAGCATGCCGGTGTGGGCGCCGAGGTGGGCCAGCAGGACGGCGGGCGTGGAACTGGCGACACCGGGCATGCCGTGGTGCTCCGCCACCCAGAAGCGGTGGTAGCCCCACTCCTCGGCGCTGCGGGCCAGTGCGGTGGTCGCGGAGAGCGCCTGCGCGGGCGTGTAGCCGACGCCGACGGTGGCCAGGTCGAGGATCGACAGCGGTGCCGGCGCCGTGCCCCGGGCGGTGCCGCGGATCGCCTCGTCGGCGCGTGGAGCCGTCCGGTCCCGCTGGTTCTCGTGCCGGTCCTCGGTGGTCATGCCGTCCGTCCTCCTGGCCGTGGTCGGTGCCGTCCGCCGGTGCCGTGCACCGGTGTCACTCACCGGTGCACGGCGGTCAGTGCCGTCGCCGGTGCCGACGATGGCCAACCACGCGACGGGGCCCGCTGTTCCCGCCCGCGCCGTCCCGGCGCGCTCCGGCCGGCGGCCGCCGGGCTGACGCTCAGCCAGCAGTCGGACACCCGTGGCGACTTCACGCCAGCGCGGGAAGTCGCCAGCCCCAGGGCTCGCGGTCGGCGGTCGGCGTCCGGCAGGCTAAGGCCCAGGAGCGGATCACCCAACCGGATCCGCACTCACCAGCAAGATCGTCGGGCTGGACCAGCGCCGATCGATCCCCGTGAGCCCCCGGAGCGGCACCCCGCACCGGGGGCTCGCGCCATGTGAGCCGCAGCACGCCGGGGTGCTTCATGGCATGAAAAGTCGAGGCGCTAGCGTTGACCCCTGCAGCCACCTGCTCCCCCGGGCAGCCTGGAGGGAGTTCGGACATGGACATCGCGACGCTGGTGGGATCCTCATGGATCTGCGCCCTGGCGCTCTGCGCCGTCCTCGGCGACGCCTTCCTCCCCTTCATCCCCAGCGGCACCCTCGTCATCCTCGCCGTGCTCAAGACGGCACAGATAGACGGCGCCCCGCTGCTGCTCGGGCTCGGGGTGGCGATGGCCTCCTTCCTCGGCGACATCCTCCTGCTCCGCCTCGCGCGGCGCGGCGCGCCCATGGTCAACCGGCGGCTCGAACACCGGCCGAAGCTGGCCGCCAGCGTGGAACGGGTCCAGCAGGCGCTGGACGGGCGGACCACCCGGGCCGCCGCCGCCATGGTGGTGATCGCCCGGTTCGTGCCGGCCGGCCGGACCATCCTCGACCTGGCCATCGGCCACTCCCCCGGCCACCCCCACCGCTTCCTCCGGTGGTCGGCACTGGCCGCCATGATCTGGGCGGCCTACATCGTGACGCTGGGCTGGCTCAACAGCCACTGGTTCGACACCGCCTGGCTGAGCCTCGTGGTCTCCTGCGCGGCCGCCACCGCGGTCAGCACCGCCATCGCGCGGGTCGTGCGGCGCAACCGCCGCCTCTCCCTCGGCTGACGAGCCGGAGCCGCCGGGCGCCATGGGGTGCTACGGGCGGCGGACTGCGGGCAGCGGGCGACCGTCGGCGGATGACGGACGGCGGCGACGGACGGCGAGTGACGGACAGCGCGTGACGGACGGTGCACGGTGGGCGACGGGTGACCAACCCGTCGAAACGGGCGAATCGTCACGGAACGGCAACAGAAGGCCTCGCCCCGCAGCCCGCACGCGTGTGCCATGCGTGTTCAGTGTCGACGGACCTCGACACCCCCGGTGACCCTGCGTCCGCGTGCCATGCCAACGACGAACATCAATCGATTGTCCGATTCGGCCGGCGCGGCCACGGCCGCCCCCGGCCTGCGGCAGCCAGGGGAGACCATGGGCAGCATCTCTCGTAGGACCGTGCTCACCGCCACCGCCGCCACCGCGGCTCTCGGCGCGGTGGCGGCCTGTTCCGGCGGCGGATCGGGCCCGGCCCCCGGCACGGGCTCGGCCCCGGGCACCTCGCCGGGCTCCGCCCCGGCCCCCACGGGGACCGGCGGGAGCGGCGGACCGACGGGCAGCGGCACCCCCACCGGGAGGAAGGGCACCCCCATCGGCGACGGCTCCACGGCCGACACCGGCGCCCAGCCGAACCAGCCCAAGGCGGAGAAGCTCAAGCCCGGCGAGCGCCCGCCGCAGTTCGTGGTCCTCTCCTGGGACGGCGCCGGGGCGACCGAGGACGGCCAGTTCCCGCGGTTCCTCAAGCTCGCCGAGGAGCACAAGGCCTCGATGACCCTCTTCCTCTCCGGCATATACACCCTGCCGAAGGGCAAGGCGGACCTGTACCACCCGCCGAAGCACTCGGTCGGGGCCTCCGACATCCCCTACCTCTCGGACGCCGGGGTGAAGAGCACGATCCAGCTCGTCAGCCAGGCCTGGCTGGCCGGCCACGAGATAGGCACCCACTTCAACGGCCACTTCTGCGCGAGCCGCTCGGACGGCAACGGCGTCAACAAGTGGACCCCCGAGGACTGGGAGAGCGAGATAGAACAGGCCATCGGCTTCGTCACCCAGTGGCGGACCAACACCGGCCTCACCGACGTCGAACCGCTGCCGTTCGACTACCGGAAGGAGCTCATCGGCGGCCGCACCCCGTGCCTGGAGGGGCAGAAGGCCCTGCTCCCGACCGCCGCCAAGCTGGGCTGGAAGTACGACGCCAGCTCCCCCGGCGGGCAGCAGCTCTGGCCGCAGAAGGTCCAGGACGGCAAGGTCTGGGACTTCCCACTGCAGAGCATCCCGTTCCCCGGCCACACCTTCCAGGTGCTCTCCATGGACTACAACATCCTGGCCAACCAGTCGGCGGGCAGCACCAAGGGCGATCCGGCGAAGTACGACGAGTGGCGCACCCAGGCCAGGGACTCCTACCTGGCCGGGTTCGACCGGGCGTACAACGGCAACCGCGCGCCGCTCTTCATCGGCAACCACTTCGAGCAGTGGAACGGCGGGATATACATGGACGCCGTGGAGCAGACGCTCAAGACCATCGCCGGCAAGCCCGAGGTCCGGCTGGTCTCCTTCAGGCAACTGGTCGACTGGCTGGAGGCGCAGGACCAGTCCGCCCTCCGCAAGCTGCGCACACTGGGCGTCGGGCAGGCACCGGCCGGCGGCTGGGAGGCCTTCCTCGGCGCGGCCGGCTGAGCCTCCGGACGACGCGGCGGCGGGTCGGTGGTCCTCCCCGCCGGCCGCGTCCGGTGCGGCCGCCCGGCGGCGGGGGCGGTCCCCAGGAGTCCCCGCACCACGGCCCCGGCGCCGGCCGGGCCCAGAGGATCGAGTAGTGGTCGCCACCCGGCACGAGCGAGGCCGGCACCGGATGGGCGTCGTCCGGCCCGACGGCGGCGAGCCGTGAAACCGCGCCGTCGACACCGCCCGGGGATAATTGGCCTGGAACCCGCTGTCCCTTCATTCGCATGCAATGATCATTTTTCAGATCGGTTGCGATCTCCCCCATGCTCCGGGAGAGTTGAGGGCGCCAGGACCCCGGAACCCCGGAGGGGAGTCCGGAGGACCAGAACCGGGATCCTGCATTCGAAGTGGCCGTTCGGACGCACACTCCGATCGATCGTGTACGTTTCACCGATCGACGGTGAGGCCGGTCGAAAACCCCGTCGGCCGACGGGGGTTCGGCACGCCGGGTGGCGTTCCGCTTCGGCAGCAAGGCCCAGGGGGAACAGCCGGTCGCCGGGTTCGCAGCGCCGCGAACCGCCCGGCGCCGTACGGCGATCCGGATCGCATACCCCCGGTCGGAGCACGCACGGACGGGCAGGCCCTCGCGGCAGGCCACGGGGGGAGCCACACATGGTCATACCGTTCTCGCGACGGCGACGGCGGCGGGCCGACCCGCGGACGGCGGACGGCACCGCCGCGACCGCACCCCCGGACCTGATCGCCGTCCCCGAAGCCCCCTACGACTACGCCCACTTCAGCCGGCTCGCCGGCCCCTCCACCGACCCCGGCGACCCCGGCGACCCCACCGACCCCGGCGGGCACGGACGGCGCGACACGGACGCCGAGGGCACCCCGGAGACCGGCGCGGGCGACCCCCCGGAGCCGTACCGCGTCCGGTACCGCAGCCTGTTGAGCCGCGAGCCGCACCGGATCCGGGCGGTCCTGCTCCTGCTGGCCGCTCCGCTGGTCGAAACGGTTCTCCTGGTCTGGCTGCTGCTGCCGGAGCACTGGCCGGTCCGGGCGGGCGAGACCGACACCTGGGTGCTGGTCGGCGACAGGGTGATGATCGGGATCATCGCGACGGTCGAGGTGTTCCGCCTGGTCAACGTGGTCTCCAACACCCACGCCACGCTCGCCGCCCGCGACCCCGTCCCGGTGACGCCCGTGCCCGGCACCCGGGTCGCGTTCCTCACCACCTGCGTCCCCGGCAAGGAACCCCCGGAGATGGTGCGCGCCACACTCACCGCCGCGCTCGCCGTCCGGCACGACGGCCCCTACCACGTCTGGCTGCTGGACGAGGGGGACGATCCCGCCATGCGCACGCTCTGCACCGAGCTGGGTGCCCGCCACTTCAGCCGGCGCGGCGTCGAGGAGTGGAACCGGCCCGAGGGGCGGTTCCGCGCCAGGACCAAGCACGGCAACTACAACAGCTGGCTCCAGGCGCACGGCGCCGGCTACGACTTCTGGGTCTCGGTCGACACCGACCACGTGCCGCTGCCCGAGTTCTGCGAGCGGATGCTCGGCTACTTCCGCGACCCGGACGTCGCGTTCGTGGTCGGCCCGCAGGTGTACGGGAACTACCGCAGCTCGGGCTCGTCCGTCACCCGGTTCTCGGAGAGCCAGCAGTTCCTCTTCCACGCGCTGGTCCAACGGGCCGGGAACCGGTACGGCGCACCGATGTTCGTCGGCACCAACAACGCCGTCCGGATCGACGCGCTGCGGTCGATCGGCGGACTCCACGACTCGATCACCGAGGACATGGCGACCGGCCTGGAGTTCCACCGCCGCCGCAACCCGGCCACCGGCGAACGCTGGCGGTCGGTCTACACCCCCGACGTGCTGGCGGTGGGCGAGGGGCCGTCGTCCTGGACGGACTTCTTCTCCCAGCAGCTGCGCTGGAGCCGCGGCACCTACGAGACCCTCCTCACCCAGTACTGGCGCGCGGTGTGGGGGCTGTCGCCGGGACGGCTGCTCAACTACACGCTGATGGTCTGCTTCTACCCGATGGCGGCGCTGACCTGGCTGCTCGGCGGGGTGTCCAGCGTGCTCTACCTGGGGTTCGGGGCGTCGGGCGTCCACGTGTCGTCCGAGATATGGATGGCGCTCTACAGCGACGCGGCGGCGCTGCAGGTGCTGCTCTACGCCTGGAACCGCAAGCACAACGTCAGCCCGCACGAGCCGGCCGGGTCGTCGGGGGTGGCGGGCATGGTGATGTCGGCGCTCTGCGGACCCGTCTACGCGGCGTCGTTCCTGCAGGCGCTGCTCCGACTCCGCAGCCGGTTCGTGGTGACGCCCAAGGGTTCCTCGGCCAGTCCCGACCGGGTGGCCACGTTCCGCCTGCACCTGTTCTGGGCGCTGGTGTTCGGCGGCGCCCTCGCCGTGTCGTTCCGCACCGGGAACGACCACGCCGCCATGCGGACCTGGGCCGGACTGGCCCTCCTCCTCAGCCTGCTGCCGGTGCTGGTCCTGGCCGCGGACGCCGTCCGCCGCCGCCGGGCCCGGCCGACCTCCACCCTGTCCATGGCCGGGACGGCCTTGGCCGCGACCACGACCACGACCACGACCACGACCACAGCCTCGGCCTCCACCGCGGGCGCCGTCCCCGGTCCTGCGCATCCCGCCGACCGCGTCGACAACACGGCCGCGGCCGCGGCCGGCCACCACGGCACCACCCGCTGAGCCCGCCCACCCGCACCCGCACCCGCACCCGCATCCGCATCCGAGGGGACGATCCACCGTGAAGATCCGCAACGCCGGCCGCACCCGGCGCTTCGCCCTCGGCAGCACCGTCGCGCTGACCGTCGCCGGGATGAACGCGCCGGCCGTGCTCGGCTTCGCCACCGACCGCTACCACCAGTACGCGATCAACCGCCCCGCCTACAAGGCCGAGTACGGCCACTGGCAGACCCTCGTCCTCCCCGCCGAGTTCCGGATCAACGCCATCCACGCGGCGCTGCTCCGCACGGGCAAGGTCCTGATCATCGCCGGATCCGGGAACAACCAGCGGAACTTCGACGCCGGCACCTTCAAGAGCCTGCTCTGGGACCCTGCGAAGAACACCTACAAGCCGGTCCCGACCCCCGCCGACATGTTCTGCGGCGGCCACACCGCGCTGCCCGACGGCCGGATGCTGGTGGCCGGCGGCACCCGGCGCTACGAGGCGCTGGACGGCGCCGTGAAGAAGGCCGCCGGCACCATGCGGGTCCGCAACGAGAACCCGGACGCCGCCCGCACCTTCCCCCGGGGCACCGTGTTCCGGGCGCCGAACGGCCGCGCGTACGCGTCCACCGCCGAAGTGACCGTCCCCGCCGCGCTGAAGACCGGTTCCGGCACCGCGACCGTCGTCACCGCCGGCGAGACGCACGTGTTCGCGGAGGCCGTCGCCGACGGGCCCGGCTCCGTGCTCGACTCCCCCGCCCAGTACGCGATCGAGGGCCTGACCGGCGCCGACGCCCGGAACCTCTACGGCATGGCCGAACGGATGACGCTGGAGAAGCAGGACTTCCAGGGCATCCGCTCCGCCTTCGAGTTCAACCCGGACACCGAACTGTACGAGCAGGTCACCGACATGGCCTACGCCCGCTGGTACCCGACGCTGACCGGGCTGGGCGACGGCCGGGTGGTCACCGTCTCCGGGCTCGACGACACCGGGCGGATCCTCAGCGGCAACGACAACGAGATCTACGACCCGGCGAGCAGGACCTGGTCCAAGGCCCCCGACCGGTACTTCCCGACCTACCCGTCGATCTTCCTGACGGCCACCGGCGAACTCTTCTACTCCGGCTCCAACGCCGGCTACGGGCCCGCCGACAAGGGCCGCGAACCCGGCCTCTGGGACCTCCGGGACAACAGCTTCCGCCCCGTCCCCGGCCTGCGCGACCCGCACCTGACCGAGACCTCCTCCTCCGTACTGCTGCCGCCGGCGCAGGCCCAGAAGGTGATGGTGCTCGGCGGCGGGGGCGTCGGCGAGTCCCCGCTCTCCACCGCCCGCACCGACATCGCCGACCTCGCCGCCGCGGCGCCCGCGTTCACCCCCGGCCCGGACCTGCCGGCCGGCGGCACCCGGTACCTCAACAGCGTGATCCTGCCGGACGACACCGTCTTCACCACCGGCGGCTCCGCCGACTACCGGGGCAAGCACCGGAGCGACCTGCTCAAGGCCCAGACCTACCACCCGGACACCAACACCTTCAGCACCGCCGCCGAGCCGACCGTCGGCCGCAACTACCACTCGGAGGCGCTGCTGCTGCCGGACGGACGGGTGGCCGTGCTCGGCTCCGACCCGCTGTTCGACGACGAGGACGGCACCGTGCCGGGCACCTTCGAACAGCGGATCGAGATCTACACCCCGCCGTACCTCTTCCACGGCGAGCGGCCGCAGCTGACCGGCGCCCCGACGGCCGCCAGGCTCGGCAGCACCGTCCGGGTGGCCACCCCGGCCCCGGACGGCGTCGCCACCGCCAAGCTGGTCCGGCCGAGTTCGGTCACCCACGCCACCGACGTCGAGCAGCGCTCGGTGGCCCTGGACGTCACCGCGCGCGCGGCGGACGGCGTCTCGCTCGTCCTGCCCGCCAACCCCGACCTGCTGCCGCCCGGCTGGTACATGCTCTTCGTCACGGACGGGTCGGGCACGCCCTCGGTGGCGCGCTGGATCCAGGTCGTCCGCTGAACGGCGCGCCGGCCCCGGCCGACCCCGGCCGGCACCGACCCACCGGCCCGCACCGGACGCGGCCGCACCGGACGCGGCCCGCGCCACGGCCCGGCCAACCACCGACCGCCTAGCCGGCGGCCCGGGCCAGCCCGAGCGCGTACGGCAGCCAGAACTCGCCCGCCCGGGGCTCGCCGCGCCCGCACTCGCCGTCGGACTCGCCGGGGTTCTTGATCCAGAGGTAGGCGTCGACGCCCGCCCGCCCGGTGTCGGCGGTGGGCGGCGCCCCGAGCGCGCGGCCGGGCGGGTTGCACCAGGCCTCGCCGCTCAGCGGGCCGTTGCCGTTGCGGCTGGTGTCGATGACGAAGGGCTTGCCGTCCAGCAGGGCGGAGAGCTGCCCGCCGTAGGTGGCGTTCCGGTCGGTGGTGTAGAAGTTGGAGACGTTCACCGCGAAGCCGTCCGCGGCCGCGACCCCGGACTTGCGGAGCGCCTCGGCCAGCGCGGAGGGGTCCTGCGCCCAGCCGGGGTTGCCCGCGTCCAGGTAGACCCGGACCTGCGGGCGCTTCTTCAACTCCTGTACGGCGAAGGCGAGCAGGCCGTACCGCTCGGCGGCCGCGTCGCCCTTGACCCCGCAGGTGTCCAGGGTGTGGGCGACGGCGTCCGGCTCCAGGACCACCCACGCCCGGCGGTCGCCCAGCGCCTCGGCCAGGCCGGTGATCCAGGACCGGTACGCGGCGGCGTCGGCGGCGCCGCCCGCCGAGTAGAGGCCGCAGTCCCGGTGCGGGATGTTGTAGGCGACGAGGACCGGGGTGCGGTCCGCCTCGGCGGCGCGGCGGCTCACCTGTTCGGCGATGCCGCGGGCCGCCTGGTCGCCGAGCCACTGCGAGGAGGGTTGGGTGGCGATCCGGGCCAGGGCGTCGGCCTCCGCCGTGCGGCCCTGGCCGCGCAGGGCGGCCAGTTGGCGGGCCGCGGAGGTCTGGTCGGAGACGTAGAAGGTCTGTCCGGGGAGCTGCGGCAGCGAACCGGCGCCCCCGGCGGGCACGGGCGCGGCGGTCCGCCCCGTCGGCGCGGCACCGTTCGGACTCCCGCCCCCGGCCGGGTCCCGGTCGGTGCCGGCGCTCCCCCCGGTGCACCCCGCGACTCCCGTCACCAACCCCAGCACGGCCGCTCCCACGGCCAGCCGGAATCCCACTCTTCGCCCTGCTCGGCGCACGTACCGCCCCTCCCGGACCCGGTCAGGCGACCGGCTGCTCCCCAGCTTCGCACACCGGGTACCGGCCGCCGCTCACCAGCCGGTGAACGGCGGGCGTCCGGACGCGAGTGGACGGCGCGTCAGCCGTCGGGCGGGGCCGCCCGGGCGGAACTCCGAACGGCCCCGGCGGATCAGCCCTGCTTGAGGTCCGGAACCCGCCAGTCGATCGGGTCGACGCCGAAGCCCTCCAGCGCCGTGTTGATCTGGGAGAACGGCCGGCTGCCGAAGAACAGCTTGGCGGAGAGCGGCGACGGGTGGGCGCCCTGGACCACCACGTGCTTCTCGGTGTCGATCAGCGGCAGCTTCTTCTTGGCGTAGTTGCCCCAGAGCACGAAGACCACCGGCTCCTCGCGCGCGCTCACCGCCTTGATCACCGCGTCGGTGAACTTCTCCCAGCCCTTGGCCTTGTGGGAGTTGGCCTCGTGCGCGCGGACCGTGAGCACCGCGTTGAGCAGCAGCACGCCCTGCTCGGCCCAGTGCATCAGGTAGCCGTTGTCCGGCGCCGGGATACCGAGGTCGGCGTCCAGCTCCTTGAAGATGTTGCGCAGCGACGGGGGCGTCCTGGTGCCCGGCAGCACGGAGAAGCTCATGCCGTGGGCCTGGCCGTCGTCGTGGTACGGGTCCTGGCCGAGCACGAGCACCCGGACCTTGTCGTACGGCGTGGCCTCCAGCGCGGAGAACTCCTGCCCGCTCGGCGGGAAGACCTGGTGCTCCCCGCGCTCGGCCGCCACGAAGGCCGCCAGCTGGGCGAAGTACGGCTTCTCCGTCTCGGCACCGAGCACCGTGTGCCAGGACTCGGGCAGTTCCAGCCCCGCGCCCGCGCCCGTCCCGGGCGTACCCGGCTCCGTCACGCCCGCCTCGACCGTGTCCGTCACGACATCTACCTCCCACCGGACGGCCGCTCACCGCCGCACCGCCCCGACCGCGGGCGCACTGCGGCCCTTGCACCGCACGCCCTCTTTCCACACCGAACGCTACACAGGCCCACTGACAGTCCGCTCCGTCGGCGGCGCACCGGCCCCGCTCACCCGGCCGGAGCCGCCGGGACGCCCGCGATGCCGGGGCCGGCACCGGGCCCGCCCGCGCCCGCGGACACCTCCCGGGCCGTCCCGCCGGAGCCGTCGGAGCCGTCCGAGTCCCCGGGGCCGTCCGCGCCGTCCGAGCCCCCGGAGCCGTCCATTGCCGCCCTCGCCACCCGGAAGTGCTCGACCACGTTCAGCGCCACCAGCACCACCGCCAGCACCACCAGCGCCGTGATCGCCGGCCACCGCACCATCAGCGGGGCCAGCGCCAGCACCACGGCGGCCGCCACGATCCGGGTGGTCGCCACCGCGCGGAACATCATCCACCGGGTGTACCCGAAGGTCAGCAGGTACAGCACGCAGCCCCCGTAGAGCAGGGCCACCGAGCCCGCGCCGAGCGCCTGCCGCGGGTCGGCCACCGTCTCCCCGAACCCGACCGCCACCGCGATCACCCCGGCCACCAGCGCCAGGTGCCCGTACTGGAAGACCCGCCGGATGACGTCCCGGCGCGACTCGGCGACCGTGACCGCGTGCCGCATGGCGTCCGCCGCGTGGACGAAGTACTGCCACCAGAGCCCGGCCGAGATGGTGAACGCGGCGGTGACGGCGACGAGTTCGGCCGCGTCGAGGGGCACCCCCGCCGCGGTGGCGCCGATCCCGACGATGGACTCGCCGAGCGCGACCAGCAGGAAGAGCGCGAACCGCTCCGGCATGTGGGCCGGGTGGTAGGACACCACGGCCAGCCGGCGGCGGAAGAGCACCGGCCCGGACAGGTCGCAGAGCGCCGCGAGCGCCCAGAGCACCGTCCTCGGCCCCTCCGGCAGCAGCCCTCCGGCGAACACCAGCGGGCCGCTGACCAGGACGCCCACCCCGTACGGCCCTCGCCAGACGCCCGGGATGCGGATCAGCAGGAACAGCAGCACCACCCGGGCCGCCCAGTACCCGGCGCCGAGCAGCACTCCCCGGTTCCCGTAGGCGCCGGGCACGGCCAGCGCCATGACCAGGCCGGTCAGGCCGACGGTGAGGATGCCGAGCCGGTCGCGCGGATTGTCCACGTCCCGGATGTTGGCCTGGACCGTGGTGCCGACCCAGCACCAGTAGACCGGCACGAACACCACCAGGGCCCGGGCGACGCCGGCCCAGTCGTGGTGGTGGTGCAGCAGGCCGGAGACCTGCGTGATGGCGAAGACGAAGACCAGGTCGAAGTAGAGCTCCGCCCAGGTGACCCGTTTCTCCTCCGCCTCCGCCGGCACCGCCCCCGCCGGCGCTTCCCCCGCCGACACCGCCCCCGCCGGCGCTTCCCCCGTGGTGCTCATCCCGTCCCCCTCCTCGGCACATGGCGAGCGGGCCCCGCCGTCCGACCGTCGGCCGGGGCGGCGGGGCCCGCAACAGCAGTGCCGAGGCTAGACCAGCTCGACGAGGTCCGCGATGGAGTTGAACACCCGGGTCGGCCGGTACGGGAAACGCTCCACGTCGGCGGCGGCGGTGAGGCCGGTGAGCACCAGGATGGTCTCCATGCCTGCCTCCATGCCGGCCACGATGTCGGTGTCCATCCGGTCGCCGATCATGACGGCGGTCTCCGAGTGGGCGCCGGCCGTGTTGAGCGCCTCGCGCATCATCAGCGGGTTGGGCTTGCCGACGAAGTACGGCTCGACGCCGGTCGCCTTGGTGATCAGGGCGGCGACCGAACCGGTGGCGGGGAGCACGCCCTCGGTGGACGGGCCGGTCTCGTCCGGGTTGGTGCAGATGAACCGGGCGCCCTGGTTGATCAGGCGGATCGCCTTGGTGAGCGCCTCGAAGCTGTAGGTACGGGTCTCGCCGAGGACGACGTAGTCCGGGTTGTTGTCGGTCAGCACGTAGCCGGCCTGGTAGAGCGCGGTGGTCAGGCCGGCCTCGCCGATCACGTAGGCGGTGCCGTTCGGACGCTGGCCCTTCAGGAAGCTGGCGGTGGCCAGGGCCGAGGTCCAGATGCACTCCTCCGGCACCTCCAGGCCCATCCCGGCCAGGCGGGCGCTGAGGTCGCGCGGGGTGTAGATGGAGTTGTTGGTGAGGACCAGGAACGGCTTGCCGGACTCCCGCAGCCGGCGCAGGAACTCCTCCGCGCCGGGGATCGGCGTGCCCTCGTGGATGAGGACGCCGTCCATGTCGGTCAGCCAGGACTCGATGGGCTTGCGGTCTGCCACGTGCGTGTCTCCCGAAGTCTTGCCATGTAGTGCGATGGTCGTACGAAACTGCGGCGCACCGCCGTCACCGTTGCGCCTCCCACCGGCCGGACCCTCCTCGGGACACCGGACCGCCGGGGGTACTGCTGGCTGCCCCAACGGGGCACAGCCTAATCCGCACACCTGGCCTACGGCAGCACGTCCCGCCCAGCGGACGGGCACCGGGGCCCGCGGCGGGCCGAGCGGCAGTCCGCGCGGTGGGGCGGACGGCGGGCCGGACGACGGGACGCCCCGCGGACCCGGCCCCGCGGTCCGCCCCGCCTCAACGGGTCCTTAACCCACCCCTAACCGCAGTGATGCCCCCTCAGCAGAACGGCCCGGCCCGGTTAGCGTGAACGGCACGCCGGACAGGGACGGCCCCGACGGGCCACCCCCGGCACCCCGGTGGCTGCCGCCGCCGCGCCCCCCACCGCGGCGGCGGCAGCGGCCGTCGCGCACGGCCCTCCCGGGCGCCCTCCCTCCCCGGGCGCCCTCCCTCCCCGGGCGCCCAGGAGGGTTCCCCGGCGCCGGAACCGGGGCCGACCGGGCACCCCGTGGTTGAGTAGGGCGCATGACCCCCTCCACGCGCCCCGCCTCCCGGAATGCCGACCCCGCACACCCGTTCCGCGTGGGCCTGATCGGCTACGGCCTGGCCGGCTCCGCCTTCCACGCCCCGCTGATCGCCACCACCCCCGGGCTCCGACTGGACGCGGTGGTCACCGCCAACCCCGACCGCCGCGCCCAGCTGCACAGCGAGCACCCCGACGCCCGCGCCGTCGACACCCCCGAGCAGCTGCTCGCCGACCCGGACGCGCTCGACCTGGTCGTCATCGCCTCCCCCAACCGCACCCACGTCCCGCTCGCCCGCGCCGCCCTCACCGCCGGACTGGCCACCGTGGTCGACAAGCCGCTCGCCGCCACCGCCGCCGAGGCGCTGGAACTCTGCGAGCTGGCCGAGTCGCACGGCACCCTGCTCACCGTCTTCCAGAACCGCCGCTGGGACGGCGACTTCCTCACCGCCGCCCGCCTGGTCCGGGAGGGCGCGCTCGGCCGGGTCCACCGCTTCGAGTCCCGGTTCGAGCGGTTCCGGCCCAAGCCCAAGGCCGGGTGGCGCGAGCTGGCCGACCCGGCCGAGGCCGGCGGCACCCTCTACGACCTGGGCAGCCACCTGGTCGACCAGGCGCTCGCCCTGTTCGGGCCGGTCGAGACGGTGTACGCGGAGATCGACGTCCGCCGGGACGGCGCGGTCGTCGACGACGACGCCTTCCTCGCCCTCACCCACGCCGGCGGCACCCGCTCGCACCTGTGGACCAGCGCCGTCACCCCGCTCGCCGGCCCCCGCCTGCGGGTGCTCGGCGACGCCGCCGGCTACGTCAAGTCGGGCATGGACCCGCAGGAGGCCGACCTCCGCGACGGCCGCCGCCCCGACGGCACCGCCCCCTGGGGAGCCGACGCCCCGGCCCGCTACGGCACCCTCGGCACCGACGGGTCCACCGCAGCGCTGCCCACCGACCCCGGCGACTACCCCGCCTTCTACGCGGGCGTCGCCGCCGCCCTGGCCGACCCCGGCACCCCGCCGCCGGTCGACCCGCGCGACGCCGTCGCCGTCCTCACCGTCCTGGAGGCCGCCCGCGCCTCCGCCGCCACCGGTACGACCGTCCGGCTGGACTGAAATCTCCTGAACTCCCCCCGCGCGGGCGGCCGTTCCTTCCCAACCCCGGCTCCGGACTCCTACCGTGACAGGATGGCAGCGTCGGTATGGGGAGAGGAACCGGGCGCCCGCGCGGAACGCCTGCGGCGGGAACGGGCCTGGACGGCGGAGTTCGAGAGGCACGCCCGCGAGGCGATCGAGGAGCAGGACCGCCGGTCCCGCGCCTCGGCGACCGCGTCCGCACGGGCCGGGGCCGCCGCCGTACCGGAGCCCGGGCTCAGATCCCGATGACCTCGACCGCCGAACCCAGCCCCTTGAAGTCCGCCAGGTTGCGCGTGTACAGCGGCAGGCCGTGGGCGGAGGCGACCGCGGCGATCATCAGGTCGATCCGGCGCGGACGCGGCTGGCGCCCGGCGGCGATGGTCAGGGTGACCAGCGTCCCGTACCGGGCGGCGGCCGCCGCGTCGAACGGCAGCGGGTCGAAGTCCGCCATCGCCGCGCCCAGCACCTCCAGCCGCGCCGCCCGGCTGACCGGGTCCCGGGCCATCGAGACGCCCTGCTGCAGCTCGGCGAACGTGATCGCGGTCAGCTCCGGCACGGCGGGCAGGTCGGCCGGACCGAGCAGGGCCAGGTCGATGTAGACACAGGTGTCCAGCACCCCGGCCGGCCGTCGCCGGGGCGCCCGCCGCCGCTCAGCCACGCCGCCGCTCGAACGGGTCGCCGTCCTCGTCGCCGACCAGTTCCTCGGGACCGAAGTACTCCTCGGCCTCCTTGCGCATCTGCTGGTAGTCCACCCGCGGCAGCTTCACGTGCCGCGCGACCAGCTCCTCCGCCGTGAGCCGCCGCCGGCCCGACACCGGCCGCAGCTCGGCGACCTCGACCCCGTTCCTGGTGATGTGGAAGGTCTCCCCCGCCTCCACCGCGTCCATCACCGCGGCGGAGTTGTTCCGGAACTCCCGCTGGGTAATCGTCTTCATGCCTTCCAAGGTAGCCCCGCGTAGCACCGGCGGCTACACCCCTGCACCGACCCTTCCGGGCCTTCCGGAACTCCCCGGGCGGTACCGGGACCGCTTCGGGGAGTCGGCCGTATGCTTGGCCGGAGCACTGGTCGGGGACACAGGGAGGAGCAAGCCGTGGCACTGGTCGCGATGCTGCTCGGGGTGTTCCGGGTGCTGAACGGGGAGTGGCTCGTCGAGGGCGGCGGGTCGCTGGCCTCGGTGGCGGCCGCTGCCGCCGTGGTGCTGGTGGCCGGGGCGGTCGCGGGGGCGCTGGTCGTCGCGCGGCTGCTGGGGGCGCGGGCGCCCGCCGCCGTCAGGGACGGGGCGCTGCGCAAGCGCGCGTTCCGCACGGCCTTCCTTCCGCAGCGTGATCCGGACGCCCGGGGCCGGCGGCGCCCGAGGGCGCCGGGCGCGGCCCCGGCGGCCGCGTAACCCCCGCTCCACAGCAGGGCCGTCGACGCGGCCGTCCTCCGCCGACCACTCTTTCCGCGCGCAGAGCGCCGCACGCCGCACGCACCTGCCCGGACACCCGCCACCGACACCGGTGGCGCCGCGTGTCCCGGGTGCCGGGTGCCGGCTGCCGCCGCGCGCCGAGACCCCCGGAGGGCTCGCTCCACCATGTCCGTCTTCGCACTGCTCGACCCGGCCGTCGGCCTGGCCCACGATGTCGTCGCCGTACTGGCCCAGGTCGTACCGACGGCGCTCGCGATCGTCCTGTTCACCGTCTGCGTCCGGCTGGCGCTGCACCCGCTGGCCCGGGCGGCCGCGCGGGGTGAGAAGACCCGCACCCGGCTGGCGCCGCAGGTCGCCGAGCTGAACCGGAAGCACAAGGACCGGCCGGAGAAGCTCCGGGAGGCGCTCGCCGAGCTGTACGCGAAGGAGAAGTCCTCGCCCCTCGCGGGCTGCCTGCCGATGCTGGTGCAGATCCCGTTCTTCTCGGTGATGTACCGGCTGTTCACGACGCCGAACGACCTGCTCGGCCACACCCTGTTCGGCGTCCCGCTCGGTCTGCACGCGGGGAGCGCGCAGGGCGTGGCCCAGTGGGCGGTGTTCGGCACGCTGTACGCCGGGCTGGCGGCGGTGGCGTACGTCGGCTTCCGGCGGGCCCGCCGGGCGCAGGCCGCGCAGAAGGCGCAGCAGGAGGCCCAGGCGGAGCGGGACCGGACGGCCCTGCGGGGCAAGCAGGCACGGGGCAAGCAGGCAGCGGGCGGCCGGGCCGGGGCCGACCGGGCACCGGCCGCGCCGTCGCCGCAGCCGGTGCTGGCGCTCATGCCGTACCTGTCGTTCGCCACGGTGCTGTTCGCCGCGCTGGTGCCGCTGGCGGCCGGGCTCTACCTGCTGACGACCACCGCCTGGACGGCCGCCGAGCGGGGGTGGCTGCACCGGGACTCGCCGGTGTCGGCGGGGGCCGGGGTGGCGCTGGTCTGACGGCACCGGGGCCGGTGCGCCGGCCCCGCCCGGGGTGCCGGGGTGCGGTCTGGCGGTCGGGGTGCGGTCTGACTGTCGGGCGGTCGGACGGTCGGGGTGCGGCCGGGCGGTCGGCGGCGCTGCTCTAGCCTGAGCTGATCGTTTTCGCCGGCCGCCGACCGTTCCCGGTCCCCGGCCGGCCGGACAGGTGGAGGGATGTCGTCATGGTGGTCGCTGCTCCGGCGTTGGCCGAGTTGCGGGAGGTCTGCCAGCCGCAGGCGAAGCTGGCGAGCCGCAACGGGGAGCACTGGGCGGGCCGGCTCTACATGCGGCGGCTCTCCCTGCGGACCACCCGGCACCTGGTGCGGACCCCGGTCTCGCCGAACACCCTCACCTGGCTGATGGTGGTGTGCGGGGTCGGGGCCGGGGCCGCCCTGCTGATCCCCGGGCTCACGGGCGCGGTGCTGGCGGCGGTGCTGTTCCAGGGCTTCCTGCTCTTCGACTGCGTGGACGGCGAGGTGGCCCGCTGGAAGCGCCGGTTCAGTACGGCCGGGGTGTACGTGGACCGGCTCGGCGCCTATCTGGCGGACGCCGCGCTGATGGTCGGCGCGGGTGTCCGGGCGGCCCGGGGCGGGTCGGAGCTGTGGGTGTCGGTGGGGCTGGCGGCCGCGCTGGGGGTCGTGCTGCTGAAGGCGTCGACGGATCTGGTGGACGTGGCGCGGGCGCGCAGCGGCCTGCTGCCGGCGGACGAGGAGTCGACGCAGCCGCGGTCGCAGGGCATCGCGACGGCGCGGCGGCTGGCCTCGGTCCTCAAGATCCACCGGGTGACCAACGGCATCGAGGCGTCGCTGGTGCTGCTGGCGGCGGCGGTCGTGGACGCGGCGGTGGGTTCCACCGATCCGACGCGGGCGACGGTCGCGGCGATCGCGGTGATCACCTGGGGGATGGTGGTCGCGCACCTGGCGTCGATCCTCTCGTCGTCCCGCCTGCGCTGACCGGAAGCGCGTCGCGCGGGGTCCACGACGCGTGGCGTGCTCACCCTCCCCGCCTCAAGTCAAGCCACCCTCAGGCGATTTGACGCACCGACTCCCCCGCCGTTCGGCTCCGGCGGGGGACCCGCGAGGCGCAGGCCGTCACCCTCCGCAGGACGACGCGGCCGCCGCGGTGCGGATGCGAACGTGGCGGTGGGGCCCGGGGGTCGGGCCCGGGAGGGATCACCATGAACACCGACCACTTCGTCCGGCCGCGCCGCAGCGGCCGGCTCGGCCTGCGGCTCGCCGCCGTGGCGCTGGCCGGGGCCACCGTCGTCTCGCTCGCCCCGGCGGCGGTCGCGGCGGGGGCCGAGGCTCCGGCGGCCGGGCCGTCCGCGGGGGCCACGGCCGACCGGCACCGCCCGTCCGTCGACCTCACCCCGGAGTTGCGGGACATCGTCGAGCTGGGCGCGTCGACGGCCGCGCTCGGCGAGGCCCGCGAGAACGGCCGCCGGACCTGGCGCGACGCCGAGGGGGTCGTCGACCTGGACTCCCGGCGGCCGGCGCGCGCCGACGGGCGGTTCCGGATCGGCAGCGTCACCAAGACCTTCGTCTCCACCGTGGTGCTGCAGCTGGCCGACGAGGGCCGGCTCCGGCTGGACGACCCGGTCGAGCGGTACCTGCCGGGGGTGGTGCCGAACGGCGGGGCGATCACCCTGCGGCAGCTGCTCAACCACACCAGCGGCCTGTTCGACTACCTGGAGGACCCGCAGTTCCTCTTCCACGACGAGGCGAGCCTGCGCTCCTTCCTCGCCCGGGGCCGCTGGGTGGACTACCGCCCGGAGCAGCTCGTCGCGGTCGGCGTGCAGCACGCGCCGTACTTCGCGCCCGGCCAGGACTGGCACTACTCCAACACCAACTACATCCTCACCGGGATGATCGTCAAGAAGGTCACCGGCCGCACCTGGCAGCGCGAGGTGGAGCAGCGGATCGTCAAGCCGCTGCACCTCGACGACACCTCCTTCCCGGGCTCCTCGCCCGGGATCCCCGGGCCGCACGCGCACGGGTACGTCAAGCTGCCGGAGGGTCCGGCGGACGTCACCCTGATCAACCCGACCGTCGGGGACGCGGCCGGCAACGGGCTCTCCACCACGAGCGACCTGAACCGCTTCCACGAGGCGCTGTTCGGCGGGAGGCTGCTGTCGCCCGCCCGGCTGGCCGAGATGACGGCGGCCGTCCCGGCGCCGGCGATCGGCGCGCACTACGGGCTGGGCCTGATCCGCTACGACCTGCCGTGCGGCGAGGCCTGGGGCCACACCGGCGGCATCCCGGGGTTCAACACGGTGCTGCTCGGGGCGCGGGACGGCTCGCAGCAGTTCGCCCTCTCGTTCAACCTGCTGGAGGGCGGCGAGACCGACCAGACCGGCACCACGCTGGAGGCGTTCCTCCTGAAGGCGGCGTGCGGCAAGGACACGCCGGCCCCGGCGGCCCCCGCTGCGAAGGGGGCGAAGGGGACGGACGCCGGGTCGCCGCCGAAGCTGCTCCGCTGAGACACCCGGGTCGCTCCAAGTCAAGCCCCTTGACGATGATTTGACCTGTCGTCATGTCTGCCCATCGGCCGGGTGGCCCGGTCCTCGGGACGCACGGCCGATGACCTCCACAGGACGACGCGCCGACGGTGCGGCCGGTGCGAGGCTGGTCGGGACGGCCCGGGGCCGGGCCGGAAGGGGCGGGGAACCATGACCATCGTTCAGGCTCGATCTCCGTACCGGCGCGGCAGGTTGGGGCTGCGGCTCGCCGCCGTCGCCCTGGCCGGGGCCACCGTCGTCACGCTCGCACCGACGGCGGCGGTCGCGGCCGGAACCGGATCCAACGCCGGCGCCGGAGCCGTGGAGGAACGTCGACCCCGCGTCGACGGACAGCAGGAGCTGCGGTACCTCGTGGAGCACGGCGGGATGACCGCCGCACTCGCGGAGATCCGCGTCGCCGGCCGCCCCGCGTGGCGGGGCGCCGCCGGGACCGCCGACCTGGCCGACGGGCAGCCGGCCAGGTCGGACGGCCGGTTCCGGATCGGCAGCGTCACCAAGACCTTCGTGTCGACGGTGGTGCTCCAACTGGTCGGCGAGGGCCGGATCCGACTGGACGACCCGGTCGAGCGGTACCTGCCCGGAGTCGTCCCGAACGGCGGGGCGATCACCGTCCGGCAGCTGCTGAACCACACCAGCGGGCTGTTCAACTTCACCACGGACGCGCGGTTCCTGGTCACGACCGAGGCCGAGCTCCAGGAGTACGTGTACGGGACCACCCGGTTCAAGAGCTACCGGCCGGAGCAGCTGGCCGCGATCGCCGCCGAGCACGCGCCGTACTTCGCACCCGGCCAGGGGTGGAAGTACTCGAACACCAACTACGTCCTCGCCGGGATGATCATCCGCAAGGTCACCGGGCACACCTGGCAGCGCGAGGTCGAGCGGCGGATCGTCCGGCCCCTGCAGCTGGACGACACGACGTTCCCGGGGAACGAGACGGGCCTCGGCGGCCGGCACGCCCACGCCTACGTCGACATGCCGTCCGGGCCCGCCGACATCACCCGGTTCAACCCGTCCGTCGTGGACGCCGCCGGCAACGGCGTCTCCACCACCGCGGACCTCAACCGCTTCCACGCCGCCCTGTTCGGCGGCAGGCTGCTGCGGCCGGCCCAGATGGCCGCGCTGACGGACACGGTGCCGACCGACACGCCGAACGGCTTCTACGGGCTGGGCGTGCTCAAGGTCGACCTGGGCCCTGGCTGCGAGGCGGCCTGGGGCCACGACGGCGGCCTCCCCGGGTGGAGCACCCTGCTGCTCGGCACCCGGGACGGGCGGCGGCAGTTGGCGCTGTCGCACAACCCGTTCATCGGCAAGGACTCCTCGGCGAGCGGGGAGGCGATCGGCTCGCTGCTGGGCAAGACGCTGTGCCGCCCGGGCACGGGCGCGGGCACGGACGCGGGCGCCGGCATCGCGGCGGGCCCGGACGCGGCCCCCGCCGTGGGGGCGGTCCCGCGCACCGGTCCGGACCTTCGTGTGGAGGTCGGCCCGGCCACCCGCTGAAGCCCGGCGAGCGGTGGGCGGCGGCGATCGGCAGGCGGGCGGCGGGCGGGGAAATGCGGTTGACGCCCGCCGCCGCCCGGCGATCGGATGGTGCCCCATGAGCACAGGGCAGTTGCACCCCGGTCAGCACCCCATCGACGAGGAGCTCGTACGACGGCTGGTCGCCGGGCAGTTCCCCCGGTGGGCGGGACTGCCGGTGAGCGGATTCCCGTCCGGCGGCACCGTCAACGCCATGTACCGGCTGGGCGACACCATGGTCGTCCGACTGCCGCTGGTCGACTGGGGCGAGGTGGACGTCGCGATGGAGCAGGAGTGGCTGCCCCGCCTCGCACCGCTCCTGCCGACGGCCATCCCCGCGGCGATCGGCGTCGGTCGGCCCGCCGAGGGCTACCCGTGGGCCTGGTCGGTGTACCGCTGGCTGGACGGCGCGAACCCGGAGGCCGGCGCACTGCGCGAGCCCGTGCAACTGGCCGAGGACCTGGCCGGGTTCGTGTCGTCGATGCGGCGCATCAGCCTCCCCGGCGGGCCGACCGCCTACCGCGGCGGGCCGGTCCGGCTGCTCGACGAGCCCACCCGGGCCGCGATCGAGGAACTCCGCGGGCTCCCCGAGGAGGGCGTCGACTGCGACGCCGCGGCCGCCGTCTGGGAGGACGCGCTGCGGGCCCCCGTCTGGGACGGGCCGCCGGTCTGGGTGCACTCGGACCTGATGCCGGGAAACCTGCTGGTGGACGGCGGCGGGCGGCTCACCGCGGTGATCGACTTCGGGTGCGCGGGCGTCGGCGACCCGGCCTGCGACATGTTCCCCGCGTGGAACCTGCTGCCCGCCGAGGGGCGCGAGGTCTTCCGCAAGGCCCTCGGCGTGGACGACGCGACCTGGCGGCGCGGGCGCGGCCGGTCGCTCGCGCAGGCCCTGGCGGCGCTGCCGTACTACCGGGAGACCAACCCGCTGATGGCGGCCAACGCCCGGCACGTGATCCGGGCGGTCCTGGCGGAGGCCTGAGCCGGGCGGAGGGCTGAGCCGGGCGCAGGAACGGGCCCGGCTCAGGGACGGGCAGGGCGGAGGGACGGGCGCGGCGCAGGCGTCGCAGGACCGGGCCCCGCGGCGGGGGGACGAGGGCGCACCCCGGTAGGCCGGCCGAGCGTCGGTGTTCCTCCGCGCGGGGTAGCCGGCCGCCGTGCCCCTCGGCGGCCGAGGGAGTGGTTCGGGTACTGATCGCAGTCGGTGCGGGGTGTCCCCGCCCCCGCCGGCCCGGCTCGACGCCCACACACCTGGAGGCCCTCATGGCCCGTACGACCACCCTCGCCCTGACCGCACTCGCCACCATCGGGGTCCTGGTCGGGGGCACCGCGATCGCCACCGCCGACGACCGGGGGGCCGTCAGGCCGAAGGAGAAGCCGCCGGTCATCGTCCCCGGCAACCAGGCCGCCGCCAACGCCTCGCTCCTGGCCGCGCACACCCAGGTGACCGGCGAATCCGTCACCCTGCGGCCCGGCGAGAACCTGCCGGCCGTCGTGCTCTGTCCGTCCGGCCAGGTGCCCACCGGCGGCGGTGCCACGACCAGCGCCTTCCGGATCTTCCTCACCGACTCCTACCCGAGCGGCAGCGCCTGGATCGTGCGCGGCACCAACACCAACAACGTGGACGAGTCCATCAGGGCCTACGTCATCTGCACCGCTCCCTGATCCGGGGGCCGGCCCCCCGCAACTCCCCGACGGGGTCACGGGCGTGGGCTCCCTCCGCGGAACCCTCGCCCCCGGACGCCCGCCGGGACCGGAGACCTCTCGCGCGCCGTACGACCGGGACACCGGCCGTACGGCGCGCGGTTCGTGCGATCCGGCCGCCACCACCGTTCAGCCGACCTCGCGGTCGAGGGTGGTGGCGCGCTCCCGCTCGCGGGGGGCGGCGATCTCGCGGACCGCGTCGGCGACGGCACGGAAGTCCCTGCGCAGGATCTTGGAGTGGTTGCTCGGGACCTTCGCGGCGATCCGGATGTTCGGGTTGCGGTCGAGGACCGGGTCGAGGTTGGCGCGGATCCGCTCCATCAGCTCCGGGTCGCCGCCGAGGTTGCCGCCGCTGGCGAGCACGTACCGGACCGGCACCGTCAGGCGGTCGAGGACCGGGTAGAGGACGGCGGGAGCGCAGAGCTCGTTGGCCTCGATGTTGATCTCGGCGTGCTGTGCGGCGCTCATGCGCGCGGCCAGGCCGAGCGGGCGGGCGATCGGGAAGAGGGGGCTCATCCGGCGGAACAGCTTGCGGATCTGCTCGCGGGCCGCGTCGTCGAGCCACTCGTGCGGCAGCGCGCCGTCCACGGACACCGCGCCCACGGCGCGGTCGGGATTGCGGGACGCCCAGTGCACGGCGAGCATCGCGCCGTAGGACCAGCCCACCAGGATCGGCCGGTCCACGCCGCGCGCTTCGAGGACGGCGTCGATGTCGCGCAGGCACGCTTCGAACGAGTAGTCCGCCGAGCGGTCCGAGCGGCCGCGGGCGCGCTCGTCGAAGGTGATGTGGCGGAAGCCGCCGCCGAGGTCGGCGGTGACGCGCTTCCAGTGCGCCTGGTCGGCGTAGGAACCGTTGAGGTAGACGACGGGGCGGCCGGGGCCGCCGGTGTCGGTCACGGCGAGGGCGGTGTCGTCGGTCGGGACGGTGCCGGTCCAGGGGGTCTGCTCGGCGCTCACGGCTGGTGTTCCTCCGGTGTCAGGGGTGGTTCGGGGATCGGCGGGGGATGCCCTCGCCGAGGTGCTGCCGCGCACCTCGCGGGTCTCGTCGGCCCCTGCGGACCGCGGGGTTCAGAGGCTGCGGGCGGTGATGTCGCCGTGGGCGGTGGTGGCGTGGATGGTGAGGGTGGTGGTGCCGTGGTTGGTGAGGGCGTTGTCGATGCGGCCGTGGGTGGTGCCGGCGTCGAGGGAGGCGGAGACGCCGCGGGCGGCGCCGATGGTGACGTCGCCGGATTCGGTGTGCAGGGTGACGGTGCCGTGGGTGGCCTCGGTGATGTGCAGGTCGCCCTTCCGGGTGCTGATCTCGGCGGGGCCGCCGAGGCGGCCGACGGTGATGTCGCCGGCCTGGAGGGTGAGGCGGGCGGCGGCGGTCTCGTCGAGCTTCACCGTGCCGTGGGCGCCTTCGTAGCCGACGTCGCCGAGGCGGCCGACGCCGCGCAGTTCGGCGCTGGCGGTCTTCGCCTCGACGCGGGAGCCGGCGGGCAGCCGGACGGTGACCTCGACGGCTCCGGAGGGCCCGAAGAGCTGGTTCTTCGCGGGTGCGGTCTCGATCCGCAGGACGCCGTCGCGGTAGTCGACGGTGGTCTGCTCGGCGGCCTTGAGGTCGCGGCTCTTCGAGGCGTCCGCGGGCAGGACCTCGACGGTGGTGTCGGTGCGGTCGGCGGCGATGAGGCGGATCCGGCCGGCGGGGATGTCCAGGACGGTGGCGATCGGGGCGGTGGTGGCGAAGTTCCGCATGTGGTGTGTGCTCCTGCGAGTCGTTGTCGTCGGCGTTTCCGACAACGGAAAAGCTACGTTGCTTTCCGAATCACAGCAACACTCCCATTGCGTCAAAACCACATAACTGCAGCTCACAGCAGCAATATCGTTGCGGAGGATTGAAATAAAATGCAACGACCGACCCTCGACTCGTTGCAATGAAATGACAGTGAACGCTATGGGGGCTCCCGGGGACACCCAGCGGAAGCCCTCGGCCCCCGCCGCTTCCGTGGCGGTGGACCCCGTCGGAATACCGGCGGTCAGTACCCGAGGCGACCACCGGTGAAGCCGGTCGCCGCCTCGGCGAGGAGCGGCGCCAGATCCGGGTAGTACCCGCGGTCGACGGCTTGGAGCATTTCCGCGAGGGCGATGAGTTGCCCGACACGACCCGCGGGGGAGCCGAGTACGTCGGAGAACTCCGCACGGACCCGGTCCGCGACTGCGGGCACCAGGAGGCTGCTCACCCACAGTACGGCGGGGTCGTAGCCGACGGGCACGAGTCCCCAGCGTTCCCAGTCCAGGATCGAGAGCGGCCCGGCGGTCAGGTTGGCCCACTGCAGATCCCCGTGGCCGGTGGTCCGCTCCACCCTTTCGGGGGCCGGGATACCGAGGTACTTCGGGAAGACCTCCTCGATCCATGTCGGCCGCGGGGTCACCTTCACTCCGGGGGCCGTGGCGATGCCGGCCAGCGCGGCCTTCAGGCCGTGCCACCAGTCGTCTCCCAGGCCGGGGTCCTCTCGGAGCTCCGGCGTCGAGGACACCGCGGGACCGGTGAGGTCGAAGACATCGGCCTGGTAGAACCGGTCGTGTTCGGTCCAGTCCATCGTGTCGTGCAACCGTGGGCGCGGGACGGAGTCCGGGATGCACTGCTCGGCCCCGAGAGGACCTTGACCCGTCGGCCGGGGGGCGAAACGGCGTCGGCCGTCGGAGACGCGCAGCCACAGCTGCCCTGCGCGGCGGCCGACGGTCGACCCGGAGGTGCCGAAGACGGACGGCCCACTACAAGCGAGCCCGAGGAAGGCTGCAGCCTTGGCGTGCGCGCCTTCCAAACGGCGACGGGCCGTGTCATCCGGCTGAAAGGACATCGAGCACCTTCCTGAGTCGGTCTCTTGGGATCGGACGGGCGAGAGCCGTCGCGGCAGCGTCCCAGTGCGCGCGGCTGCTGATCGAAGCGAGGACGACGTCCAACCCCGGGCAGGCCCCGACCAGATGGAACGCAGCCGCGTGCGGGTCCGATCCCGGCTGGATGAGATTCACCAGTTCGGGGGTCATCAGCGCAGGGAGTTCGCCCCCGTGGAGGGGTGCGGAGGCGAAGCTGGTGATTCCGGCCTCGCGTGCGTCACTGAGGGGCCCGGTTCCGGCGAGGGCCTGCGTGACGGGCTCGGCCATCACGAGGCTCACCGGCATCTGCACCCCGCCGAGATGGTGATTCCGGGACCCGGCCGCGACGCACGCCAGGCCGACCAGCTCGGCGACCGTGAACGCCTGGGACGTGAAACCGGACCAGGTGGCGACGCCGTAGCCGCCGATACGTCCTGCGTGAGCGAACTCCTCCAGCACGGCGAATGCGGCGAGCAGGTTCCGGTGCAGCTGCCGGCGGCCGTGGTCGGAACGCTCGGGGTTGTGGACGAACACCAGGTCAGCCCGGCCCAGGACTGCCAGGGACTGTTCGGTCTGGGAGCGGACGAACTCCGCGGCGATGCTGTGGTGCCCCCGCGGGTCGAAGCCGGTCTTCGTCGACACGCGGACGCCCGGGTACTCCGCCAGCACGGCGGCGAGGTCGCGATGGGCATGGCCGTGCGCGTAGTTGGGGGCGGTGTCGAGCAAGGATGCTCCGGCCGAGAGGGCGGTGCGCGCCGCCGCCCCGACGGCGCGCACCCGATAGGTCCCCAGGCCGAGGACGGCGTTCACGATTTCGCCCCGACCACGCAAGCGGCCTGGCCCTTGATGAGAACGGTCAGAACGTCTGCCACGTCGTCGACCTCCAGGCCGGCCGCAGAGGCGAGGTCCCCGATGGTCACGGGTTCTCCCCTCAGGAGGAGGCGGAGCACCGGGGTCGCCCGCTGCGCGAACTCCCACTCGGTACCGGCCGCCGCCAGGGTGACGGTACCTGCCGTGGTGCCGGCCGTGAGCTTGGCACGGGCCGCCGTGATCCGTACGGTGACTTCCGGAGACGGTGGGAGGTCCGCCACGTACGGCAGCGAGGGGGCCGGGCGTCCGAAGTGTGTGGTGTCGATGGAGTCCGCCCACCGGTCGATCAGCTCGGTGTCCGACAACGCGGTGCTCATCGCGGTCCGCAAGGCGTCCAGATACGCGGCCTTCGCGGCCGGATCCGCATGGCGGGGGACGTCCAGCCGTACGACGTCGTCCGCGTGCATCTGGTCGGCCAGCCAGCTGATGATGCCGGCCCCGGTATGGGTGACGAGGCCGAAGGTGAGGTGCAGGGATTCCGTGCCCTGGTCGGCGGTGACGGTGTGCCACCATCCACGGGGAAGGTAGAGGACGTCCCCGGGGCCGAGGACGATGTCCGCAATCGGTTCGCCGCCGGGTTCCTTCGGTGACTCGACGTCGCGGTAGGTGGGTGCCGTCCGCGTCGGTTCCCACAGCCGCCAGCGCTTCGCGCCCTGCTGCTGGACCACGACTACGTCATGGTCGTCCCAATGCCGACCGAAGCCCTCTCGCTCCGTCCAGGAGGCGTACGCGTTGGCCTGTACGGGTGTGCCGAAGAAGCGTTCCAGAGCCTCGGCGGCCGCCCGGACCGGCGGGTGGATCTCGTCGACCGCATCCACCACCAGCGAAGCGCCCTCGGCGAGCCTGGCGTGAAGCTCGGCAGGATGAACCCGGTTCCAGGTCACCCCGCGACGGTTGGTGACAGGAGCCGAGTACCTTCCGGACGGAACGGTCTCCCCGTCCTGCGACAACCGCAGTCGGGGCGCCTCCATCCGGTACGTGGCGACGATGGAGTTCAGGTCGTCCCAGGAGAGGAGGGAGCCGGGGTCGGCTCCCTCCGCCGGGAAGACAGCGTAGGAGCGGTGGAGCACCTGGGTGAGGAAGGTCCCCCCACCCAGGCGCACCGCCCACGAAGCGGCATGGTGCATCGTGGGCATCCGGCTCAGGTGTCGTTCTGGTCGGACTTGCCGCCCGTGTTGTCCGACGGCAGGTCGACGCGGGACCGCGCGGCCCGGATGTTCCGGACGGCGACCAGGAGGCCGTCCTCCTCGTTCTCCTGAGCAGCAGGCGTGGAACTCTGCATACCGGTGTCTTCCTTTCGTTCCGTCCGTGCTCGCCGGTCTGTCCGGCGACCCCCAGGAAATCGCTGCGAACAGCTGCTGAACAGAGCAGAATTGATGCACCGATGATGCATTCGTGAGGCAACCGGGCGGCTGACCTGCCAACGTCTGCCACCGGAGGATTCCAGCAGGCTCAAGGGGCGAGTGTTGGCGGCACGGCGAGAACGACTCATCGCGTTGCGTGTGAGCGCGGGGTACACCCAGGAGACCTTGGCAGCCGCGATGGACGTCGACCGGACGACCGTGGGCAGGTGGGAACGCGGGGCCTGGCTCCCCCGCCCGTGGCAGATGCCGAAGCTCGCCGCGTTGCTGAACATCGGTGCCGCCGAACTCGCCGGTCTGCTCGGTCCCCTCGAACCGACCCGCCGGGCCGGTGGATCGGGGACGGCGGGAGCAGTGACATCACCCGGCGACATCACCGAGCAGGACCGGCTGCGGGCCTCGAACGAGCCCGGTCTCGACGGCATCGTGCCCCCGACCGGAGCCGGGGGCACAACCATGGCGCTCATGGACGGCGGTGTCCGGGTCGGCTGCCGGACCGAGGACGGGAGGATCATCTTCGTGAGCATTCCGCGCCGCGCCACGCTCCGTGGCACCACCGCCGCCGGTACCGCACTCTTCTCAGGCCCCTCGGCCCCCGGGGCCCGGGCTCTTCCGCCCGCCCTCTCCACGGACATGCACCCGGTCGAGAGCCTGCGGTCGCTCCGCAGATCGCTGGTCGAGTGCGACAACGTACTCGGACCACGCGAAGTCGTCGCAACGGCTCAGGAGCATGTCCGGCTCATCCAGCAACTCCGTCGCGAGGCTTCCGGCCAGGACCGGAAGAGCCTTCTTCACGTGCAGGCCGAGTACGCCGAGTTCTGCAGCTGGCTGTACCAAGACAGCGGCGACCATCGCGCTGCCCAGTACTGGACGGACCGCGCCGCCGACTGGGCGAACGCCTGCGGCGACCTGGAGCTCGCCGCCTACATCATGGCCAGGAAGGCCCAGCTCGCCGGCGACATGCGGGACTCGGTCGAAGCCATCGACCTCGCGGCCTCCGCCCAACGCCTGGCACGGCCCGGAAGCCGTCTGAGTGCCATGGGAGCTGTCTACGGCGCCCACGGCCACGCCCTGCTCGGCGACGAGCTGACAGCCCAGCGCACCTTCGACCAGGCGCTGGAACTGCTCGCCCGGCCGCCCGAGGCACCGATCGGCCGGGGCAGATGGCTGAACGAGGCGTACATCGAGGCCCAACGCGCCCGCTCGCTGTCACTGCTCGGCCGTCACCACGAGGCGGTGGCGGGCTTCGATCGGGCGATCCGGTCCCTGCCCGCCAACTACCGTCGCGACCGCGGTGTCTACCTCGCCCGCTCGGCTGCCTCTCAGCTGGCCACCCAGGGGCCGGAGCAGGCCGCCACAACCGCCCATGCGGCACTGTCCATCGCCGCCGGTACCGGCTCGGCCCGGATCTTCACCGAACTGGCCTGCCTTGATTCCAAGTTGCCGAAATGGCAGGCCGTTCCCGAGGTCGCCCGGTTCCGGCAAGCACTCGACAGCTACCTGTTCCATGAAGTGTGATCACCATTTGTCGCTCCTGCCCGCCGAAAGAACGGACCGCCGATGCCACGCCCCTTCGTCCTGCTGAGCGTCGCCACCTCCATCGACGGCCACATCGACGACACCTCACCCGAGCGCCTCCTGCTCTCGAACGCCGAGGACTTCGACCGCGTCGATCAGGTCCGCGCCGAATCCGATGCCATCCTCATCGGCGGCAACACTCTGCGCAGCGACAACCCCCGTCTACTCGTGAACAGCGAGGAACGACGCGCCGCCCGCGTCGCGGCCGGCAAGCCCGAGTTCCCCCTCAAGGTCACCGTCTCCGCCAGCGGCGACCTCAGCCGCGACCTCAAGTTCTGGCACTTCGGTGACAAAAAGGTCGTCTACACCACCGATGCCGCCGCACCGAAGCTCCGCGAAACGCTCGCCGGCCTGGCCGACGTCGTCAGCACTGGTGCCACGATCGACTTCGGAGCGCTTCTCGACGACCTCGCCACCCGTGGTGTCGAACGGCTCATGGTCGAAGGCGGCGGGCAGATCCACACTCAGTTCCTCGCCCAGGGGCTGGCCGACGAGATCCACCTCGCCATTGCTCCGCTGGTGGTCGGTGACGCCTCCGCACCGCGTTTCCTCCACCCGGCCGACTACCCCGGCGGCAGCACCCACCGGATGCGGCTGATCGACGTCCAGCAGCTCGGCGACGTCGTCGTGCTCCGCTACGCGCCCGGGCAGGCGTCCGCCTGAAGACCTCCGCGCGCCACCGTCGGTCGACGGTGGCGCGCGGGGCAAGCGAGCGGAACGGCCGCACCGTTCACGTCGCGGCGGCACGATGCAGCGCTGGATCGCCGACTCGTTGCCATGAACGACCTCCAACAGGCCTTCTGCCGCCGAAGGGTCGCGGCCGAGCCAGGCCATCATGTACGCACACGGTCCGCCACCCCGTCTGGATGCCGTCCAGCCGGCCGGTGCCTTCCCGGAGGCACCGGCCGTCCACATCTCCCCAACATTCCCTGGAACCACTCCCCCGCTGCGGACACCAGATCTGCGTGGAGTCCTCCTTGTCCAGTAAGCAGGCGCAGCCCGGCGACCGCCAGGTCTTCGCCGAGCTCTACGATCAGCACGCGCGCACGGTCTTCGCGCACGCCTACAGATCCACCGGGGACCGCGACCTCGCGGACGACATCGTCTCCCTGACCTTCCTCGAAGCCTGGCGGCTCCGCAAGAAGCTCCGCGACGAGGTCCTGCACCCGCGCGCCTGGCTGCTGGCGATCGCCACCAACGTCCTGCGCAATACCGCCCGCACCGCGCGCCGCCACCGCGAGGCCATGTCCCGCCTCCCCCGGCGCGACCCGATCCCCGACTTCGCCGACGAGGTGGTCGGCCGGATCGCGGACGCCGGGACGGCCGCCGCCGCCGTGCGCGCCCTGGACCAGCTGGGGGCCCCCGAGCGCGAGGTGTTCACCCTCGTCGTGTGGTCCGGACTCGGGTACGCGGAGGCCGCCCGTGTCCTGGGCATACCCGTCGGCACCGTCCGTTCGCGGCTCTCCCGCGTCCGGGACAAGCTCCGCCGGATCGTCGACACCGAGGATCCGCCGGAGCCACCGCGCGAACGCGCCGACCACCTCGCCGCCAGCCGTCAGCCCGTGGGGCACCACCAGGAGAGCCGGCCATGAACACCGCATCCACAGACCAGGACAGGTGGGACGAGCACTGCGAGCGCCGCGAACTGGCCCGCCTGCTGCCCCCGCCCCCGCACCCGGTCCCCTCCCTCGACGAGGTCGCCGCCCGCCGCGAGTTCCTGCTGAACGAGTTCGACCGCTCCCGCCCCCTCGTCGCCCTGACCTCCCGCTGGCGGGGCCTCACCCTGGCGGCCGCGGTCGCCACCGCCGCCACTCTCACGGCGGTGACGCTCACCCAGGGCACCGGCGCCTCGGCGAACCGGACGCCTCCCGCCACCGCCGCGTCCGTGGAACTCCTCGACCGGGCCGCCCGGGTCGCCTGGTCCGCCCCCCAGCCGCCGGCCCAGGACTCCCAGTTCACCTACCTCAGGACCGTCACCCACGCCGTCGCCCTCAGCGAGGCCGCCGACGGCCCGATGCGTCCGACGACCACCACCGCCGACACCGAGCAGTGGGCCTCCGTCGACGGCAGCCGGCCCGGCCTCACCCGCCGCACCGGCGCCGACCAGCCGCTCCCCTCCTCCACCGCCGGCTCCGCGTGGGCGTCCTCCTCCTACCGGGCGCTCGCCGCCCTGCCCACCGAACCCGACGTGCTGCTCGGGAGGATCCGCGCCGAGGCCGCGCACGACCGCGGTCCGGGCTCCGATTCGACGACCGAACCGGACCAGCAGACCTTCGTCGCCATCGGGGACCTGCTGCGCAGCAGCGTCGTGCCGCCCCGGCTGAGCGCCGCGCTCTACCGTGCGGCGGCCCGCATCCCCGGTGTGGTGACGGTCGACGACGCCGTCGACGCCGCCGGGCGCCACGGTGTGGCCGTGGCCCGCGTCCACGACGGCGAACGCTCGGAATGGATCTTCGACCACCGGACCATGCGCCTGCTCGGTACCCGCACGGTCCTTCTGAAGGACGGTCCGTGGGGCAAGGCGGGGGACGAGATGGAGTCGGCCGCCGTGGTCGCCTGGGGCATCGTGGACGCCCCCGGTGAAACCGCACCCCTGGAAGCAAGCCCCTGAGCCGATTCGGTCAGCCATTGACCGGACTATGCCGGAGCTATTGTGCGATCGGCGAATCCCGCGTTGGGTCGTGTCAGCACCGTACCGACACAACCGAGCAGGGGGGAAGTTGACCGTGCGTACATTCCGCACGCTCGCCGCCGTCACCACGGTCGCCGGCGCACTCGCGCTGGCGGCCCCGGCGGCCGTGGCAGCACCCGCAGGCCCGTCAGCACCGGCGTCCGGCGTCCCGGAGTCAGCCGGGCCGACGGACGCGAAGCCGTCCAAGCCGGTGATCGCCACCTACAGAGGCAAGAAGATCGACCTCTCGCAGGGCTGGGGGAGCGCCCGCGTCTGCACCGAGGTGACGGGTGGAGCCGTCTACTGCCACGACAGCATCGCCGAAGCCGACCAGGCGCTCGCCACCATCGACCCCGCCGCCCGGACCGCGCGGACGGCGCCCGCCGCCGCCGGCGTCGCGGTCTCCGACGCGGACTGCTCCTCGGGCTGGGTCTGCATCTGGGAGCACTCCAACTTCACGGGACCTCTCCTGCGCTGGTCGCAGTTCGGCACCAAGTACCTGTCCGACTGGGGTTTCCGGGACCGGGCCAGCTCGGCCTGCGCCTACAACTCGAACGGCGCGACCCTCTACGACGACCGCACCCTGCAGCCGGACCCCTCGCTCTACCTCGGCTGGGGCTGCTACGACCTCACGGGCCAGGGCTACCCCTACGGCGGCAACTGGAACGACCGGGTGGACTACCTCACGGTCAACTGACCGGCGCCCGTACCGCGCGGAAGGCCGAGGGCCGGCACCCGTTCCTTCCGGGTCCCGGCCCTCGGCCTTCGTCCTTCGCGCTCCCCCGCCGTCCGCCGTCGCGGTCCGCCCCCGTGGCCCGCCGTCGCGGTCCGCCGTCCGTCCCCGGGCCGCTGCGGGCTCAGGCCGCCAGCTCGGCCGCCAGCTCGGCAGCCTCCGCCGGGGCCTGCCCGGTCGGCTTCCTGTTCCGCATCACGACCGTCGCCAGAAGCGCCGCCGCCAGCACACCCGCCGCGCTCACCGTGAAGGTGGTCGACATCGAGGTGGTGAAGGCCTCCCGGGCCGCGTGCACCAGGCCCGCGTCCCCCTTGGCCTCGGCCAGTGCACCCACGATCGACTGCTTCGCCTGCTCCGAGGAGCCCGCCGGCATCTCGTCGGCGTAGCCGCCGGCCAGCATCGAGCCGAGGATCGCGATGCCCAGCGCGGTGCCCGCCTGCTGGATGGTGTCGTTCAGCGCCGAGCCGACACCCGCCTTCTCCGCCGGGATCTCGCCCATCAGCGCACCGACCGCGGCGGGCATCGCCAGGCCGGCGCCCAGGCCGAGGATCCCGAGGGCGGTCGCCGGGACGGCGAACCCGGTCTCCGCGTCCACCGTGGAGAAGAGGACGAACGCCCCGGCCATCATCAGCATGCCGACCAGCACCAGCGGCCGGTGGCCGATCTTCGCCGCCAGGCCGGCACCCGCGCCGTTGCCGATCAGGGCCGCGACCGCCATCGGCACGAAGGCCAGACCGGCCTTGACCGGCGAGTAGTCCAGCACGAACTGCAGGTACTGGGTGAGGACCAGCAGCAGGCCGCCGTTGCCGATCTGGACCAGGGTCAGCGAGAGCGAACCACCGCTGAAGTTGCGCTTCTTGAAGAGCGCCAGCGGGACCATCGGCTCCGCCGCCACGTTCTCCCAGATCAGGAACCCGCCGAGCGCCACGACCGCGATCCCCAGGGTGATCAGCGAGTTGCCCTCGAACGCGCCGTGCTTCGGGATCTCGATGATCCACCAGATCAGCGCGGTCATGCCGACCGCCGACAGCACCGCGCCCAGCGGGTCCGGCTTCTGCCACGGGCCCTTGGACTCCGGCATCAGGACCAGGGCGGCGGTGATGGCGAGCACGACGACGGGCACGTTGATGAGGAAGATCGAGTGCCAGGAGAAGTGGTCGATCAGCACGCCGCCGAGCACCGGGCTGCCGACCAGGCCGAGCATCGAGACCGAGCCCCAGGCCGCCATGGCCTTGCCGCGCTCGTCCTCCTCGAACACCGTGATCAGGATCGACAGGGTCGACGGCATGATCAGCGCGCCGCCCACACCCATGGCCACCCGGCTCGCGATGACCTCACCCGGGTTGCTGCAGACCGTCGCCGCCAGCGACGCCGCTCCGAAGAGCAGCAGCCCGATGACCATCACCTTCCGCCGGCCGAACCGGTCCCCCAGGCTTCCGGAGGTCAGCAGCAGACCGGCGAAGACCAGGATGTAGGAGTCGAGGATCCACTGCGTGTCCTGCGCGGTGGCGTTCAGGTCCTCGGTCATGGACGGCACCGCCACCGTCAGCGCCATGCTGTCGACCACCAGGACCAGCGTGCTGAGGCACAGCACGATCAGGATCCACCAGCGACGTGGGTTGCGGGCTTCCATGGTTTTCCCCTCCGGCTTGCGTACGTCGTTCCGTCGTTGCGCACACTGTACGCAGAGCGGAACAGTGTGCGCAACCCCTGCATGGCGTGCGCATATCCGAACGGTGTGCGCACCAGTGGTTCCTGTACGCTGAATGCGCACGGTGTACGCAGCGAACTCCTTGCCGACCGACCGAGGGAGGACCGGCCGATGGCCGCGACAACGAACCCGATCCCGTCCGTATGGGCCCGCCGGCAGCGCGAACCCGAACAGCCGACGCTCAACCGCGCCGCGATCGTCCACGAGGCGATCGCCATGCTGGACGCCGACGGCGTCGAGGCGCTCTCCATGCGCAAGCTCGGCGCGCGCCTCAACGCGGGCGCGACGTCCCTCTACCGGCACGTCGCCACCAAGGACGAGCTGATGGAGCTCGCCGTGGACGAGGTCTTCGGCGAGATCACCGTCCCGGACGCCGACAGCTCGGACTGGCGGGCGGCCGTCATCGCGACCTGCGAGTCCTTCCGGGCCACCACCCTGCGCCACCGCTGGCTCGCGTCCGTCCTGGGCCAGGCCGGACTCGCCTACCTCGGCCCCAACCTGGTCGCCGTCTCCGAGCGACTGGCCGAACTCTTCACCGCCATCGGCTTCCCCGACGCCCCGCGGGCCCTGGACACGATCCTGTCCTACGTCATCGGCATGAGCACCACCGAAGCCGCCTGGCTGACCACCGTCGCCCGGAGCGGCGAGAGCGAGGGCGCGTTCATCGCCCGGCTGATCCCCGCCGCCCAGGAGGCCGTGGCCGGACACGAGCTCCTCGCCGACTCCTACGCGGCCGCCGCCACCGGCTCGATCGCGGACCCCGTCGCCACGCGCGACGCCAAGTTCGCCTTCGGCCTGGAGGTCATCCTCGACGGGCTCGCCCTCCGCCTCCCCCGCTGACGGCCCGGCTGACGACCCGGCTGACGGCCCCGGAGCGGGCCCGCTGCCCCGGTCGGCAGCGGCACCGGGAGCGGCACCGGTTGCGGCACCGGGAGCGACGTCGCCGCCGGTGCCGTCGCCGTCACCCGGACCGCCCGGACCGCCCGGCTACCGCCGCACCGGACGGCGGAAGGTGGCGCGGGCCCAGAGGAAGCCGACCCCGGTGAGGGCGACGCACCAGGCCAGGGCCGCCGGCGCACTCCCGCCTATCGCGGTGCCCGTCAACAGACCCCGCAGGGTCTCGATGACCGGGGTGAACGGCTGGTACTCGGCGAACAGGCGCAGGCCGGTCGGCATCGAGTCCGGCGGGACGATGGCGCTGCCGACGAAGGGCAGGAACTGGAGCGGCATCGGCAGGTTGCTCGCGCTCTCGGGCGTCCTGGCGACCAGGCCGATCCCGGCCGCGAGCCAGGTCAGGGCGAGCGTCACGAAGACCAGCAGTCCGCCCGCGGCCAGCCACTCCACCGGCGTGGCGTCGGACCGGAAACCCATCGCGAACGCGGCGGCGAGGACCAGCAGCAGCCCCAGCACGGTCTGGATCAGGCTGCCGACCACGTGCCCGGTCAGGAAGGCCGACCGCGAGACCGCCATCGTCCGGAACCGGTTGACGATGCCCTCGGTCATGTCGACGCAGACGCCGACCGCCGTCACCAGCGCCCCGGACGTCGCCGCCATCAGGACGATGCCGGGCGTCACGTAGTCGATGTACTCGCCGGCGCCGATCCCGCTGCCCAGCGCGCCGCCGTAGGCGTAGTTGAAGAGCAGCAGCATCATCACCGGCATCAGCACGACCGCGAAGGTCATCGCCGGGTACCGCCGCGCGTGCTTGAGGTTGCGCCGGAGCATCGTCAGGGAGTCGCTCACGGCGTAGGGCATCGTGCTCACCGGCCACCCTCCGCGGTCAGGGTGAGGAAGACGTCGTCGAGGTCGGGGGTGTGGACCGTGAGCGACTCGGCGCGGACGCCCGCACTGTCGAGGATGTCGAGGACGGCCCTCAGCGTGACGACCGAGTTGTCGCCGGGGATCGAGAGGGTGAGCGCCTCCGCGTCGGGAGTGGCGTAGTCGAACAGGGTCGCGGCCGCGTCCAGCGCGGACGGGGCGGCGAAGCGGAGGCGGAGGTGGCCGCCGGGGATGCGCCGCTTGAGCTGCTCGGCGGTGCCCTCGGCGACGATCCGGCCGCCGTCGAGGAGGGCGATCCGGCCCGCGAGCCGGTCGGCCTCCTCCAGGTACTGGGTGGTCAGGAGGACCGTGACGCCCTGCTCCTGGACCAACCCCTCGATCAGTTCCCACATCGTCCGCCGGCTGCGCGGGTCGAGGCCGGTGGTCGGCTCGTCGAGGAAGATGATCCGGGGTTCGCCGACCAGGGTCATGGCCAGGTCGAGCTTGCGCCGCATGCCGCCGGAGAGGGTGGCGGCCGGCTTCCCGGACACCTCCACCAGGTCGAAGCGCCGTAACAGCTCGGCCGCCCGCCGCCGCCCCTCCCGACGGGGGAGGTGGTGCAGGTCGGCCATCAGGAGCAGGTTCTCCTCGGCCGTGAGCAGGTTGTCCACGGCAGAGAACTGGCCGGTGACGCCGATCGCGGAGCGGACCCCGTCGGCCTCCCGGACCAGGTCGTGGCCGGCCACCCGGACGGTCCCGGCGTCCGCCGGGACGAGGGTGGAGAGGATCTCCACGGTGGTGGTCTTGCCCGCGCCGTTCGGCCCGAGCAGGGCGAACACGGTGCCCTCGGGCACGGTCAGGTCGATGCCGTCGAGGACGGCCCTCCCCTCGTAGGACTTGGTCAGGCCGACGGCGTGGATCGCCTGGGCCGGCGCGGGCCTGGTGGACGTCGGGGGCGTGCCGATCGGGGTCATGGCGGTCGCACTCTCTCCGAAGCAGGGATGATGACCGGCCGTCAGGCCCGCCGGACCACGATGTCGCCGAGCTGGGTGCGGGCCCGGACCTCGACCGTCTCGCCGGCCCCACCCGGGCCGTCCGCGGTGTCGAGGGAGTTGCGGACGCTGCCCATCCGGGTGTGCACGTCGAGCCAGGCGGCGGTGGACTCGCGGACGCCGACCTCGATGTCGCCCACGGAGGTCTGCAGCACCGCGCGCCCGCGGACCAGCTCCTCGATCCGGATGGTGCCGTGGGCCGACTTGACGTCGACGTCGGCCAGCGCGGAACCGACGGTCACGGCACCGTTGGACAGGTTGGCCCGGAGGTCGCCGCCGACCTCGCCGATGACCGTCTCGCCGTTGAGGTTCTTGACCGTCACCGCGCCCCCGACGGAGCCGAGCTCGATCCGGCCGGAGGCGGAGACCTCGGCGTCCCCGTCGGCCCGCTCCAGCCGGATCTCGCCGTGGTCGGTCTTCAGGTGGACGCTCGCGGCCGGGCCGACCTGGATCCGGCCCACCGAGGTCTTCAGCCGGCAGTCGCCCAGCGGCCCTTCGCAGAGGAAGTCGCCCATCGGGGCGTCACCGCGGACCTCGGACCCGGCGGGCACCTCGACGGTGACGTCGATGGAACCCGTCCGGCCGAAGACGGAGCGCTTCCGCGGGCCCTTGACCACCAGCGCGCCGTCCGCGTAGGTGACCTTGGTCTGCTCGGCGACCCGGACGTCCACCTCGTCGGCGGCGTCCGCCGGGGTCACCTCCACCACGGTGTCGGTGCGCTTGCCCGCCGTGATCCGGGCCGACCCGATGTCGAACTCCAGGGTGACGCTGATCGGGCCGGGGGTGTCGAAAGTAGGCATGGCTGTCCCGTCCTCATCGTTCAGATCTGCGTTTCCGCAGGTGAAATGGGGTGACTTGTAGGCCGGTGGTGCGGAGCCGGCGGGCCAGGTGCCCCGGGGCTAGCGGGCCCAGCCGGTGTAGCCCTGGCCCGTGCCGCGCCGGCTCCTCCCCTCGGGCCGGGGCGGCTGCCCCGGCTCCAGCGCGGCGGCGACGGCCCGCACCAGCCAGGCGTTGACCGAGAGGGCCTCCTGCCCGGCGGCCTCCTCGACCCGGGCCTTGAGGTGCGCGGGGAGGCGGAAGTTGATCCGGGCGGTGTTGCCGTCGTCGGCAGGCTCCGGCGGCACCGCACCCACCGGCACCGGCGGCACCGGTGGCACCGCCGACTCCCGCGGGCCGGCGTCGTGGAACGGCTCGGAGGCCGGCGGCGCCGTCACCACGAACTCCGGCTCCAGCCCGCGCAGCCGGACGTCCACCGAACCCGGCGCCAGCTCCCGCGTGACCTCCCCCATGGCGTCGGACAGTGCGTTGAGCAGCGTGAGCCGGGCGGCCGACTCCAGGGGCAGGGTCAGGCGCTCGGCCAGCGCCCGGGCTTCGTCCCCGCCCGCGCCCGCGGCAACCGCGAGCTCGTGCCGGAGGTTGTCGACGTACGGCGTGAGGTCCATGGCAAGAGGGTGGCACACCCATGGCGCCATGTCGAGCCGCTTTGGCGCCATCCCATGGCACCACTCCGGCACACCGGTGGCACCGCAGACGGCGAGGGCCCCGCCGGCGATCGCCGACGGGGCCCGTGGAAGACGGGAACGCGCAGGTCAGCCCTGGTGCCAGCGCGCGAGGTAGGAGTCGATCTCGCCGGCCAGCGCGGTCTTGCCGGCCGGATCCAGGAAGGACGCCTCGACCGCGTTCCGCGCCAGCCCGGCGACCCCGGCCTCGTCCAGGCCGAGCAGCCGGGCCGCCACCGCGTACTCGGTGTTCAGGTCGGTGCCGAACATCGGCGGGTCGTCGCTGTTGACGGTGACCAGCAGGCCCGCGTCCACCATCCGCTTGATCGGGTGGTCCTCGATCCGCTCCACCGCCCGGGTGGCGATGTTGGAGGTCGGGCAGACCTCCAGCGGGATCCGGTGCTCGCCGAGGTGGTCGAGCAGCGCCGGGTCCGCGACCGCCTGGGTGCCGTGGCCGATCCGCTCGGCCCCGAGCACCCGCAGCGCGTCCCAGACCGTCTCCGGACCGGTGGTCTCACCGGCGTGCGGGACGCTGCGCAGGCCGGCCGCCCGCGCCCGGTCGAAGTACGGCTTGAACTGCGGACGCGGCACCCCGATCTCCGGCCCGCCGAGGCCGAAGCTGACCAGGCCCTCCGGCGCCAGGTCGACGGCCAGCCGGGCGGTCTCCTCGGCGGCGGCGAGACCGGCCTCGCCGGGGATGTCGAAGCACCAGCGGAGCACCACGCCGAGCTCCTTCTCGGCGCTCAGCCGGGCGTCCTCGATCGCCTCCATGAAGGCGACGTCGGGAATGCCCCGGCTGACCGAGGAGTACGGCGTGACGGTCAGTTCGGCGTACCGGATGTTCTGCCGCGCCATGTCCTCGGCCACGCCGTAGGTCAGCGCGCGCACGTCCTCGGCGTCACGGATCAGGTCGACGACGCTCAGGTAGACCTCGATGAAGTGCGCGAAGTCGGTGAAGGTGAAGTACTCGGCGAGGGCCTCCGGGTCGGTGGGCACCTTCGCCTGGCCGCGGTGGCGGGCGGCGAGCTCGGCGACCACGCGCGGCGAGGCCGACCCGACGTGGTGGACGTGCAGCTCCGCCTTGGGCATTCCGGCGATGAACGCCTCGATCGAGCGCCCTCCGCCCGTGTTGCTGGGGGTTCCGATCCGACTTCCGTCCGGCTGGACCACGGTGGTGCCCTTCTTCCTCTACGCGTGTATCGAGCGGTGCACGCAAGGATAGGCAGAGCACGGCGGCGGGCGCCCGGCCGGACTCCCCGGCGAGCGCCCGCCACCGCGCGGACGGGGACCCCGCGCCGCGCGAGGGACCCCCGTACCCCCGCGCGCCGCGGCCCCGGAGCTGTTCGCGCGAGGGACCCCCGTACCTCCGCGCGACACCACCCCGGACCTCTACACGCGAGGGACCCCCGTACCCCCGCGCGACACCACCCCGCACCTCTACACGCGAGGGACCCCCGTACCCCCGCGCATCCGGCAGCCGTCCGGACCGCCGGCGTGGGCGGCCGGGACACCGACGAAGAGGGTGGCGGCGGCCAGGGCGGCGGCGGCCGGCGTGCGGACGTGCTTCCTGATGGTCACGGCCTGGGTCTCCGTTCGGGTTCGCACCTGGTCGGGTGGCGTGCCGGGCTTCCCCGGCCGGAGCAACTCTCGCCCACGCCGCGGGGCCTCCCGGCCGTCTCCGGGTGTCTCACGGGCCCCGTCGGGGGTTCCCGGCCCGTCCCACCGCCCTGGCCTGCGGTTTTGGCGGCGTCCCCGATTCGAAGTGGAGACACCCGGCCCTCCTGCGGACCCGTTCGCACCACCCGTACGACCCGCACCGGCGGGCGGTCCTGCGCCCGACCGCCGCCGCCCGCCCGCCGCCCGCCGCCCGCCCAGCCGCCCAGCCACCCAGCCACCCGGTCACCCGGTCACCCGCCCAGGGCGACCGCCGCGGTGTGGATGAGCAGGCCCGCCAGGGCGCCGACCACCGTGCCGTTGATCCGGATGAACTGGAGGTCCCGGCCGACGTTGGCCTCGATCTTGCGGGAGGCGTCGTCGGCGTCCCAGCCCGCCACCGTCTCGGAGATGATCGACGTGATCTCGGTCCGGTAGGTGTCGACCAGGTACTGGGCGGCGTCCTGCAGCCAGCCGTCCACCTTGGCCTGGAGCTTCTGGTCCGTCGCCAGGCGCGCGCCGAAGGTCCGCACGCCCTCGCGGATGCGCCGGCGCAGCTCGCTCTCCTCGTCCTCGGCGGCGTTCAGGACCAGCGAGCGGACGGCGGCCCAGGTGGAGGCGATCAGGTCCTGGACCTCGGCGCGGGCGAGCAGCTCGGCCTTGGCCCGCTCGACCCTGGCGATGGTCTCCGGGTCGGTCTGCAGTTCGGTGGCGAAGTCGGCGAGGAACTTGTCGATCGCACCGCGCGCCGGGTGCTCCTGGTCGTCCCGGATGTCGGTGACGAACCGCATCAGCTCCTTGTAGACCCGCTCGCCGACCTGGTGGTCGAGGAACTTCGGGGTCCAGCCGGGGGTCTTCTGGGTCACCCGGTCGACCACCTCGGCGTGGTTCTCGGTCAGCCAGTCGTGCACCCGGACGGCGATCAGGTCGACCACCCCGTGGTGGCCGCCGTCCGCGACCACCTTGCCGAGCATCCGGCCGGCCGGTTCGGCGACCGAGGTGGCGGCGGCCCGCCTGGTCACCGCCTCGGCGACGACCGCCTGGACGTCGTCGTCGCGGAGCACCGCGAGCACGCCGCGCAGCGCCGCCGAGGCCTCCTTGGTGACCCGTTCGGCGCTTCCGGGGGCGGCCAGCCACTCCCCGAGCCGGCGCGCGATGCCGAGCGCGGCCAGCCGGCCGCGCACGACCTGGCCGGAGAGGAAGTTCTCGCCGACGAAGTCGCCGAGCGACCGGCCGAACGCGTCCTTCTTGGTCGGGATGATCGCGGTGTGCGGGATGGGGAGGCCGAACGGGCGCCGGAACAGCGCGGTCACCGCGAACCAGTCGGCCAGCGCGCCGACCATGCCCGCCTCGGCGGCGGCCGCCACGTAACCCGCCCAGGCGCCGGCACCGGCCGACTCCGCCCAGGTCGTCAGGGCGAAGACCAGTGTCGCGAAGGCCAGCAGGCCGGTCGCGATGGTCTTCATCCGGCGGACGCCGCGTCTCTTCTCTTCGTCGGCCGCGGTGAAGCGGACCCCTGGGCCCGTCCCGCTGAAGGCTTCGTCGCTCACCCCGCCAGTCTGCCCGTTGCCCGGCGCGAGCGGACGGCGTGCCCGCCGATCGTGCGCCGGGTATGTGGCGTGAACCCCCTGCGCGGGGATCCGTCACGCGCCCCCGAGCACGATCCGGCGCACACCGTCGACGGCCCACCGCTCCGGGTCGGTGCACCTGCGGCCGTCCAGCAGCACCCGGACACCCGGCAGGTCGGCGGGCGCCAGCTCGCGGTACTCGGGGTGGTCGGCCTGGAGCACCGCCGCCACCACCGGTTCGCCCCGGTGCGGAGGCAGGCCGAGCGCGGCCAGTTCCTCGGCCCGGTACAGCGGATCGGCCACGTACGGCCGGGCGCCGACCGCGCGCAGCGCCTCGACCAGCGGGAACACCCCCGAGTACGCCGTCTCCTTGACGCCGCCCCGGTACGCGGCACCGAGCACCAGCACGCCCTGCCCCGCCACCCCGCCGCCGCCCGGGCCGCCGCCCTCGCCACCACCCGCACCCGCAACGCCCGCGCCACCGCCGCCGTCCCCGTCCCCGCCGTCCCCGCCCCCGCGCCCGGCGGCCAGCGCGCCGTCCAGCACGCCGACCGCGTACCCCGGCATCTCCAGGTTGGCCGCCCGGGCCGCCCGGACCACCGTGGCCGAGGGGTCGTTCCAGAGATAGAGCCTCGGGTACACCGGGATGCAGTGCCCGCCGACGGCGACGCCCGGCCGGTGCAGGTGGCTGAACGGCTGGGAGTTGCAGGCGTCCGCGACCGCCGCGAAGTCCACCCCCACCCGGTCCGCGTACCGGGCGAACTGGTTGGCCAGCGCGATGTTGACGTCCCGGTAGGTGGTCTCGGCGAGCTTCGCGAACTCGGCGGCCTCGGCGGACTCCAGCTCCCAGACGCCGTTGGGCCGCGCCAGGTCGGGCCGCGGGTCGAAGTCCAGCACCGCCCGGTAGAACTCCGCGCCGCGCCGGGTCGCGGCCGGGTCGATCCCGCCGACCAGCTTGGGGTAGCGGCGCAGGTCGGCGAAGACCCGGCCGGTGCGGACCCGTTCGGGGCTGAAGACCAGTGCGAAGTCCCGGCCGGGGGTCAGCCCCGAGCCGGCCGCCAGGCGCGGTGCCCAGCGGCCCCGGGTGACGCCCACCGGCAGGGTGGTCTCGTAGCTCACCAGCGTGCCCCGGCGCAGCCCGGCGGCGACGGCGTCGGTGGCGGCGTCGAGCAGGGTGAAGTCGGGCTCGCCGTCGGCGGTGGTGACCAGGGGGACGACCAGGACGACGGCCTCCGACCCGGCGACCGCCGCCGTGGTGTCGGTGGTGGCCCGCAGCCGGCCCTCGGCCACCACCCGCTTGAGCGCCTCGTCCAGCCCGGCCTCCCGGGGGAACGGCGGGCGGCCCCGGTTCACGGACTCGACGACGTGCGGGGCGACGTCGGCGCCGGTCACCCGGTGGCCCGTCGCGGCGAACTGCACCGCGAGCGGCAGCCCGAGCTTGCCGAGACCGACCACGCAGACGTCGAGCGGCGGGCCGGCCGGCGGGCGGATCGTCAGGGCGCCGCCGCCGGGCGACCGGCCGGCCGGCGGACCCGTCACGGGGAGCCCACCGGTCGGCGGCCCGTCGCCAGACGGGTCGGACTGCGACGGACGGCTTCCGGACGGGTTCATCGCCGTCCCCCTTCCGGTCGGTCGACGGCCGGGGCGGCCACCGATTCGGCGAACCGGCGCCAGGCCGGGTAGCGGCGCAGCCGGCGGCGCACCTGCACGGGTACGGCACCGCGCCAGAGCTGCTGCACCAGCCGGAGCTCCGGTTCCGCGTCGGGCGGGGGATCCTCGCCGAGCAGGAACAGCTCGTCCGCCAGCCCCGCCTCGCCGTCCCGGAAGACCGGGTAGCCGGCGTAGCGCCGCCGCCCGTCCGTCACCACCGGCGGCTCGCCGTGCTCGGCCTCGTACGCGATCAGCTCGCGCACCGCGTCCAGCCTCCCGGCGGCGGCGAGTTCGAGCCGCACCCGGTCCGGCACGGCGAGCCGGTGGTACACCTCGCGGGCGCCGAACTGCCGCACCAGGTCGCCCACCCCGCCGCAGATCTCGCCCTGCAGGTCCTCGTCGAGCCGCAGGAAGTCGGCCTGCAGCAGCTGCGGCACCTCCCAGCCGAAGTGCCGGGCCCTGATCGCGTCCAGCTGGCCGCCGGGGGCGGCCAGCTCCGCCGCCACCCACTGCACCGCGGCGACGCCCCGGATCCGGTCCAGCGCGCCGGCCCGCTGGGTGACGTTGCCCCGGTCCTCGCGCAGCACCAGGAAGTAGTAGTCGTAGTCGGCGAGGACGGAGATCCGGCGGGCCCGCAGGCAGGCGGCGAGGGTGAAGGGCTGGTCGGAGTAGACCTTCAGCTCCTCCTTGCGGGCCAGGTTGTGGCGCCGGACGAGGTCCAGCCGGAACAGCTTGGTGTCGGCGAGCGCCCAGGCCAGCGCGGAGTCCTCGAAGCCGACCGAGGGGGCCGTCCCGCCGAAGATGCCCTGCGGGACCAGCCGCCCGTTCACCCCGATCTGCTTGGGGATCAGCACGTCCGACCCCCACTCGTCGGCGGCGGCCACCATCCGCTCCAGGGCCTCGCCGCCGAGCCAGTCGTCGGCGCCGAGGAAGAGCACGTACCGGCCGCGGGCCAGCGCCAGCCCCCGGTTGGTCGGGGCCGCCGGGCCGCCGGAGTTGGCCTGGTGGACCACCTGGAACAGCCCGGGGTGGCGGGCCGCGTAGTCGTCGAGCAGGGCGCCGCCGCCGTCCGTGGACCCGTCGTCGACCGCGACCACCTCCATGCGCGCGTGCCCGATGCTCTGCCGGACCAGCGAGTCCAGGCAGGCGACCAGGTACGGCATGGTGTTGTAGACCGCGATCACCACGGTCACGTCGGGTACGGTCATCGGGCGCTGCCCTCCGGTGCGCGGATCGCCAAGCGTGCGCCGGGCGGAACAGCGGCTCCGCCCGGCGATGCAAGGTCAACTCGGCTTCGTGGCACGGAGTCACGACCGCCACCCGGACAGGTGACGGAAAGGGAACGCGCGCACGGGCAGCCGGACGTACGGCCGACCGGCGGCGCCCCTCCGGACGCCGCCCGGCGAACGGGCGGGCGCCCGCCCGGCCCGCCGCCGGACCGGACGGACGCCGCACCGTGCAGCGCGCGACCCCGTGCACCGCCCGCACGCCGCGCGCCCCGTGCAGGGCCCGCGGCGGGCGGGCGGACCGGCCGTCAGCCGATCGCGACCTCCGCGTACATCCGGGCGATCACGTCCTCGATGGCCGGCTCGCGCACCGACAGGTCGACCAGCGGGTACCGGTCGGCCACGGCGGCGACGATCGGGGCCGCGCTCTGCTGCGCCGGGAAGGCCAGCCACTGGCGCGGGCCCTCGACCCGGACCACCCGGGCACCCGGCACCTCGATCGGCGGGCCCGCCTCGGCGAGGTCGACCACCAGGGTCCGCTCGCTCTCCCCGGCCGCGTGCAGCCCGTCCAGCCCGCCGTCGTACACCACCCGGCCGTGGTCGATCACCATGACCCGGTCGCAGAGCTGCTCGATGTCGGTGAGGTCGTGCGTGGTGAGCAGCACGGTGGTGCCCCGCTCGCGGTTGACCTCGCGGAGGAACTCGCGGACCTTGCCCTTGCTGACCACGTCCAGGCCGATGGTGGGCTCGTCCAGGTAGAGCACCTGCGGGTCGTGCAGCAGGGCGGCGGCGAGGTCTCCGCGCATCCGCTGGCCGAGCGAGAGCTGCCGGACGGGGGTGTCGAGCAGCGCCCCGAGGTCGAGCAGTTCGACGCAGCGTTCCAGGTTGGCCCGATATCGGTGCTCGGGGATGCGGTAGATCCGGCGGGCGAGTTCGTAGGAGTCGCGCAGCGGGAGGTCCCACCAGAGGGTGGTGCGCTGTCCGAAGACGACGCCGATCCGGCGGGCCAGGGCGACCCGTTCGCGGGCCGGGTCGACGCCGGCGACCCTCAGCCGTCCGGAGGTCGGGACGAGGATGCCGGTGAGCATCTTGATGGTGGTGGACTTCCCGGCGCCGTTGGGGCCGATGTAGCCGACGCACTCGCCGGCCCGGACGGTGAAGCTCAGCCCGTCGACCGCGCGGACCTCGCGCTTCTCCCGCCTGAGCCGGCCGGCCTTGGCGCGGACGGTGAAGGTGCGGTGGACGTCGTCGAGTTCGATCAGTGCCATGGGTGCTCCTCGGAACGGGGGTGGGGGGTCGGCCGCCGCGCGGGTCGGCGGCCCGGCGGCCGCACGGGTCGACTGCCGCGCAGTCGGCTACCGCGCAGTCGGCCGCCGCGCGGGTCAGCTGCCGGCGCCGCGGTACGCGCGCAGGCCCGCGCGCCAGGCGAGCCCGGCGACGGCCAGGCCGATCGCGGCGGCCAGCGGCGAGGCGAACTGGAAGGCGGCCGGCAGCCCGAGCGGATCGGGCTTGTCGAGGATCCGCAGCGCGGGCAGCCAGTTGACGAAGGCGAGCGGCACGCCGAAGACGACACCGGCGACCAGCTCCTTGGCGAAGACGGTCGGCGGGTAGTGCAGCAGGGTGGCGCCGCCGTAGGTGAACGAGTTCTGCAGCTCCTTGGCCTCGCCCCACCAGAACTGGAGGCTGGCGAAGCCGATGAAGACGGCCGCGAAGATGAGCGTGCCGCAGACCAGCAGGACGGGCACCAGCAGGACCCGGTCCCAGGTCCAGTGGACGTCCAGCGCGGCCAGCGCCCAGGCCAGCACCGCCACCGCCTGCACCGGCCGTCCGAGCCTGCGCAGCGAGAACCGCTCGGCGCAGAGCTGGGCGAGCGCCGGGGCGGGCCGGACCAGCATGGTGTCCAGCGTGCCGGCGCGGATCCGCTCGCCGAGCGCGTCGATGGAGCCGACGAACAGGTTGGCCATGCCGAGCGCGAGCGTGGAGGTCCCGTAGAGGAAGCCCAGTTCGGGCAGGGTCCAGCCGCCGAGCGTGTCGGTGTGGCGGAACATCAGGATCACCACGGCGAAGTCGAGGAAGGTGACCACGACGTTGGCGCCCAGCATCAGGACGAACGACGCCCGGTAGGACATGATCGCCCTGGTCCACATGGCGGCGGTGAGCCACCAGGAGCGCAGCGCCCACGCCGTCCGGGCGGCGGCGGTCTCCCGGGTGACGTCCCCCCGGTCGGTGCCCGCCGTCAGGGTGCCGCGGGCGGTGCCCGCCGTCAGGGTGCCCGGGAGGGGTGTGGTCCGCTCAGCCACCCTGGACCACCACCTTGCGGGTCGCGAGCAGCTGGACCAGCCGGCCGGCCGCGAGCAGCAGCACCGCCCAGGCCAGCTGGAACCCGAACGCGCCGAGCAGCCCGGTGCCGGTCGAGCGCTCCAGGAAGACGTCGGTCGGCACCTGCACCAGCGCCGCCCAGGGCAGCACCGGGGCGAGGTCGCCGAGCAGGCCGGGGAAGAGCGCGAGCGGCAGCAGCATCCCGGAGAAGAACATCGCCACCACCAGCATCACCGCGCGCACCCCCTCCGAGTCGTGCAGCCAGAAGCCGGTGAGCGAGACGAGGAACCGCAGCCCGAAGCTGACCACCACCGCGAGCAGCACCGAGACCAGGAAGAACGCCCAGGTCAGCGGGGACTCCGGCATCCGGGTGTGGAACACCAGGGAGCCGGCCAGCAGCGGCGGCGCCCCGCGGGCCAGCAGGTGGAAGCCGGCCCGGCCGAGGTCGGTGGCCATCCACCAGCCCTGGAAGTCCACCGGGCGGTACAGGTCGATGGCGATGTCCCCGCTGCGGAACCGCTCCTGGACGTCGTCCTGGAAGCCGCCGCCCCAGACGGCGACCGTGACCAGCAGCGCCTGGCTGACCCAGATGTAGGTGACGGCGGCGCTCTGGTCGTAGCCGCCGAGGCCGGGGCGGGCCTGCCAGAGGGCGAGGAAGGTGTAGGCGAGGATGAAGCCGAAGACGGTGTTGGTGAAGGCTCCGGCCAGCGTGGCGGCCCGGTAGGTCGAGAAGCGGCGGAACGCGCCGCGGGCGACCGCCAAGTAGAGGCGCGGCGCGCCGCCCGCCGGGGTGTCGTCGGGATCGGGGGGATGGGTGGCGCGGGGCGCCACGGGAACGGCATTCCGCATATTGTCTCCTTGTCGACAAATCAGGGCACAGGGAGGCCCCGAACCGCAGAGGAGCAGGCCGGACCAGCCCCGCCCGTCCTCCCCCGGGGGTCCCGGGCCAGGTGGGCGGAGCTCGAACGAGCCGGAGCTCGAAACAGCTGCGCTATATGGTTCGCACCTTTCACCGTACCGCCACCAACCACCCGTCGCACCCGGTTTTTCCAGCGCACGGCCGACGCCAGGTCACCACCTGATCGTCGGTCAAATAGCACATAATCTCGGCATGACCCTGAGCACCCGACGCCAGGCCAGACGGGCCGCCCGCCGCGAGGCCCGCCGCGCCCTGCCCCTCTGGCGGCGGCTCCTGCCCACCTGGCGGGTCACCCTCGGCGCCCTCACGGCCGTCCTGCTGCTCGCCGTCGGCGCCTTCGCCGTGCTCTACGTCATCGTCCCCGTGCCCGACCCCAACGCCCACGCCGTCGCCCAGAGCAACACCTACCTCTACGCCGACGGCGTCACCGAGATCGCCCGCACCGGAGCCGTCAACCGCACCGACGTGACGATCGAACAGATCCCCGTCGCCACCCGCCACGCCGTCGTCGCCGCCGAGGACCGCACCTTCTACCAGAACCGCGGCATCGACCTGAAGGGCATGGTCCGGGCCGGCTGGAACACCCTCGTCGGCAAGGGCATGCAGGGCGGCTCCACCATCACCCAGCAGTACGTCAAGAACTACTACCTCACCCAGACCCAGAGCATCGAACGCAAGGGCCGCGAGCTCTTCATCGCCCTCAAGGTCGACCAGCAGCGCGGCAAGGACGAGATCCTCGCCGGCTACCTCAACACCAGCTACTTCGGCCGCGGCGCCTACGGCATCCAGAGCGCCGCCCGCGCCTACTACGGCGTCGACGCCTCCCAGCTCACCCTCCCCCAGAGCGCCTACCTCGCCGCCCTGCTCCAGGCCCCGAGCGCCTACGACGTCCGGACCGCCACCCCCGCCAACCGCGAGAAGGCCGTCGCCCGCTGGCACTACACCCTGGACGGCATGGTCCAGCTCGGCTTCCTCACCGCCGTCGAGCGCGCCGCCATCACCTTCCCCGACCCGGTCGAACCCCAGCCCACCGGCGGACTCCGCGGCCAGGCCGGCTACCTCGTCGGCGTCGCCGACGACTACCTGCTCTCCAACGGCATCATCGACACCGCCACCCTCAAGGCCGGCGGCTGGCGCATCACCACCACCTTCGACCAGGACAAGCAGGACGCCTTCGCCCGGGCCGTCCAGGAACAGCTCACCGACGAACTCGACCCCGCCGCCCGGCCCGACACCGACACCGACGTCCGGGTCGCCGGCGCCTCCGTCGAACCCGGGACCGGCCGCGTCGTCGCCGTGTACGGCGGACCCGACTACGCCAAGCAGCCCTACAACGACGCGCTGCGCCAGGACAACCAGATCGGCTCCACCTTCAAGCCCGTCGACCTCGCCGCCGGCCTCACCTCCGGCCGCAGCAGCGACGACGGCCTCCCCATCACCACCGAGAGCCGCTACGACGGCACCAGCGAGCGCCCCGTCACCGACGGCCCCACCCCGTACGCGCCGCCCAACGAGGACGACGTCGACTACGGCTCCATCACGCTGCGCCAGGCCATGGTCAAGTCCGTCAACTCGGTGTACGCGCAGGAGGGCGTCGACGCCGGACTCGCCCACGTCCGGGAGACCGCGCTCCGGCTCGGCATCCCCGACGACGTCCCCGGCCTGGACCCCGCCAACACCTCGATGACCCTCGGCACCGCCACCCCCAGCGCCCTCGACCTGGCCGGCGTCTACGCCGCCCTCGCCAACCACGGCGAGGCGTACACCCCCTGGTCGGTCAGCGCCCTCGAACGGGTCAACGCCGGATCGCGCTCCGTCGACGTCCCGAAGATGCCCGGGCACACCCCCGCCACCGCACTCGACCGCGGCACCGCCGACGCCGTCACCGACGTCCTGCGGGACGTCGTCAGCACCCACGGCACCGGCGCCGCCGCCCTCGGCCTCGGCCGGCCCGCCGCCGGCAAGACCGGCACCACCGACTCCAACCTGTCGGCCTGGTTCGCCGGCTACACCCCCGAACTCGCCACCACCGTCGGCCTCTTCCGGGAGAACCCGAAGACCCACGCCAAGGAACCGCTGGCCGGCACCGCCGGCTACACCCGGGTCAACGGCGGCGCCTTCCCCACCGAGATCTGGACCGCCTACATGAGCGAGGTCCTGGAGGGCACCGTCATCCAGCCCTTCGACCTCCGCCCCTCCGACGGCAACGCCGGACCCACCCACAGCCCGAGCGGCAGCCCCGGCGCCACCACCGGCCCGACCGCCTCGGCCACCACCTCCCCCTCCGCCGAGGCCTCCCCCGGCGGGACCGGCGGGACCGGCGGGACGGGCACCACCGGCGGCACCGGCCACCAGCCGCCCACCGTGCCCGGGCAGTCCGTCCCCACCGCCCCGAAGCGGCCCACCGCCACCACCCGGCCCACCGAGGAGACCCGGGAGCCCACCGCCGAACCGCCCCAGCCGACCCTCGTCACCCCGACCGCGCAGGACCCGGAGCCGCAGCCGACCCTGGTGACCCCGACCGTCCGGCCCACCGAGGACCGGCCCACCGAGCAGCCCAAGCCGACCGCCCCGCCCACCCAGGCGCCGGCCACCACCGCCGCGCCGCCGCCCGCCACCGGACGGCCCCCGGCCGCGACCGACCAGCCCGCCACACCGCCGCCGGCCAGCCGGCCCCCGGCCTGACGGAGCCGGGGTCGGCGGAACCGGGCGGGCCGTGGGCAGCCCGGCTCCCCGGGCGGGCCCGAGGCTCAGGCGACCAGCTCGCGCTCCAGCGGCGTCCGGAACCGCGGCGTCACCCGCACCTCCCCCAGCCAGCCCGACAACCGCTCCGCCTCCACCCGGATCGCCGCCTCCGCCTCCGCCCCCACGTCCGCGAACAGCCGCCACACCACCTCGCCACCGGCCCGCTGCGCCCAGCCGCCGACCACCCGGCCGCACCACCAGACCGTCGGCCCCGCGTTCCCCGCCCGGTCGAACAGCGCCGGGACGTCCTCCGGCCGCAGGTACCAGTCCCGCCCCCGCCAGCCCATCACCGTCGGGTCCAGCCCCGGCAGCAGCGCCGCCCACGGCCCGGGCCCCTCCACCGGCGCGGCGTCCCCCGGCAGCACCAGGCCCACCGCACCGCCCGCCAGCCCGACCTCCTCCGCACGGACGTCGGCCAGCGCCTTCCGGACGTCCCCCAGCGTCCAGCCCGTCCACCACTTCACGTCCTCGACGGTGCCCGGCCCGTACGCCGCCAGCCAGCGCCGCACCACCTCCGCCTTGGCCTCCCGCACCGGCACGTCGGGCCACGGCTCCACCGGCGCCCACGGGTAGCTGCTGCTCAACCAGGAGCCGCGCGGCCGGCACCGGCGCACCCGCCCGTCCGAGGCCATCAGCCGCAGCAGCCGGCTCCCCACGCTCTGCTTCGCCTCGTAGGGCTTCCCCGCCGACATCAGCATCGTGTCGCGCAGGGCCGGGACGTCCTCGCCCAGCTCGCCGGTGGTCGCCTGGCCGCGCTCCGCCAGCGCGGCCAGCACCGCCCGCTCCGCCTCGACCAGCCGCGCCTCGTCCCACCCCTCGGCGAACGCGTCCAGGTGCTTCAGCAGCGTCGACCGCTCCTTGGCCGCGATGGCCCGCGCCGCCGCCGCGCTCACGTACGGGGCGAACTCCTCCGTCACCGCGAACATCGTCCGCCGCATCGACAGCAGCTTCACCAGCGAGACGGACCCGTAGAGCGCCCGCTCCACCTCCGCCGCCGACGGCTCGCGCAGCCGCGCGCACGCCGACAGGTACACCGTCGCGGCGTCCGTGGCGTGCAGGCCGACCACGGCGTCGGCGACCTCCTCCACCCGCGACGCCCGCCCGGCGGAGGCCAGCAGGTGCCGCCACCCCATCCGGGCCCGGCGCTGATCGTCGTCGACCACCGGTCGCTGAACCGTCCCACTGCTCGTCATGGCCGGATCCTAGGACCCGCCACCGACAGGCGCCGCCCGGCGGACGGGCGGACCCGGCGGGCGGGCGCCCGGGCGCAACCGGGGCGGACGCCCGCTCAGGAACCGGGCGACAGGATGAACAGCGGGAACACCCGCCGCTGCGGCACGTCGCCCATCTCCGCCAGGGCCGCCCGGATCTCCCGCAGGTGGTCGGTGGTCAGCTGGAGCGGGACCTCGTCCGGCTGGTAGGTGTAGCGGATCGGGTAGTCCCGCCCCGGCTCCCGGCTCATCTCGATGTGGCAGCCGAGCACGTGGGTGACCGTCCGGCCGTCGCAGAAGTCGACCAGGCGCCCGATCGAGCGCGTGAACGCCCGCCAGTCCTGGATATAGAGCCGGCCCGGGTACACCGTGTCGCCGGTCAGCAGGAACCCGGTCCACGGGTCGAAGAAGGTGACCGCCGCCTCGTGGTGGCCCGGCGTCGCCAGGCACTCCAGCGCCCGGCCCCCGAGGTCCACCCGGACCACGGCGTCGGCGTCGGCGTCGAACCCGAAGTACGCCCAGGCGGTGGCCCGGTCCGCGGGCACCAGGGTGGTGTCCGGCCGGTCCGCGAACTGGCCGTCGCCCGCGACGTGGTCGCCGTGCCCGTGGGTGTGCAGCACCAGCAGCCCGTACCCGTCCCGGGGGTTGCGGTCCAGCCAGGCCGCGACGAGGCCGTCGACCGTCCGGCGCAGCGGGAAGAACTCGGCCGACCCGGTGGCCCCGGTGTCGATCAGCACCGCCCGCTCGTTGCCGAACAGCAGGAACAGGAACGGCGCCTCGTAGTCGACGGCCTTGTTCTGCCGCAGCACGTAGGTGTGTTCGTCGTACTCGTGGACCTGGATGTCCGGGTCGGTGTTGTGCTTGGCCGACTCCGACCCGTGGATCCACCGGACGTCCAACCCGCGGGTCCGCGACGCCGTTCCGGCGAAGTCGATCAGGGAGGCTCGCGTACCCATGGCGTCTCCTCGGGTGCGTCGCCCCGGCGGGCCGGGCACGGCGCGGGTCTCGTCCGGGGCAGGCCCGTCCGCGCCCCCGCCGGTGACGCTACCACCGCGCCCGCGGAGCCGGCCGGGCCCCGCGGAGCCGGTGGAACGCCGACGGGCCGCCGCACCCGCGGCACGGCGGCCACGGCACGACGGCCCGTCACGGGAACCGCCCGACGACTACGGGCACAGCCCTACAGGTACAGCCCCGTCGACCCCTCGGTGTCACCGAACCGCATCGCGGCCACCGCGTGCAGGTCGCGCTCGCGCAGCAGCACGTAGGTCGCGCCGCGCACCTCGACCTCCAGCTTGTCCTCCGGGTCGTACAGCACCCGGTCGCCCGGCTCCACCGAGCGCACCGACTGGCCGACGGCGACGGCCTCGGCCCAGGCGCAGCGCTTGGACAGCTCGGCGGTCGCCGGGATCAGGATGCCGCCGGTCGAGCGCCGCTCGCCCTCGCCGATCTCGGTCCTCACCAGGACGCGGTCGTGCAGCATCTTGATCGGCAGCTTCTCGCCCAGCCGGTCGTGACGCGGCAGGTCGTTCTCGGCGGAACGGGACGGCAGGGTCGGTTCGTCGTTCGTACTCACGACCCCGAAGGTACCGCTCCCGGGGGCGCCGCGTGAGGCCGGGCCGACATGCGGAAGGCCGGGCACGCCCGTACCCGGCCCGCGGCGATCGGTCCCGCCCCGCCCGCGCTCAGCCCTTGCGGCGCTTGCGGACCGAGGCGACCAGCAGCACCAGGCCGACGCCGACCAGTGCGGCCGGGACGATCCGCTCCTTGCGCGGCTGCCCCTTCTCGTCCACGAACTGCGCCCGGGCCTGCTCGACCAGCCCGCTGGCGGCCACGTACGCCCGGCCGGCCTTCTCCTCGACCGTGGCCACGGCCTTCGCCTTGACCTGGGCGGAGATGGTGGTCGGGTGGACCCGCATGGCGAGCTCGTCCAGGGTCTCCGCCAGCTGGGTGCGGGTCCGGGAGATGTCCGCCTCGATCTGGGCGGTCGTCCGCGCCGCCTTGTCCGTCGTGCTCGCCTCGCCCACGCGGGCCACCCCATTCACTGATGTTGTCCTGTACGACTGACCCAGTGTGTCAGCTGGCGAGCGGCCCCGCGCGGCCCCACCCACCATCGGGGGTAAGTTGGGCGTGGTACGACCGCCCGTCCAGCACCAGGAGAAATCCCGTGAGTGAGCGTCTCCAGCCCGGCGACACCGCGCCCGCCTTCACCCTGCCCGACGCCGACGGCGACGAGGTGTCCCTCGCCGGCCACCTCGGCCGCAAGGTGATCGTCTACTTCTACCCGGCCGCGCTCACCCCCGGCTGCACCAAGCAGGCCTGCGACTTCACCGACAACCTGGAGGTCTTCGCCGGCGCCGGGTACGACGTCATCGGGATCTCGCCGGACAAGCCGGAGAAGCTCGGCAAGTTCCGCGAGGCCGAGGACCTCAAGGTCACCCTGCTCTCCGACCCGGAGAAGAAGGTGCTGGAGGCCTACGGCGCGTTCGGCGAGAAGAAGCTGTACGGCAAGACCGTGACCGGCGTGATCCGCTCCACCGTGATCGTGGACGAGCAGGGCAAGGTCGAGCACGCGCTGTACAACGTCAAGGCGACCGGCCACGTGGCCAAGCTGCTGCGCGACCTCAAGGTCGAGGCGGCCTGAGCCCGGCCGCGGGCTGCACCGGGGCGCGGCGGGGGCGCCGCTTCGTCACCGCCGCGTCCCGGTGCTGTCCGCACTCCGCGAGAACCCTGTCGGGCGGTCCGCGGCGGGCCCTAGCCTGCTGAGCACCCGGGCCGGCAGCCCGGTCCCCGCCTCGCCCCAGGAGTGAACCGCCGTGCAGAGCGCCAGACCCGGTTCCGCCACCACCCGCCTCGCCGTCGTCGCCGCGGTCGCCGCCCTCGCGCTGACCGCGTGCGGGCCCGAGAACGACGACGGTGCCGTGCCGCCGCCGCTCACCGCGCCCGCCACCGGCGCCGCCACCACCCCCGCCGCCGCTCCCGCGACCGGCACCCCGACCGGCACCGCGACCGCGACCGCGACCGCGAAACCGTCCGGCGCGGCCGGCAAGCGCCAGGTCGTCGAGGCGCGGACGGCCGGCGGGCTCGCCAAGACCGTCGGCCGGGACGCCGTCTCCGACGTCGCCGTCGACCCGGGCGAGATGCGCCCCGACATGCACCTGGTGGTCTCGAACTTCGACCGCCCCGGCCAGACCTCCGGCCGCCGGATCCTGCTGGTGGCCGTCGACAACGTCCCCGAGGACCCGGCCAAGCGCCGCGAGCACCTGTGGCGCGGTCTGATCGACTACGCCCTGGGCAACGGCTCCACCGGTACCCCGACCACCGCCGCCCCGTACCCGTCCGGTCCGCTCGGCGGCTCGCTGGAGTGCCTTCAGCTGCCGGAGGCGCCCACCACCGACGTCGTCTGCGGCTGGTCCGACGCCTCCACGGCCGGTGTGGCGCTGTTCCCGCACACCACCCCGGCCGAGGCCGCCGGGCTGTTCGCGAAGATGCGCGGCGACGTCGAGAAGTAGCGCCCGCGCCCGGTGCCCCCGGACACGGAGCAGCGGTGGCGGCGCACCCCCCGACCGGGTGCACCGCCACCGCCGTCTCTCACCTCAGGAGACCGCTGTCATCAGCAGGCCCCGAGGTCGCTCCAGACACCCCACGCACCGCTGGCGGCGGGGTCGTCGCCCTTGGTCCACCACTTGTTCTGGTAGTAGTGGCCCTTCCACGACACCTTGGTCGGCGTCGCGTAGGTGGTGGCCGCGTCCCAGCTCGGCGCAGCGGCGCAGGTGCCGGTGGTCGGGGTCGCGGTCGGGGTCACCGTCGGGGTCACGGTGGGCGTGACGGTCGGCGTCACCGTGGGGGTCACGGTCGGCGTCACGGTCGGGGTGACCGTCGGCGTCACGGTGGGCGTCGGGGTCGGGGTCGGGGTGCCGCCGTCCACCGCGCCGCGGGTCAGGTCGCCCTTGAGCCCGTACAGCGTGCCGCCCACGTTGACCGTCCAGTTGGACGGGGTGGAGACCGGCAGGTAGTAGGTGAAGTCCATGTCGATCGACGCGCCCGGCGCCAGCGACTGCCAGCCCGGCAGCTTGACCGACACGCGGTTGTAGGTGCCCTTGAGGCCGCCCACGTTGCCCGGACCGGTGTGGTCCTGCTTGATGACCGTCAGGCCGAAGCCGGACTGGTCCTTGGCGTTGCCCGGGGCCGAGTTGCTGTAGTCGAACTGGAACTCGGTGCCGCCCGGCAGGGTCTGCGTCGAGTTGTTGACGATGTGGATCTTCGGGTTGATCGGGTAGTTCGAGTCGCCCAGCGCGAAGTTGGTGAACGACACGTCGATCGGCAGGGTCTGCTGCGGCAGCGCCGTCGTCGAGCGGATCGCGCCGTACGCCGAGGCCGCCTTGAACTTGTCGTACATCAGCGAGGTGAGCGTGTTGCCCGGGACGTACTGGCCCTTGCCGCCGTTGGCGGCCGCGTCCCACTTGTAGTCGCCGGCCAGCTCCCAGATCATCGCGCCGCCGGCGCCCTGGTTCACGATGTAGTCGGCCTTGGCACCCACCGACTGCTCGTCCTCGGTGGAGAGGAAGACCTTCTTGGCGTCGTTCCACAGCCACGGCGCCACCAGGGCGGAGCTGTAGTTGCGGGCGTAGGTGCCCTGCAGGGCGGTGTCCTTCACGCCGTACTTGGAGAGGTAGTCGGGCAGGATGCCCTTCTCCAGGTTCTTGGCGTGCCACATCGGGTTCGACCCGGCCGGGGACTCCTTGCCCGCGTCGTCCTTGTCGTTCCAGATGTTGTCGATGCCGACCGCGCCGTCACCGCACGCCGTCAGGCCGGAGCCGACCGGGCAGGTGGTCGCCGAGGCGGTGCCCCAGAGGCCGTTGGTGCCGCCGACCACGTTCTTGAAGCCGCGGGTGTAGTACGGCAGGCCGACGTTGATCCGGCCGCCGGGCATCGCACCGCGGAAGTAGTGGTACGACCAGTCGGTGTTCAGGTAGCCGATGCCGCCGTACTGGCCGGTGCCGTAGACGTTGGCCGCCGCCAGCTCGCCGTCCTTGCCGTCGTCGAACAGCGAGGCGTTCGGGCCGACGTACTTGTTCCAGGCGCCGTGCAGGTCGTACGACATGATGTTGACGTAGTCCAGGTACTGCGCGATCTGGAACGTCTCCATGCCGCGCAGCAGGTAGCCGGACGACGGGGCCGCGACCGAGAGCAGGTAGTGCTTGCCGTCGGTGGCGCCGGCCCGGTCGAGCTTCTCGCGGAGCGTCTTCATCAGGGCGGCGTAGCCCTTGGCCAGCGAGCCGCGCTTGCTGTTGGCGAGCTGCCAGTCCAGCGGGTTGCCCGCGTCCTTCATCGAGGTCGGGTACTCGTAGTCGACGTCGACGCCGTTGAAGCCGTACTTCTTGATGAAGTCGACGGCCGAGGTGGCGAAGGTGTCGATGCCCGCCTGGTTGACGCTGCCGTCCGGGTTGACGGTCATCGAGTAGAAGCCGCCGGAGTTGACGCGCTTGCCGTCGTCGCCGAAGTACCCGCCGGTCTCGGTCCAACCGCCCACCGAGATCATGGTCTTGACGTTCGGGTACTGCTTCTTGTACTTGGTCAGCAGGTTGAAGTGACCCTTGTACGGCAGCGACGGGTCGAGCTCGGCACCGGGCACGCCGGGGAAGGAGATCCCGGTGGCCTCGTTCTTGTCGTTGTCCGTGCCGACCGACAGCTTGTTGTCGGAACCGACGTGGCCGAAGGCGTAGTTGAGGTGGGTGACCTTATCCCAGGGGATGTCGCTCACCAGGTACGGCGGGGTGCCGTCCTTGCCGGTGCGCCAGCCGGTGAAGTAGCCGATGATGCGGCGCTGGTGATCGGCGCCCATCTTCTCTCGGCCGTTGGTGTCGTAGACGTTGCAGTAGGGGACGTCGACGCCGGGGGTGGCGTACAGGCCGTCCGGGCGACAGGCCGCGTTGTCGACGGTGGCGGACGCCTGCGAGGGCGCCGCGCCCAGCGTGGCCACCAGCAGGCCCGCCATCGCGGCTGCCGCCAGCGAGGCCAGGCCGGCGCGGGCCGCCGGGCTCGTGGAACGGTGAGCAGCGGTGGGACGCCGCTCCGCCGTGGATCGCTTCAACACTCGGTCCTCCGGGCAGAGTGTCGGCGCGTGCCTGTGGGGGAGCACGCACAGTGGGGGAAAGCAGATTGGCGCTGAAGCTATGTGGTCTGAACCACATAGGTCAATAGGTCTGTACCAATTGGTAATCAATTCCCCAACATCGCCGGTCGAACGGCCGATTGTCGACGGTCAGCCGACGCACCGTCCGGCCCGCCACCCGGCCCGCCACTCGGCCCGCCGGCCCGCACCGGCCCGCTCACTCCTCCGCATGCCGACGACTATGCCGGGCCACCCGCACCCGCGTCCCGCAGGACGTCGAGCACCACGCCCGACGCGCGTGCTGCTGCAGGAAGAAGAGGATGCAGCCCGGAGCCGGACACGCCTTCACCGAGTCCCGCCGCTCCCCCGTCAGCAGCTCCACCGCCGCCTGCGCCACCCGCGCCAGCAGCACCCGCCCCCGCTCCCCCGCCAGGCTCCGCGGCACCGCCCGCCCCACCGCCCCCGGCGGCAGCTCGGCCCACCCCGGCGCCGCCCGCAGCGCCCCGTTCACCACCGCGACGTCCGCGTCCGCCGCCGGCCCGCCCGCCACCACCGCGGTCAGCACCGCCCGCAGCGCCCGCCGCAGCTCCAGGAACGCCGCCAGCTCCGCCGGCCCCAGCTCCCCGGGCGGCGCACTCGCCGGATCCAGCCCCTCCCCGTGCCGCTCCACCCAGGCCGCCAGGTCGGCGGGCTCCACCAGGACGTCCACCAGGTGGCCGCGCAGGCCGCCCCTGATGAAGGTGGTGTTCACCAGGTCCAGCGCCAGGTGCTCACCGTCGACCGGCATCCCGTCGACCGCACCGCGCTCCGCCACATCCCTGCCCGTACCCATACCTAACGGTAACGCGACTTGCCATCCGCTAGCCAACCCAGCAAACTAACGCTACCAACGCCACCCTGCCGTTAGGACGTCGCCGCCATGCCGCTCCCCAGCCAGGCCCCAGCCCGCCCCGCCGCCACCGCCGTCCTCGCCTCCACCGCCACCGCCGTCACCGCCCTGCTCCTCCTCGTCGCCCTCGGCACCCTCACCCGCCAACCCCTGCTCATCCCGCCCCTCGCCGCCTCCATGGCCCTCATCGCCGGCGCCCCCGACCTCCCCCTCGCCCAACCCCGCAGCGTCATCGGCGGCCAACTCCTCTCCGCCCTCACCGGCTACGCCGTCCTCGCCGCCACCACCCCCGCCTACTGGTCCGCCGCCGTCGCCGGCGGCCTCGCCCTCGGCGTCATGGCCCTCGCCCGCACCCCGCACTCCCCCGCCGCCGCGACCGCCGTCATCGTCACCCTCACCTCCCCCGACCCCCGCCACTTCCTCCCCCTCCTCGCCCTCGCCGCCACCCTCCTCACCCTCACCGGCCTCGCCGCCGCCCGCCTCCGCAACCGCCGCTACCCGACGTACTGGTGGTGAGGCCGTAACCCGACCGGGCCACCGGTCGTTCGCACACCGGGGGGACGGGCGCACACCAGCCCGAAGGGGGACGACCATGCCGGTCACCAGGTACACCCGCGAACTCCTCACGGCCGCCGCGGCGGAGTCGACATCGCTGGACGAGGTGCTCCGCGCACTCGGCCGGGAGCCGAACAAGGACCGCCGGAAGTACCTGCGCCGCAAGCTCACCGAGTTCGGCGTCGACACCACGCACTTCCGGCCCACCGGCAGCGTCTACACCCGCGAACTGCTCCAGGAGGCCGTGGCCGTCTCGCAGAGCGTCGCCGGCGTGGTGCGCCACCTCCACCTGCGCCAGGCCGGCGGCACCCAGGCCCACATCGGACGCCGCATCAAGGCGCTCGGCATCGACACCTCGCACTTCACCGGGCAGGCCCACAGCCGGGGCAAACGGCTCCCCGGCAGAATCCCTCCCGAGCGGCTGCTCGTCCAGCGCCCGGAGGACGCCAAGCGGCTGCCTGGTTCGCGGATCCGCCGTGCCCTGGAAGAACTCGGGCGGCCGGAGTCGTGCGAGGGCTGCGGCATCGGGCCGCGTTGGCAGGGACGTCCGCTGACCCTCGAAGTCGACCACGTCAACGGCGACTGGGCGGACAACCGCCCGGACAACCTCCGGCTGCTCTGCCCGAACTGCCACGCCGTCACCGACACATACTGCGGCCGCAACAAGCGCGGGCGGGCGAGGCCCGCGCCTGGCGACGCCACCGGGTGAAATGACGGTGTCCACGCTCCGGGCGAACCCCTAGACTGGGGCCATGCGGCCTTGGCGTAACCGGCAGCCGCGCGGGTTTTAGGTGCCCGTGGGAGAAATCCCGTGAGGGTTCGAGTCCCTCAGGCCGCACTAGCCTCAGAAACGAAGGCCCGCTCCGGAGTCACCTCCGGAGCGGGCCTTCGCCGTCAGCCCAGCCCGCCGTCAGCCCAGCAGCTCCCGGACGACCGGGGCGAGGGCGCGGAAGGCCTGGCCGCGGTGGCTGATGGCGTTCTTCTCCGCCGGCGTCAGCTCGGCGCAGGTGCGGGTCTCGCCGAGGGGCTGGAGGAGCGGGTCGTAGCCGAAGCCGCCGTCACCGGCGGGGGCGGTGCGGAGGGTGCCGAGGAGCCGGCCCTCGACGACGCGCTCGGTGCCGTCGGGGAGGGCGAGGGCGGCGGCGCAGAAGAAGTGGGCGCCGCGGTGGGTGTCGTCGATGTCGGAGAGCTGGGCGAGCAGCAGGTCGAGGTTGGCGCGGTCGTCGCCGTGCTTGCCCGCCCAGCGGGCGGAGAAGATGCCGGGGGCGCCGTTGAGGACGTCGACGCAGAGGCCGGAGTCGTCGGCGACGGCGGGCAGGCCGGTGGCGCGCGCCAGCGTGTGGGCCTTGAGGAGGGCGTTCTCGGCGAAGGTCACGCCGGTCTCGCGGACGTCGGGGATCTCCGGGTAGGCGTCGGCGCCGACCAGTTCGACGTCCAGGCCGGCGCTGCCGAGGATGTCGCGGAGCTCCACGACCTTGTTCTGGTTACGGGTGGCGAGGATGAGTCGAGTGGTCATGAAACCACCCTAACCGGGCGCCCCGTCCCGGCCGGACGCCACCGCTGCCACCGCCGTTGCCGGCTTGAGCGGTCGTCAGCCGGTGCAGACCTTGGTGAGGTTCGAGGCGGCGTCGCCGAGCGGCTTGAGGTCGGGCACCTGCTTGTTGTTGACGGCCTGCTGGACCTTGTCGACCTGGGTGGAGAGGTCGGTGATGGCCTGGGCGACGTCGGTGTCCTTGGAGTTCTTGCCGAGCTGGTCGAGGTCGTTCTTGAGCTTCTGCAGCGCCTGCCCGGCGGCGGCCGCGTCGTTGCTGGCGTTGCTGTACGCGTTGCTGACGTCGCTGATGTCACCGGTGATCTTGACCGCGGTGTTGCCGCAGTCGAGCGCCTTCTGCGCGGCCGAGCAACTCACGGCGCTGAGCGGGAGGATGGCGATCAGGCCGGCCACGGCGAGCATGGTCGGGCGGGCGATGCTCTGGGGCATCCGGTCCTCCTCGGTGCGCGGGTTTCCGGAAGGGAAGGACGCGCGCCGAGGGGTGCACGGTTCCCGCAACCGGGTGCTGCGGGAACCGTACGGGCTCCGGCCCCGGCCTGTACAGCGACCGGGGCCGGAGCCCGGGGGTTTTCGGAAACCGAAGCGGAACCGAGACCTCAGCCGTCGAGGGAGCCGAGGGCCTTGCGCTGGATCTCGTCGAGCTCGGCGCAGCCGAGGGTGCCGAGGTCGAGGAGCCCGTCGAGCAGTGCGCGGTCGAACGGGGCGCCTTCGGCGGTGCCCTGGACCTCGACGAAGCGGCCGTCGGCGGTGCAGACGATGTTCATGTCGGTCTCGGCGCGGACGTCCTCCTCGTAGCGGAGGTCGAGCATCGGGACGCCGTCGATGATGCCGACGCTGACGGCGCTGACGCCGCCGGTGATCGGCTGGCCCTTGGCGCGGAGGATCTTCTTGTCACGGGCCCAGGCGACGGCGTCGACGAGGGCGACGTAGGCGCCGGTGATCGCGGCGGTGCGGGTGCCGCCGTCGGCCTGGAGGACGTCGCAGTCGAGGACGATGGTGTTCTCGGCGAGGGCGCGGTGGTCGACGACGGCGCGCAGCGAGCGGCCGATGAGCCGGCTGATCTCGTGGGTGCGTCCGCCGAGGCGGCCCTTGACGGACTCGCGGTCGCCGCGGGTGTTGGTGGCGCGCGGGAGCATAGAGTACTCGGCGGTGACCCAGCCTTCGCCGCTGCCCTTGCGCCAGCGCGGGACGCCTTCGGTGACGCTGGCGGTGCACAGCACCTTGGTGTCGCCGTAGGAGATGAGGACGGAGCCTTCGGCGTGCTTGCTCCAGCCCCGTTCGATGGTGACGGGGCGGAGCTGGTCGGGGGTGCGGCCGTCGATGCGTGACATAGGCACCGAGCGTAGCCGGTTTCGGTGGGTGCTCCGGGTACGCCCCGTGGAGTCCGGGTCGTGCCCGGAGGGCCCGCCGCGGGGTTCCGGGCACGGGGTTCCGAGCACGGGTCAGCGGGTCGCAGGACGGCGGGTCACCGGACAGGCGGGTCACAGGACAGGCAGGTCACGGGACGAGCGGGCCCCGGGGCGGGGCAGGGCGTGCGCCGCGGGCGGCCCCGGGCGCGCCTCGGCCCGCCGGCCACGGGGGCGGGCGGGCCGAGGGGCGGTGAGCCGGTTGGGCTCAGCTCACATCATGTCCTCGATGTCGGCGGCGATCGGGTCGGCGTCGGTGCCGATGACGACCTGGATCGCGGTGCCCATCTTGACGACGCCGTGGGCGCCGGCGGCCTTCAGCGCGGCCTCGTCGACGAGGGAGGCGTCCTTGACCTCGGTGCGCAGGCGGGTGATGCAGCCCTCGACCTCTTCGATGTTGTCGATGCCGCCGAGACCGGCGACGATCTTCTCAGCCTTGCTGGCCATTGCTTTCTCCCTCTGTCTCGGCCCGCCGGCTGCTCTGCCGGGTGCCGTCCTGCGCTGTGCTGCCGACCCCGGCCGGAGGGACGGGGTGGTGGGTCGCGGCCGGTGCTGACGCGGGGTCAGCCGACGGTCGTGCCGCCATGCTGCCCGGCAGCGCGACCAGCATGACCCGATCCGGACCGATTTGCCACGTTAGTCCACTTTTGGCCCATCCCGGCGCGCATGCCCCGGAACGCCGTCCGAGGATGACGATCAGCGGGGCTCGTGCTCCCGGTGCTCGCGGCCTGCGTCCCAAAGTGGTCTACACCAATATATGTGTACTCCGGTGAACGCAGGAAGGGCCCCGGGTGTTCCTGGCCTCCGCCCGAAGGTCCCCCCGGGGGCCTGCGGCCGGCAACTGCTCCCGGAGGGCGAAGGATGAGTTCGGCAGGCGCCACAGCCCCGCAGTCCACGTGGTGGCACACCTTCTACGGCGGCCTCCAGAAGATGGGCCGCTCGCTCCAGCTCCCGGTCGCGGTGCTCCCGGCCGCCGGCATCCTCAACCGGCTCGGCCAGCCCGACGTCTTCGGCAAGGACGGCCTCGGCTGGGACGACGTCGCCAAGGTCTTCGCGGCGGCGGGCGGCGCACTGCTGGACTCCTCGCTCGGTCTGCCGATGCTGTTCTGCATCGGTGTCGCGATCGGCATGGCGAAGAAGGCGGACGGCTCGACCGCACTGGCGGCCGTGGTCGGCTTCCTCGTCTTCTACCAGGTGCTGCACGCCTTCCCGGAGGACTGCGAGCTCCCGACGGTCCTGGTCGGCAACCAGTGCGTGGACTTCACCTCGGCCAAGGCGGCGGCCGCGACGTACCAGAACCCGGGCGTCCTGGGCGGCATCCTGATCGGCCTGCTGTCGGCCTGGCTCTGGGTGCGCTTCCACCGCACCAGACTGGTCGACTGGCTGGGATTCTTCAACGGGCGCCGCCTGGTCCCGATGATCACCGCCCTGGTGGGCATGGTGGTCGCCGTCCTGGCGGTCTGGGTCTGGCCGCCGATCGGCCGGGCGTTCAACGACTTCAGCCAGACCCTCGCCGACCTGGACGCGTGGGGCGCCGGCATCTTCGGCGTGGCCAACCGCGCCCTGCTGCTGATCGGCATGCACCAGCTGTTGAACACCTTCGTCTGGTTCCAGTTCGGCGACTTCACGAAACCGGACGGCGCCGTCGTCCACGGCGACATCCCGCGCTTCCTGGCGGGCGACCCGACGGCGGGCCAGTTCACCTCCGGATTCTTCCCCATCATGATGTTCGCGCTGCCGGCCGCCGCCCTGGCCATGGCCCACGCGGCCAAGCCGCACCGGCGCAAGGAGATCTACGGCCTGATGCTCTCGGTCGGCCTGACCTCCTTCGTCACCGGGGTCACCGAACCGATCGAGTACTCCTTCGCCTACGTCGCCCCGGCGCTGTACGCGGTGCACGCGCTGCTGACCGGCGCCTCGATGGCGGTCACCTGGGCACTCGGGGTGCACGACGGGTTCAGCTTCTCGGCCGGCCTGATCGACTACGTGATCAACTGGGGCCTCGCCACCAAGCCGTGGATGATCATCCCGATCGGCCTCTGCTTCGCCGTCGTGTACTACGCGCTCTTCAGATTCATCATCGTGAAATTCAACATGAAAACACCCGGGCGCGAGGACGAGGACGAGGTCGAGGACGTGACCAAGGCATAAACCGAGCGTCACCACGCGCCATCCGATAAAGCCCCCGGACCGACGGTCCGGGGCTTTCGGCATATCCCGGCCGGGCCTTTGGCCCCGGTGCGGAACTCCGGGGAATTCGGGCCGGGGAATTCGGCGGCCGGGACCGGGGGCCGCGGCCCCCGGCCGCACGGCGCCGGGGCCGGTCCCGACGGGCACCGGGAGTCCCGCCCGGCCCCGGGCGTGCGCGGCACCGGCGGACGGGCGGGGCCCGGGCCACCCGGGGCCCGGGAGGCGGACGGGCCGGGCCGGGGACGCCGGAGAGGGGGACCGGACAGGGGGACCGGGCCGGGGATCCGGGCGGGGGTCCGGGTGGGGGGAAGATCACCACCCGCCGGGAAGCGCCGCCCGGCAATCCGGTAACGCCGCACCCGTGCGGTTTCGCCTCCCGTTTCACCGCGCGAAGAGATCGCGGCGGCGGACCGGGAGGCAATCCCGGCGGCGATTACCGGCGCCCGGGCGAGGGGGGTGCGCGACACCCGCGAGCCGCCGGACCGCGCCCACGGGCCGGCCGCCCCGCCCGCACTCCCCGCGAACCGCCCCCTTCCCGCCGCCGGCCGGCCCGCCGCACCCGCCCCGGCCCCGCCGTGCCACCGGGGCACGCCGCCGCCGGGCCCCGGGCGGGACCCGGACAGGACCCGGGCAGACCCCGGACGCGGCGCGAACGGAGCTCGGACGGAGCCCGGACGGGCCCCTCGGCCGGGCCTGCCAAGGGGTTCGGCTTTTTGTTGCGCAAATAGCCAAAATCCCAATCACGGCGGGTAATCATGATCGTCGATCCGCAAGTAGGTTTCGATTTCATAGCGCTTCCCACCAGCGGCGCTTTCGGGGCTTCCCCCCCTTCTCCACCCGTGCTACAAAACTGGTCTACACCACGTGTGGTGTAGACCAGTTCGCGGTTCGGCCCCCTGTGCACCTACCCCCCGACCGACCCGCCCTTGCCGTAAGGAACCCACCCCCATGAGTCAGTCAGCGCAGGCACCGGCGCCCGCCGCGGCTCCGGCCACGCCAAGCCCCACCAAGAAGTTCGGCCAGAACCTGCTCCAGGGTCTGCAGAAGATCGGCCGCAGCCTCCAGCTGCCCATCGCCGTTCTCCCGGCCGCCGGTCTGCTGCTGCGCCTCGGCCAGGACGACGTGTTCGGCAAGGACGGCCTCGGCTGGGACAAGGTCGCGGCGGTCTTCGCCACCGCCGGCAACGGTGTCTTCGACAACCTGCCGCTGCTGTTCGCGGTGGGCATCGCCATCGGCTTCGCCAAGAAGGCCGACGGCTCGACCGCCCTCGCGGCCCTGGTCGGCTTCCTGGTGTACAAGAACGTGCTCACCGCGTTCCCGATCACCGAGGGCCACATCGCGGACGGCAAGTGGGTCCCCGCGACGTACCAGAACCCGGGCGTGCTCGGCGGCATCGTGATCGGTCTGCTCAGCGCCGTGCTGTGGCAGAAGTACCACCGCACCAAGCTGGTCGACTGGCTCGGCTTCTTCAACGGCCGCCGCCTCGTCCCGATCATCATGGCCTTCGTCGGCACCGCCGTCGGTGTGATCTTCGCCCTGACCTGGGGCCCGATCGGCGACGCCATCAAGAGCCTGAACGACACCCTGATCGGCGCCGGCGCGGTCGGTGCGGGCGCCTTCGGCCTGGTCAACCGCGGTCTGCTGCCGGTCGGCATGCACCAGTTCGTGAACTCCTTCGCCTGGTTCCAGACCGGCGACTTCACCAAGCCCGACGGCACCGTCGTGCACGGCGACCTGACCCGCTTCTTCGCCGGCGACCCCACGGCCGGACAGTTCATGTCGGGCTTCTACCCGATCATGATGTTCGCGCTGCCCGCCGCCGCCTTCGCCATCGCCCACACCGCCAAGCCGCACCGCCGCAAGGCCGTCACCGGCATGATGCTGTCGCTGGCGCTGACCTCCTTCGTCACCGGTGTCACCGAGCCGATCGAGTTCTCCTTCGTCTTCATCGCCCCGCTGCTGTACGTCATCCACGCGCTCCTCACCGCCGTCTCGATGGCCCTCACCTGGGCGCTCGGCGTGCACGACGGCTTCACCTTCTCCGGCGGCCTGATCGACTACCTGCTCGCCTGGAACAAGGCCACCGACCCGTGGATGATCATCCCGATCGGCCTGGCCTTCGCCGCCCTGTACTACTTCCTCTTCCGCTTCGCGATCATCAAGTTCGACCTCAAGACCCCCGGTCGCGAGGACGACGAGGAGATCGAGGACGTCACCAAGGCCTGACGCCGAGTACCACCTGACGCCGCTCACGGCCCCGCCCCGCCACCCGCTCCCCCGGGTGGCGGGGCGGGGCCGTTCGCGTGCCCCGAACCGGAGCCCCGCCCCCGCGTCTCGCACCGGAAGCCGCCCGGTGAGACGGTGGTTGACGAACCGGGAAGATCGCTGGTCAACTGAAGCGGTGAACGCCCCGCGCATGCTGGTCACCCGCAGCCACATCGACTTCGGTCGCGTGTGGTCCGCGGCGTGTTGCGCCTGACCCGAGCGTTCCCCCCGCCGCCGCCCGGCTGACGTCCCCGCCGCGCCCCGGCCGCACCGACTCCCGTCCCGCCCGTGACCCGGGCCCCCGCCGTCCACCCGGCCGCACCGCACGCGAACCCGCGCGCGGCGTGCCCGCACGGCACACCCCGCGTCCGTTCGCACCGCGTCCGCGCTCCTCGCGGCCCGGCGCACCGCCTCCGCACGCACCGCTTCCGCACGAGGAAAGTCAAGGCCACACATGCCCCGCCAGCTGCATCTTTCCGCCGCCGTCGACAGCCCAGGCCACGTCGACGCCGGACACTTCACCGCCCTCGCCCGGCTCGCCGAGCGGGCCACCCTCGACTTCGTGACCCTCGACGACTCCTACGCGCCCGAGCCGCGCCGGCTCGACGCGCTCGCCACCTTCTCCCGGCTCGCCCCGGTCACCCGCGGACTCGGCCTGGTGCCGACCGTCACCACCACCCACACCGAGCCGTTCCACACCTCGATATCCGTCAACACCCTGGACTGGGTGAGCGGGGGCAGGGCCGGCTGGCTGGTCGGCGTCTCCGACACCGAGGCCGAGGCGAAGGCGTTCGGCCGCAAGGGCACCGCGCCGGCCGACGAGCTCTGGGCCGAGGCCGCCGACGCCGCCGAGGTCGCCGCCCGGCTCTGGGACAGCTGGGAGGACGACGCCGAGATCCGCGACACCGCCACCGGCCGGTTCATCGACCGCGACAAGCTGCACTACATCGACTTCGAGGGGACGCACTTCTCGGTCCGCGGCCCCTCGATCACCCCGCGCCCGCCGCAGGGCCGACCGGTGGTCGTCGTCGCGGTCGCCGCCGCCGACCTCGCCCCGGACGCCGCGGCCGGCGGACGCGCCCGCGTCACCACCGCGGCCCGGTACGCGGACGTCGTGCTGCTGGACGCCCCCGACCGGGCCACCCGGCTGACCGCCGCCACCGAACTGCGGCTGCGCGCCGGTGAGTCGCTGCGGATCCTGGCCCGGATCCCGGTGGCGCTCGCCGACGAGGCCGCGACCGCCGCCCTGATCGGCGAACTCGCCGAGGGCGGCGGCGGGGTCGACGGGTTCCACCTGGTGCCCGCCGACCCGGCCCGCGACCTGGCCGCGGTCGCCGACCGCGTCGTCCCGGCCCTGCGCGACCTCGGCCTGTTCCGCACCTCCTACGGCGGACCCACACTGCGCGACCACCTCGGCCTGGCCCGCCCGGCCAGCCGGTACGCCCTCGCCGCCACCCTCAGCAGCACCCCCGCCGCCCAGGTCCCCGCCCAGGCCCCCGTTCAGATCCCCGCCGCCGGCAACGACGCCGCCGCCCCCGCCGCCGCTCCCGCCGAGGTGACCCGATGACGGACCGCCCGCTCAAGCAGATCCACCTCGCCGCGCACTTCCCCGGCGTCAACAACACCACCGTCTGGACCGACCCGGCGTCCGGCAGCCAGATCGACTTCGCCTCCTTCCGCCACCTCGCGGAGACCGCCGAGCGCGGGCGCTTCGACTTCTTCTTCCTCGCCGAGGGCCTGCGGCTGCGCGAGGTGAAGGGCCGCATCCACGACCTGGACGTGGTCGGCCGCCCCGAGTCGATCACCGTGCTCAACGCGCTCGCCGCCGTCACCACCCGCCTCGGGCTGGCCGCGACCGTCAACGCCACCTTCAACGAGCCCTACGAGCTGGCCCGCCGGTTCGCCTCGCTGGACCACCTGTCCGACGGCCGGGCCGCCTGGAACGTGGTGACCTCCTCGGACGCCTTCACCGGCGAGAACTTCCGCCGCGGCGGGTACCTCGACCGGGCCGACCGGTACACCCGGGCCGCCGAGTTCGTGCAGCTGGTCCGGGAGTTCTGGGACGCGGCGGACGGCGGAACGGTCCGCCACCGGGGCCCGCAGTTCGACGTCGAGGGAACCCTCTCGCTGCCCCGCCCGCCGCAGGGCCACCCGGTCGTCATCCAGGCCGGCGACTCCGACGAGGGCCGCGAGTTCGCCGCCGCCACCGCCGACGTCATCTTCAGCCGGCACCACACGCTCACCGCCGGCCAGGCCTTCCACGCCGACGTCAAGCGCCGACTGGCCGCGTACGGGCGCAAGCCGGACGAACTCAAGATCATGCCCGGGGTCACCTACGTGCTGGGCGACACCCAGGAGGAGGCCGTCGAGCGGGCCGCCGAGATCCGGCGCGCCCAGGTCAGCCCGGCGACCACGATCGGCTACCTGGAGCAGGTCTGGGGCGTCGACCTCTCCGGCCACGACCCGGACGGCCCGCTGCCCACCGTCGACCCGGTCCCGGACTCCGGCATCGTCAAGGGCCGGACCACGCTCGGCGACCCGCTGGAGATCGCCGCCAAGTGGCGCGCGGTGGCCGAGGAGAAGAAGCTCACCAGCCGTGAACTGGTGATCGAGGTGACCGGCCGGCAGTCCTTCATCGGCACCCCGGAGGCGGTCGCCGACCGGATCGACACCTATGTGCAGAGCGACGCGGCGGACGGCTTCATCCTCGTCCCGCACCTCACCCCGGGCGGGCTGGACGACTTCGTCGACCGGGTGGTGCCGCTGCTCCAGGAGCGCGGGGTGTTCCGCACCGAGTACACCGGGACGACGCTGCGCGACCACCTCGGCCTGCCGGTCCCCGGCCGCCCCTGAGGGTCCGGCCGCACCCGTCGCACCGGGAGCGGCCGGACGCCCCGGGGCCGTCGCGCGCCCCGGGGCCGTCGGACGCACCGGAGCCGTCGGACGCGGCCGTCAGACGCGGCCGAGGCGGGCCGCGTACACGCCGGCCTGGAAGCGGCTCTCCGCGCCCAGGCCGGCAGTGAGCTCCGCGACCAGCCGGCGCACCGTCCGCTCGGACACCTCCAGCTTCCGGGCGATCGCCGCATCGGTCAGCCCGGCCGTCAGCAGCCGCAGCACCTCGACATGACGATCCGTCATGTCATCGGCCCCCGGCAGGAGTTCGGGCGGCGTCCAGGCCGCCGACCAGAAGTACTCGAACAGTTCGGCGACCAGGGCGACCAGGGCCGGCTCGTGCACCACCACCGCCGCCCCGGCGGCGGGGGCGTCCCCGTCCGGACCGGCCCCCGGGGCGGGCAGGATCGCGAGCCGGGCGTCGACCACGATCAGCCAGAGCGGCAGCGAGTGGGCGACCCGGATCCGCGCCCCGGCCGCGGTCAGCTCCCGGGCGTGCGCGAGCACGGCCGGGCGGCGCAGCGCCGCGGCCGGGTAGATGGTCCGCAGCTCGGCCCCGCGGGCGAGGGCGAGCCGTTCGCGGGCGAGCTTGCCGGCGAGGGCGGCTTCGGAGAGGTCCTGTCCGGGCCGCAGGGAGAGCGCCTCGGTGCGGGCGCCGCGCGCGGCGTCCTCCAGCAGGGCGGCGATCCGGTCGGCGCCGCGGACGACTTCGAGCGCGGTGCCGGCCCGGTGCCGGTGCTGGACCGGCAGGTAGCGGGTGTGCAGGTGGTCCACCGAGTCACGGGCCCGGCGCAGCGCGCCGACCAGGGCGGTGACCTGTTCGTCGGCGTCGATGAGCAGTTGCCGGACGGCGGTGTCGACGGAGACGGCGGCGTGGGCGGGGGGACGTCCGGCCGCGGTGGGCTGGAGCAGTCCGAGGGCGAGCAGTTCGGCGGTGGCGGCGGCGAGCCGTGCCGCGTCCCAGTCGAGGCCGGTTCCGGCGGGCGGGCGGCCGGGCTCGGCGAGCAGGCGGGCGTAGAGCTGGGTGGCGTCGCCGCCGGTGGGGCTCTCCATCGGCGCAGCCTAGTGAAGGGCGCCGGGGGCCGGGCGGGGGTTTCCGAGGGGCGAGACACCGCGCTTCCGGTCCCGGTCATGGCCGGTTCCGGCAGGGCCGGAGCGGCTGACCGGCGGCGGACGGGTGGTCAGGATGAGTGGCATGACAGCTCTTCCCGAAGCATCGACGATCTGGATGGACGGCGCGCTGGTGCCCTGGCAGCAGGCCGGTACGCACGTCCTGACGCACGGCCTGCACTACGGCACGGGGGTACTGGAGGGCACCCGGGCGTTCGCCACGGCGGACGGTCCGGCGGTCTTCCGGCTGTCCGAGCACCTGCGCCGACTGGACCGCAGCGCCCGCATGCTGCGGATGGAACTGCCCTTCGGCGTGGAGGACTTGGCCGCGGCGACGGTGGACCTGGTGCGAGCCAACGGTCACCGTTCCTGCTACCTGCGGCACTTCGCCTTCCTGGGGTACGGCTCGATGGGCCTGGACATGCGGTTCTCGCCGACCACCACGGTGATCGCGAGCTGGGAGTGGCACGGGCAGCTCCCGGACGGCGCGGCGGGGATCAGGCTGAAGACGAGCAGCTGGCGGCGGACCGATCCGAACGCGGTGCCGCCGGCGGCGAAGGCGACCGGTCCGTACCTGAACTCGGTGCTGGCCCGCCGGGAGGCCACCGACGCGGGGTACGACGAGGCGCTGCTGCTGGGGCCGGACGGCACGGTGGGCGAGTGCACCGGGGAGAACGTGTTCGCGGTGCGGGGCGGGGTGCTGCGCACGCCGCCGGCGAGTGCGGGCGCGCTGGAGGGGATCACCCGGGACACCGTGCTGACGCTGGCCCGGGACCTGGGGGTGGAGGTGCGGGTGGAGTCGCTGCTGCGGTCGGACCTCTACGCGGCGGACGAGGTGTTCCTGTGCGGTACGGCGGCCGGGGTGGTGGCGGTGGGTTCGCTGGACGACCGGGAGCTGCCGTCCGCCCCGGGTCCGTTGACGGTGCGGTTGCGGGCGGCGTACGAGGCGGCGGTCTCGGGCGCCGATCCGCGGTACCGGCACTGGCTGACGCCGGTGGGCGGGTGAGCCGGGCGGGGGCACCGAGGGTGGGGCGCGCGTGGCGCCCCGGGCGCGGGGTGAGCGGGCGCGGGTGAGGCGCGCGGCGCGCCCCGGGCGCCCTCAGATCTCGTAGACCGCTCCGGCCCGGGCGATCTCGACGGGGCCGGCGAACGCGGCGGAGGCGTCCCGCAGGTTGTGTCCGGCGTCGGTCCACGGCGGGATGTGGGTGAGGACGAGCCGGCGGGCGCGGGCCTCGGTCGCGTGCTCGCCGGCCTCGCGGCCGTTGAGGTGGACGGCCCGGTAGGTGTCGCGGCCGTCGATGTAGGCGGCCTCGCAGAGGAAGAGGTCGGTGTCGCGGGCGAGTTCGACGAGTTCGGGGCTCTCGCCGGTGTCCCCGGAGTAGACGAGGCTGCGGCCGTCGTGCTCCAGCCGGAAGGCGAAGGCGTCGACGGGGTGGTTGACCTGGGCGACCTCGATCCGGAAGGGGCCGAGGTCGAAGCGGCCCGGGGTGAGGGTGCGGAACTCGAACACCTCCTTCATGCCCGGGTTCTCCGGCATGTCGTAGGCGCGGGCCATCCGTTCGGCGGTGCCGGCCGGACCGTAGACGGGCATCGGGTCGGGACAGCCCTCGGCGCGGTAGTTGCGGGCGACCCAGTAGGCGCAGAGGTCGACGCAGTGGTCGGCGTGCAGGTGGCTGAGCAGGACGGCGTCGACCTCGTAGATCGACACGTACTTCTGCAGGGCGCCGAGCGCGCCGTTGCCGAGGTCGAGCACGACCCGGTAGCCGTCGGCCTCCACGAGGTAGCTGGAGCACGGCGAGTCGGCGGACGGGAAGCTCCCCGAGCACCCCACCACGGTCAGTTTCATCCGAGCCCCTCCGCCCCGACACGTCCTGGCTGCCGCTGGTCATGACAGAGCGGGCCGGGTGAACCGGCCGGTAGCGCTGCCCTTCGCGTGTGTCGAGGGTAAGGGCGGAGGGGCACTTTGCCCCCGTCTCCGTGCCGTGCTGTGGCTGGAATCACCAGAACGCCGGGAGGCCGGGGCGGTGCCCCGGCCGGGCGGGCGCCGGGGCGTCCGCCCGGGCGCCGGGCGGTGCGGTGGTGGGGGCGCCGGCCGGGCGGTGGTTCAGCGGTGCCCGGGGCGCCGGCGGGCCCAGGCCCGGATGGTGTCGGGGTACCAGCGGGGGTGGCCACTGCCGTCGATGACGTCCGGTTCGGGGAGCAGGCCGTGCCGCCGGTAGTTGCGGACGGTCTCGGACTGGACGTTGATGTGGCGGGCGATCTCGGCGTACGACCACAGGTCGGTGCTTCGGCTCACGGGTCACCTCCGGCTGTGCGTGGGGGGACGTGCGTGATCAGCCTTTCCGGGCCCGGCGGCACCTTCTCCGCGGAACGGACACCGTGGTCGTACCGTGACAGACCGGGAGCACGGTACGGACAAATCGCCGATCGTCACGGGCACGAACGACCGGGCGGGCGGCGAACGGGAGGACGACCGGGCGAGCGGCCCCCGCCCGGGGCGCCGACCACGACCCCGGCCGGCTCAGGCCCCGGACCACTCAGGCCTCAGGCCTCGGACCTCAGGCCTCAGGCCCAGAGCTGGCCCTGCAGTGCCTCGACCGCCGCCTCGGTGGACTCGGCGGTGTAGATGCCGGTGGAGAGGTACTTCCAACCGCCGTCGGCGACCACGAAGACGACGTCGGCGCGCTCGCCGGCCTGCGCGGCCTTGCGGCCGACACCGATCGCCGCGTGCAGGATCGCGCCGGTGGAGACGCCCGCGAAGATGCCCTCCTGCTGGAGGAGTTCGCGGGTGCGCAGCACGGCGTCGGCGGAGCCGACCGAGAAGCGGGTGGTGAGCACCTCGGCGTCGTACAGCTCGGGGACGAAGCCCTCGTCGAGGTTGCGTAGGCCGTAGACGAGGTCGTCGTAGCGCGGTTCGGCGGCGACGATCCGCACCCCGGGGACCTTCTCGCGCAGGAACCGGCCGACGCCCATCAGGGTGCCGGTGGTGCCGAGACCGGCCACGAAGTGGGTGACGGTGGGCAGGTCGGCGAGGATCTCGGGGCCGGTGGTGGCGTAGTGGGCGCCGGCGTTGTCGGGGTTGCCGTACTGGTAGAGCATGACCCAGTCGGGGTGCTCGGCGGCGATCTCCTTGGCGATGCGCACCGCGGTGTTGGAGCCGCCGGCGGCCGGTGAGGGGATGATCTCGGCGCCCCACATGCGGAGCAGTTCGCGCCGCTCCTCGCTGGTGTTCTCGGGCATGACGCAGACCATGCGGTAGCCCTTGAGCTTGGCGGCCATGGCGAGCGAGATGCCGGTGTTGCCGCTGGTGGGCTCCAGGACGGTGCAGCCGGGGGTGAGCCGGCCGTCGGCCTCGGCGCGCTCGATCATGTGCAGTGCGGGGCGGTCCTTGATGGAGCCGGTGGGGTTGCGGTCCTCCAGCTTGGCCCAGAGGGTGACCAGGCCCTCGGTGTTGCCGGGGATCCCGGCGGAGAGCCGGGGCAGGCGGACCAGCGGGGTGTTGCCGACGGCTTCGAGCGGGCTGTCGTAACGCAAGGGGTGCCTCCGGCAACGGCGGTGGGGTTCGGGTCGGACGCCCGACCCGGCCGCGGCGGACCGCACCGGCGGTCCGCCGGGCCGGGTCGGGCGGGAGGTCAGCGGGCGCCGCCGGCCACGGCGGGCAGGATGGTGACGCTGTCGCCGTCGGAGAGGGCGGTGGAGATGCCCTCCAGGAAGCGGACGTCCTCGTCGTTCAGGTAGACGTTGACGAAGCGGCGCAGCTCGCCGCCGTCCAGCAGGCGGGCGGCGATGCCGGGGTGGCGGGCGTCGAGGTCGTGGAAGAGTTCCCCGAGGTTGCTGCCGGAGCCCTCGACGGCCTTGGCGCCGTCGGTGTAGGTGCGGAGGATGGTCGGGATGCGGACCTCGATGGCCATGGGTGCGCTCCTGTGCGAGTCGTGAGGTGGGTGGGCCGCAGAGGGCGCGGCGGGGCGTGGAGGGCCCGGGGCGTGCAGCCTCCGGCGGGCCTGGGCGGGCGGCTCAGCGCGAGCGCGCCGGCGTGCCGGGACAGATCGCACTGGCGAGCCGGCACAGGTCGACGTGCAGGCGCGCCACGAGGCGGGTGCCCGGGGCCTGGGTGCTCACATCGACGGAACGCATGGGCTCATCGTATAGATTCCCGGGCCCGCTCCTCCATGCCCGTCTCGGGATCCGGATGTTCATGTTCCTCATGCTGAGACCCGCCTGGAACGGCAAGGGCCCGCCGACCACTCGCGGACAGTCGGCGGGCCTCGCCCAGGTGGGTGCGGGTCAGGCCGGGTAGGCCTCGACGACCTGGACGTCTTCCTCTGTGATCTCACCGTCCACGATGCGGAACGAGCGGAACTGGTAGGGGTCCTCCGCGCCGTTGCCGTCGGCGGTGGAGACGAGGACGTAGTGGGCGTTCGGCTCGGAGGCGTAGCTCACGTCGGTGCGCGAGGGGTAGGCCTCGGTGGCGGTGTGCGAGTGGTAGACGATCACGGGCTCCTCGTCCCGCTCGTCCATCTCGCGGTAGAGCTTGAACAGGTCGCCCGAGTCGAACTCGTAGAAGGTCGGCGAGCGGGCCGCGTTGAGCATCGGGATGAACCGCTCGGGCCGGCCGCCGCCCTCCGGACCGGCGACCACGCCGCAGGCCTCGTCCGGATGGTCGGCGCGGGCGTGGGCGACGATCGCGTCCCGCAGTTCTCGGGTGATGGTCAGCATGCGGCCAGGATAGCCAGGCCCCGGCGGGCGGCGGCCGCGGTGTCCACGGCCTGGTCCGCCGGGGTCTCGCGGGCCGGTCAGCGTCCTTCGCCGCCGGTGGTCCCGTCGCCGTTCCCGGTCTTGGCCGCGGCCCCGGCCCCGGCGCCGTTGCGGGCGTGCAGGTGGTCGTGCGCGACGGCGTGGACGGCCTCGGGGCGGCGGCGCTTGAGCACCTGGTAGCCGACGACCAGCACCACGGCCCAGCCCGGGAAGACGTACAGGGAGATCCGGTTGCTCTCGTCCAGGGCGATCAGCACGACCACCAGGGCGAGGAAGGCGAGTGCGGCCCAGCTGCTCCAGGTGCCGCCGGGCGCCTTGAAGCCGGGCGGCGGCAGGTGGCCGCCCTTCCAGGCCTTCCGGTAGCGGATCTGGCAGATCAGGATCATCGCCCAGGTCCAGAGGCCGCAGACGGTGGCGACGGAGGTGATGTACTCGAACGCCTTGGCCGGGACGAGGTAGTTGAGGACCACGCCGGCGCCCATCAGCACGCAGGAGAGGCTGATCGCGGCGGACGGGGTGCGGCTGGCGTTGAGCTTGGTGAGCCGGCCGGGGGCCTGGCCGCGCAGGGCGAGGTCGCGGAGCATCCGGCCGGTGGAGTACATGCCGGAGTTGCAGGAGGAGAGCGCGGCGGTGAGCACCACGAAGTTGATGATGCCGGCGGCGGCGGGGATGCCGATCTTGCCGAAGGCGGCGACGAACGGGCTGACGCCGGGCTGGAACTCGGTCCACGGGACCAGCGAGAGGATGACGACCAGGGCGCCGATGTAGAACAGCGCGATGCGCCAGGGCAGGGTGTTGATCGCGCGCGGCAGGGTCTTCTGCGGGTTCTCGCTCTCGCCGGCGGTGACGCCGACGAGTTCGACGCCGAGGTAGGCGAACATGACGATCTGCAGGGTCATCACGGTGGCGCCGATGCCCTTGGGGAAGAAGCCGCCGTTCTCCCAGAGGTGGGTGATCGACGCGGTGTCACCGGCGTCGCTGAAGCCGAGGGTGAGCACCCCGACGCCGATCAGGATCATGCCGATGATGGCGGTGACCTTGATCATGGAGAACCAGAACTCGATCTCGCCGAAGAGCTTCACCGAGATCAGGTTGGCCCCGTACAGGATGACCAGGAAGGTGAGGGCGCTGAGCCACTGGGGGATGTCGGGTGCCCAGAACTTCACGTAGACGGCGGCCGCGGTGGTTTCCGCCATGCCCGTGACAACCCAGAAGAGCCAGTACGTCCACCCGGTCACGTAGCCCGCGAACGGTCCGACGAACTCCCGCGCGTACTCGGAGAAGCTCCCGGCGACCGGGCGGTAGGTGAGCAGCTCGCCGAGTGCCCGCATGATCGCGAAGATCACCACGCCGGCGACGGCGTAGGACAGGATCAGACTGGGACCGGACTTGGAGATCGCGGTGCCGGCGCCGAGGAAGAGGCCGGTGCCGATCGCGCCGCCGATCGCGATCATCTGGATCTGACGGCTGCCGAGCCCCCGCTCGTAGCCCTCCTCGTCCGGTTTGGCGTCGACGACTTCGTCGTAAACCTGCTCGGCCATGTTGCACCGTCCTGGATGGGTGGTCTCGTGGGGTGGGGAGAAGTCGTACCACGCCGGATCCGGATAGCGGTGTCCATCTGAGCGATATTTGAGCATGTCCCGATAGGGTTTCGCCCGTTCTGTCCGTAAAAGCGGCGACCCCCCGTCCAGCATGCGGACGGGGGGTCGCGGCCCGCTCCGGACGGCGCGCGGATGGCCCACGGGCGCCCTGGAGGCGGCTACGGGGAGGAGGCGCGGGGGCGGCGCGCAGACGGCGCGAGGAGGGCACGAGGGGCGGGCCCGCGGGCACCCGGACAGGGGGCGCGGGCACCCGGACACGGGCACCCGCGCACGGGCCCGGGGGCCTCAGTCGGACATCGACTCCAGCAGCGACTCCTGGAGGGCGCCGAGCCAGAGGTAGGCCATCACGAGCGGCTTCAGCTCGTCGGTGTCCGGCAGGTCGTAGAGGCCCTGCTCGTCCTCCTCGGTGATCTCCAGCCGCACCCCGAGGGTCAGCCGCAGGTCGTTGAGCGCGCCCAGCCAGCGCAGGCACTCGGCGGCGGCCAGCTTGACCACCCCGCCCTCGCCGCCGAGCCCGTCCAGGGCCTGGACGACGTGCAGCGCGTCCTCGCGCTTGCGGGCCCTGAGGTCCAGTTCGGTGTAGCGGCGGAACTCGCCGGCGGCCGCCCGGGACTCCTCGTCGGCGGGCTTCGCCGGGTCGCCGTAGGCGTCCGGGAAGAGCCGGGCCAGCGCCGGGTCGGCGGGCGCCTCGCTCGGCCCCTCGGCGAACAGCGCGGCCAGCGGATCGTCGCTCACCCCGCCCGGGCCGGGGCCGATCAGCTCCAGCATCTGCACCTCCAGCGAGCGCAGGATGGACGCCTCCAGCTCGTCCAGCGCGATCGCCGCGCTCCCGCCGCCGGCACTCTCGAACAACCCAGCCATCGGTATCGGTCAGCCCGTCTTCGTCGTCTCTGGTGGTCTACTGCGGTCGCGCGGGGTCAGTCGTGCTGCAGCGTGGCCCAGAGGCCGTAGCCGTGCATCGCCTGCACGTCGCGCTCCATCTCCTCGCGGGACCCGCTGGAGACCACCGCCCGGCCCTTGGTGTGCACCTCCATCATGAGCTTCCTGGCCTTGTCCTTCGGGTAGCCGAAGTAGGCCTGGAAGACGTACTGGACGTAGCTCATCAGGTTGACCGGGTCGTTGTGGACGATGGTGACCCACGGGGTGTCCGGTTCCACCACCGGCAGGCCTTCGACCTCCGGGCGCTCGATCTCCACGGGCGCGACACTCACCGACGGGTCCCTCCTCGCAGTCCTGCTCCCACAGGGGCATCGCCTGCCCCTCCAGCCCCCATGCTGCCATCCGGGGGAGCGGCGGGCGATTCCGCCCCCGGCACCCGCGACGCGCTGGACGACCGGCCCCGCCGAGAAATCGTCACTCTGACGCTAAGGGGTAGTAGCATCATCCTCATGGACGCCACTTCCGTGCCCGCGGCCGGCTCGACCGCGCTGCTCACCGACCGCTACGAGCTCACCATGCTGCAGGCCGCCCTGCGCAGCGGAGCCGCGCACCGCCGCTCCGTCTTCGAGGTGTTCACCCGGCGACTGCCCGGCGGCCGCCGCTACGGCGTCATGGCCGGCACCGGCCGGGTGCTGGACGCCATCGAGGACTTCCGCTTCACCTCGGCCCAGCTCGACTGGCTCGCCGGCGAGCACGTCGTCGACGAGGAGACCCTGCGCTACCTCGCCGACTACCGGTTCACCGGGGACATCCACGGCTACCCGGAGGGCGAGGTCTACTTCCCCGGCTCGCCGGTGCTCACCGTCGAGGGCAGCTTCGCCGAGGCGGTGATCCTGGAGACGGTGATCCTCTCGATCCTGAACCACGACTCCGCGATCGCCGCCGCGGCCTCCCGGATGACCTCCGCCGCCGGCGGCCGCCCGGTGATCGAGATGGGCGCCCGCCGCGCCCACGAACAGGCCGCCGTCGCCGCCGCCCGCGCCGCCTACGTCGCCGGCTTCTCCGCCACCTCCGACCTGGAGGCCGGCTTCACCTACGGCATCCCGACCACGGGGACCGCCGCGCACGCCTTCACCCTCGTCCACGACAGCGAGCGGGACGCCTTCCGGGCCCAGATCGCCTCGATGGGCAAGGGCACCACCCTGCTGGTCGACACCTTCGACCTGCGCGAGGCGGTCCGCACCGCCGTGGAGGTGGCCGGACCGGAACTCGGCGCCGTCCGGATCGACTCCGGCGACCTCACCCTGCTCGCCCACCGGGTCCGCCGCCAGCTCGACGAGCTCGGCGCCACCGGGACCAGGATCATCGTCACCTCCGACCTCGACGAGTACGCGATCGCCGCGCTGGCCGCCGCCCCGGTGGACGGCTACGGCGTCGGCACCAGCCTGGTGACCGGCAGCGGCCACCCGACCTGCGCGATGGTCTACAAGCTGGTCGCCCGGGCCGCCGGGCCGGACGGCCCGATGATCCCGGTCGCCAAGCGCTCGGCCGGGGGCAAGACCAGCGTCGGCGGGCGCAAGTGGGCGGCCCGGCGGCCCGACGCGGACGGCGTCGCCGAGGCCGAGGTGGTCGGCACCGGACCGGTCCCGGCCGAACTGGAGCCGCACCTCGTCCAGGTGCCGCTGGTCCGGGCCGGCGAACTGGTCGGACGCGAACCGCTGGCCGCCGCGCGCGACCGGCACGTCCGGGCCCGGGCCGCGCTGCCGCTGTCGGCCACCCAGCTCTCCAAGGGCGACCCGGTGCTGGCGACCGAGCTGCGGGTCTGACGACCGTTCGCACACGGGGCGGGGCCCGGGCACGCCCCGGGCCTTCCGCCCCCGGATGCCACTGCCTACAGTCGACCGTAGAGTTCCCCCGAAGTCCCCGGTCGGGTCGCCGCCGACCCACTGCCGAAGCCCCGTCCGAGCCCTGCCGAAGCCCCGTCCGAGTCCCGCCGAAGTCCCGTCCGGACCCTCCCGTCCGGACCTTCCGTCCGAACCCCGTGATCCCCCGTCGGACGCGCCCCCACCGGCGTGCCGTCCCCCACCACCAGACCGAGGAATGCGAGCCATGCACCGGGCACTGATCGTCGTCGACGTGCAGAACGACTTCTGCGAGGGCGGCAGCCTGGCCGTCGCGGGCGGGGCCGAGGTGGCCGCCGCGATCACCGACCTCATCGCCGAGTCCGCCCCCGGCTACCGGCACATCCTCGCCACCCGCGACAACCACATCGACCCGGGTGACCACTTCTCCGAGCAGCCCGACTTCGTGCACAGCTGGCCGGTGCACTGCGTGGCGGGCACCGAGGGGGTGGGCTTCCACCCCAACTTCGCGCCGTCCGTCACCTCCGGCGCGATCGAGGCGGTCTTCGACAAGGGCGCGTACGCGGCCGCGTACAGCGGCTTCGAGGGCGTCGACGAGAACGACCGCGGGCCGGCCGAGTGGCTGCGCGAACGGCAGGTCACCGAGGTGGACGTGGTCGGCATCGCCACCGACCACTGCGTCAAGGCCACCGCGCTGGACGCGGTGCGGGCCGGCTTCACCACCCGGGTGCTGCTCGACCTGACGGCCGGGGTCTCCGAGCCGACCACCACCGCCGCGCTGGCGGAGCTGCGGGCGGCCGGAGTGGAACTGGTCGGCACGCCGACCGTCGGGGGCTGAGCCCCGCCGCCGGTCACCGCTCGGTGACCAGCAGCTCCACCACGTCGGTGCCGCCCAGCCGGAACGCCTCGCGCAGCTCGGCACCGACGGCGTCGGGCTCGTCGGCCAGCCGCGCCCCGGAGACGTAGACCACCCGCACGCCGAGGTACTCCATCCGGTGCTGGCCGCCGCGCACCCAGGCGGCCTCGCCCTCGCTGACGCAGCGCAGCTCCGAGTCGACCTCCACCGCCACCCCCGCCTCCGGCCAGTACAGGTCGGGGACGGCGATGTAGGTGCCGCCGCGCATCCGCAGCTCCGGACCGGTCAGCGGGACGGGCAGCAGCCACTCGTCCAGCAGCGCGCCGACCCGGTCCAGCACCGCCTCCCGCTCGGCGGCCAGCAGCCCGTCCAGCACCGCCCGCACCCGGGGGTCGCCGACCAGTCCGGACTCGGCCAGCTCGGCGGCCAGCTCCCGGACGGTGCAGCGGAGCTCGGGGCGGCCGACCGCCTCGCTCAGCACCTCCCGGACCGGCCACGGGCCGACCGGGCCCGCCCCGGACGTCCACTCGCACAGCGCGTCCGCCACCGCCCTCGCGACCGGCGCGCAGGCCAGTCCGTGCACCGAGCGCGCCACCAGCTCCCGTTCGGTCCGCCGGATCCGGACCTCGCCGGCGTCCTTCAGCCGGCGCTGGCGCGGCACCAGCACGTCCACACCGGTGACGGCGGGCAGCCGGGGCACCGCGGCGAAACCGTACAGCGCGAGCGCGGCGGCCCCGGTGATCACCGCCCCGTCCCGGCGCCCCTCCTCCCGGCCGTTCTGCGCCGCGTACAGCAGCGCCGCCCACATCCGCTGCTCCGGCGAGGGCTCGCCGGACTGCAACAGGTAGACCCGGGGCAGAAGTCGCTGCCAGGGTCCGCCGCGGCGGCAGTGTTCACTGATGACCCGGGCCGGCACGCCGCGGGCGCGCAGCTGGCCGGCGGTGACGACGTTCTGCTGACGGCGCGCCAGCTCCTCCAGGGAAGGCGGCGGCGTGGGAATCCGGTAGCTCATGCCGACACCATCCCCAACCCCCCGGAGCGAGGAGCGGCCGCCTGACGCACTGTTACCCAACCGTCGCGAAACCGGGATCAGCTCGCACTAAAGTCCTCATACCCTCACCCATTCGGAGGAATGGGCGATCATATGTTTGTCACAGTTGATCGCCCTCGATCGGCGACCAGGCCGTCTGACCGTGCGTGACCAAGCACATACGCCGAAGTCACCTCCGGGCGTCACCCACACCCTCTGCATTGCCTACCCTTAGTGCATGTCACGTGACGAGACCGCCGGCCTCCGCGCGGCCCAGCTCCGCCTCGGCCGCCTGCCCGGATACGTCCGCCGGCCGGACCCGGCCCGCCGCAGCGGTGAACAGGGCCATACGTACAAGAAGGGATGGGAGGTCCGTTTCACCGCCCGCAGCGAGGCGGAGATAGCCGAGATCCGCGACCTGGTGGTCGCCGCCGGGTTCGCCCCCGCCAGACCCTTCTTCAAGGGCCACCAGCTGATCCAGCCCGTCTACGGGATGGCCGCCGTCCAGGCCTACCTGGCCGCTAGACAGGCGGCCGAGGAACACGCCTCGCGCGCCGCCCACGGGCGCGGCCGGCGCGACACCGACGGGGCCGGCCACGAAGCCGTCCACGAACGCGTCGGGGCCGTCTGCGAGACCGCGGGCGCGGTGCGCGACACCGGCGCCCGGGACGGCGGCGTGCGGGACGGCGGCGTGCGCGAGGCCGATGCGCGGGACGGCGGCGTGCGCGACGGCACCGCCGCCCGCGACGCCACCGCCGCCCGCGAGCGGATGGAGCTCGTCGGAGCCGCCGCGGACGCCGCCGAGGCCGCCGCGGCCACAGCCGCACGACTGGCCCGCCGACGGGTCGTCGAGGCGTTCCCGGCCCAGCTCGAACGGAACACCGCAGCGGACGGCAGGATCACCCCCGCCGCCCCCGCAGAAGCCCGCCACCTCTCCTGACTGTTCGTCAACTCTCTTCTCGTACACGGCGATAAGCCGACAACGGGCCGGGCACGCGGGATGCGTGCGACGGGGCCGGCCCACCGATCCACCCCCTCCGGGGAGCCGCGGCCCCAGCCCGCACCCCAGCCCACCGGGCCCGCCACGCGCGCGAGCGGTGGTGCGGACGGTGGTGCGCGAGCAGCTTCGCGCCGCAGGCGTGGACGAGAGCCGCCGAACCGCTTACGGTGGCACATCACACCGTCTGCGGTGGCGCGCCGACCGGCCCGCCCCCCTGGCCGTGCCACCCTGCTGACCGGCCACGACGCACCAGCAGCAACGCCTCTGACACCACTGCGCACCGCTCACCGCCCGCTCACCGATGCCGCGCCGCTCCGCCGATCCCACCCGGCCACCGCCGGAACCGGCCGCACGTCGGCGCCTTCCGGGCATTCCATCCGATTGGTAACCCAGCGCACCGAGCGCCTACCGTAGAGTGAGCACAGATGATCGACCGTCAGATGCCCATCTCACTTGCCGAGAAGCCGAGATGACCACACGTCAGGACAGCACCGCCGAGCCGCCCCCGGAGCCCGGCGAACCACCCGCCGTACCGTTGGAGTTCGCGGCGTTCTGCGAACTCCACCGACCGCGGTACCTCAGCTACGCCCACGTCTGGCTCCCCGACCCGGCCCAGGCCGCCGGCGCCGTCCAGCAGGCCTTCGCCGAGATCGCCGTCCACTGGCGCGAGTTGCTGGGGAGCTCCAACCCGACCGCGCGCGCCTGGCAGATCCTGCGCAGCACCGTGGGCGAGCACACCCTCCGGAGCGACCCGCCGCCGGAGCGCCCCGACCACGCCGTCGACGACGACCTCGCCATCCTGCACTACGTCGTCGGCCTCGCCGCACCCGAGATCGCCGACGTCATCGGCACCGACACCGCCAGCGTGGCCGGCCGGCTGCGCCGCACGATGCTGCGCGAGGCCTCCGGCTGGTGACCCGGGGCGCGCCGCCCTGCCCGTCACGCCCCCAGGACCGCCGCACCCCGACCGACCGGGGACGGGCCCGTGCGGACCCGCCACCCCGGCCCCGCCCCGGCGGCCCCACCGGCGCGCGCCGGTCAGACCCGCTCGCCCGTCACGTCGTACAGGTGGTGGACCGGATCGTGGACCAGGTAGCGGGCGAACGACTCCACCGTGAAGCGCGCCCCGTCGCTCCGGTTGCCGGTCCGCGCCCACTGCGCGCCCGCCACCCCCTCGAACGCCGCCGCCAGCACCTCCGCGGCCTCCGCCAGCTCCGCCGCCACCACGGCCGGCTCCTGCTCGCCGTACCGCTCGGCGACGGCCGTCTCGTCCTGGTCCCAGTTCGCGAACAGCGGATCGTCCTGGTCCAGCATCAGGTCCAGCCGCACGCGGAACAGCCGGAAGACGTCCCGGACATGGCACGCGTACTCAAGGTCCGACCAGGTCTCCGGACGCGGCCGGCGGCGCAGCGCCTCCGGGGCGCCCGCCAGCACGGCCAGCCAGCCCTCGGCATTGGCCCTGATCATCCCGGCGACGCCCGCCCGGGCCACCGCCCCCGCGTCCAGCCCGCAGTCCGCGCACGGACGCTCCAGGACCCAGGTCCAGTCCTTGGAGTCCGGAACGATCCCGTCGGCGGCGGCCTCGGCCTGCTCAGAAGTGCTCATGGGCCCAGCATGGCCGTGCCCGCGCCGGGCCCACCAGCGGCGTCCGCGCCAGCCGTCGCCGAAATGCTGCCACGCCCGCCGCCCCTACCCGGCGGCCGCCCGCTCGTACGCCTCGCGCTCGTACGCCTCGCGCGCCGCCAGCAGCTCCGCCAGGTTCGCCCGGCTCCAGTCGCAGACCGCGTCCATCGGCCCCAGCAGCGTCCGCCCGAGCGGCGTCAGCGCGTACTCGACCCGCGGCGGGTTCTCGTCGTACTCGGTGCGGACGACCACGCCCTCGTACTCCATCGCACGCAGCGACTCCGCCAGCACCTTCGCGGTGATCCCCGCCAGCGGCACCCTCAGCTCGGAGAAGCGGCGCGGACCGCCCTCCAGGCAGCGCATGATCTTCCAGGCCCACTTCCGCCCGCCCAGCACGGGAACCGTCTGCACCGGGCAGTCCGGGTCGAAGAAGTCCGCCGGCAGCGGCGCGGGCGCGGTCTGCGTGGTACCCCCGGTCTGCGTCATGCCCCGACCGTAGCCGACCCGGCCCACGGCCGGTCCCGGCCGCCGGTCGACACCGGTGCTCCGCCCGCCGGCCCGCCCGCCTGCCTGCCTGCCCGCCGGTACCGTTGAAGTAACCGGCACCCCCCGGTCTACCGTCACGGCAACGGCGGGCGACAGCGCCCCCGACAACCGGACGGAGACCGCAATAAACAGCACCGACAACCCCACCGACGCGACCGCCGACGTCGTCGTCTTCGGCGCCGGCGGCCAGGTCGGCCGGGCCGTGGTCGCCGAGGCCCGGCACCGCGGACTGACCGTCACCGCCGCCGTCCGCGACCCCGCACGCCACGCCGACCTCGCCGGCCCGGGCGTCACCCTGGTGCCCTGCGACGTCACCGACCCCGCCGCCGTCGCCGCCGCGGCCCGCGGCCACGCCGCCGCCGTCAGCACCGTCTACACGCCCGACGTCCCCTCCGCCGAGTTCTACCCCGCCGCCGCCCGCGCCCTCGTCTCCGGCCTCGGGGCGGCCGGGGTCGGCCGCCTGGTCCACGTCGGAGTCGCCACCACCCTGGAGACCTCCCCCGGCGTCGCCGTCCACGACGACCCCGCCTTCCCCGCGGCCTACCGGGCCTTCTCGCTCGGCCACGCCGCCGCCCTCGACCTGCTCCGGGACTCCCCCGCCACCCTCGACTGGGTCACCGTCACCCCGCCCCTCGACCTCGACCGCACCGCCCCCGGCACCGGCCACTACCGGATCGGCGGCCCGCAGGTCCTCGGCGAGCGGATCGCCCAGGCCGACCTCGCCGTCGCCGTCACCGACCAGCTCACCGGCCCCGCCGCCCGCCACCGCGAGCAGATCGCCGTCGCCGCCTAGGGCACGCGGACGGGGCGGCGCCGGGGCCGTGCGGGGGAGGCGCCAAGCCGGGAAAACCCCTGGTCGAAACGGATCGCACCGTTCCATGCTGAACACCATGCACATCCGCGAAGCCACCCCCGACGACTGGCCCGCCATCTGGCCGTTCCTCCGCGACATCATCGCCGCCGGCGAGACCTACTGCTGGGACCGCGACACCCCCGAGGAGCGCGCCCGCGCCACCTGGTTCAAGCCCGGCGGCCGGGTCCTCGTCGCCGTCGACGACGACACGCCCGGAACCGTCCTCGGCACCGCGGAGATGCACCCCAACCAGGCCGGCGGCGGCTCCCACGTCGCCAACGCCGGCTTCATGGTCGACCCCCGCCACTCCGGGCGCGGCGTCGCACGCGCCCTGTGCGCCCGCGTCCTCGACCGGGCCCGCGCCGACGGCTACCGCGCCATGCAGTTCAACGCCGTCGTCGAGACCAACCACCGCGCCGTCGCCCTCTGGCAGTCCTTCGGCTTCGACATCCTCGCCACCGTCCCCGCCGCCTTCGACCACCCCGCCAAGGGCCCCGTCGGCCTGCACATCATGCACCGCACCCTGTAGGCCCCGGTCTCGGACCCGCTCACCCCCGACCGGGCGGCCACTGCTGCTGCGGCGGCGGACACCCCTGGTACCCGCCCGCCGCCGCGGCAGTCACCCGCCGACGCCGACGGACCACCAGCACCGCCCCCACCACACCCCCGCCCACCACCACGACCCCCGCCGCCCCGAGCACCGTGTACGTCACCCCCCGGTTCCCCCCGGCCACGGCCCCCGGACCCGGAGCAGGCTCCTCCCAGGCCCCACCCACCGAGGGAGCCGTCGGTGCCCCCTGGGACTCCGCCCTGCCGAGCAGCGGATTCTCCCTGGGCCCCCCATCGACCGCGGCATTCGGTTCCAGCGCCCTGGCCGGTGACAGCAGTCCGTGCCCGTACCGGTCGTTCGGTACCGCCTCCCCACTGGCGGGTGGTGTCGCGCTCCTGATCATCCGGTTGATGACCTGCCCGGCCGAGAGGTTCGGGTACTTCGCCCGGATGAGCGCGGCTGTGGCGGATACGTAGGCCGTGGAGTCCGACGTGCCGTTGGCGATGCCGTGCCCAGCCGTGGACTTGGCGCTCGCCCTCGGGATGTCCGCACCGGGGGCGACCAGCGTCGTCTCGGGGCCCGAACTCGACTTCGCCCAGTGAAGCCCGTTCCGATCCACCGCTCCGACCGCCACCACGCCCGGGAAAGCCGCCGGATGCTCCACGGCCCCCTGCCGGTCACCGCTGTTCCCCGTACCCGCGACCAGGACCACGTCCTTGTCGACGGCGTACGCCACCGCTTCACGAATCCCCGGGGCACCGCTCGGATAGCCGCCGATCGACATATTGACGACCTTGGCGCCGTGATCGACCGCGAACCTGATCGCTCGGGGGAGTCCCAAGTCGGCTGTGGCGTCGTTCTCGCCCCAGCTGATGCGGATCGGAAGGATCTTGGCCTTCGGGGCCAAGCCCATGATGCCCGACCCTCCGCCATGACCGTGCCCCGCGATCAAGCTCGCCATCCCCGTGCCGTGCCCGTTGTCATCCACCGTGCCGTCGGTGTTCTCGCCGGACAAGTCGGCCCCGGACAGCACCTGTCCGGTCAGGTCCTGGTGGTCCTTGAGGACACCGCTGTCGATGACAGCAACCACGATCCCCTCACCCTGTGAAACGGGCCAGATCGTCGATTCCGCCTTGTAGTTGACAAGTGGCCACTGCGAATCCCGGACACCGTCCGCACAAGCCGCACCGACGTCGACCGCTGCCAGCAGAGCTCCCGCCAGCGACACGGCTGCACGGCGCCTCAGACACCCGCGCCTCAAGCCCCGCCACCCCACTCAGCACACGGATCGTCCCTCAACTCGAACGGGTGCGGGAAGACCGGTCGAATCACCCGGCGCCGACGGCTGACCGTCACTTCACCACATCCGGATTGACGGTTTCGTCCGTCGCCCAGGTCTCCTCGTCCTCGACGAGGTACTCAGGGCGCCTCCGCTCGTTCCAGCCTTCCTTGCTCCACCGCTGCGCGCCTCCCAGCGGGAACATCGGACCGTGCGACATTCCGGCGGCACCGGGAACGGCAATCGCCCGGCTCCGGTTCTGGGCGCCCAGCCCGGAACCTCCTTCGGTGAAGGCTTGCTTGCCTCCGCTTCCCGTCCCCGCCCCTGGTCGTTCGCCGACTCCGATCACAGCGCCACCGCCACGACCGCCGCTGCCGCTCGCGGCGGGCGTCCCCCCGGCATCGGACCTGATGCCGCCACGGCCGAGATCAGCACGGGCAGGAAGGCCTTCCCGGCCGGTCTCGGGGACAACCGGTCTGGTCCAACCCGCGCCGGGCTCACCCACCACTGCCTGCCTTCCGACGGAAGCCGAGGTTCCTGCCACCTCACCGGGAAGACTCGTGCTTCCACCGTTCACCGGAGTACCGAGGATCCCCGTACCGCTCGAACCGTGCGACGGACCGCCGGATGCCGACCCGGGCGGGACATCGAGCCACGGTCCGCCGACCACAGTGCCGACGCCGAGGTTCGCGGTGCCGGCCTTCGGCGACGGAGAGGCCACACCCCCCTTGACTCCGGGTTCGGAGGTCGCCGATGAGCCGCGCTGGGCCGAGGCGCCGATCACCGGCGCATCCGAACCCGCGCCGCCGCTCGTGTGACTCTGCACTGGTCCCGCTGTCGGGCGGATTGCCGAGTTCCTGCCGCCTGGGGCCAGACTGCCGATGCCGGCCCCTCCGAGGAGGGTCCCCACGGCCGTGTACCCGCTCGGGTCGCCCGTCGGGGCCTCCGAGAAGTCATCGATCGGATTGGAGCCCTTCTTGCTCCCCGGCGGACCCGGGGGCTTCAGCATGGGGGCCGCGGTGCGGTAGTGCATGGCGAGGGTCTGCATGACGGTGGCGGCTTCGAGTCTGCGCTGGTCGGCGAGGGCGGTGCGGCTGTCCTCGTCGTCGGCGCCGAAGAGGACGGAGAAGGTGTCGCCGACGCCGTCGGTGAACTGGTCCCAGCCGCCGGGTTCCTCGGGCATGTCGCGTTTGGCCTTGGCGATGGCCTCGGAGACGGCCTTGAGGGTGATGGCGGCGTCGTTGGCGTAGGAGGCGGCGTTGTTGATGGTGGTGGCGAGGTGGAGCATGCGGGAGCGGAAGGCGTCGCTGGTGCTGCCCTCCCAGGAGGTGGCGGCGTCGGTGCTGGCGCGGGTGAGGGTGGTGCGGATGGCCTTGAGGGTGTCGGCGGCGCGGCGCCAGGGGTCTGCGGCGGCCATCACCTCGCCGGGGTTGAGGGCCTGGGCCATCCTGCGGAGTTCGGCGTGGCTGTAGTCCGTGAAGTCGGTGTACCTCACCGGACGCCCTTTCCGTCGTCGTTCCGGGCGGGGGCCACGGTCCGGGCGTAGGCGGCGGCGCTGGTGGCGGAGGGGTTGGCGACGGACCAGCCGTCGTCGCCGAGTTTCAGCTTGTTGCGGGTGCGGTGTTCCTGTTCCTCGTAGTTGGTGGCGGTGAGTTCGGCCTTCCTCTGGGCCTCGTCGACGGCGTCCTGGAGCTGGTTGAGGACGTCGCGCAGGCCGTCCCGCATGGTCTGGTAGCGGCCGTGCAGGTCGGTGGCCTCGGCGAAGGTTCCGAGGGCGTTCCCACCGATGCCGCTGCGGCCGTGTGTCGCGGTGCCGTCGGCGTGGTGCTGGAACTCGGCCAGCAGCAGCCGTACCTGGGCGGCGAAGGCGCGCAGTTGTTCGACCTCGACGCGGTAGCCGCGGCCGCTCCCGCCGGTCGGTCCGGTACCGGTCCCCGTTGCCACGTGCGGCGCCTCCCCGTACGTCCGTCCGGTGTGTCGTTCGCGGTGCCGGTGCGGTGCCGTCGTCGGGTGGCGCGCCCGGTGGGTCATGTGTAACACACGGCCCGGGTGAGCCGAACGGTCTCCGCCCGGGCGGCGCGGGTGTTCTGGCGGACCGTCAGTTCACGGACGTCCGCTGCAGGGCGCTCAGGGCTCGGCGGCAGAGCGAGTCGGCGTGGCGGGTGGTTTCGGGGAGCCGGTAGCGGGTGGCGAGGGCGAGGGTGGTGTCGACGGCTTCGGTCAGGCCGATGCGGTGGCCGACGGAGACGAAGACGGGTTTGACGCCGGGCCGGGTGCGGACGGCGCTGCCGACCTCTTCGCCGGTGGCGGGGTCGGTGAGCGGGGTCCGGTCGCCGCGGGCGGGGCCCGGGTCCCGGTGGTCGAAGGTGAACGGGGTCTTGGCGACGCCGAGGGTGCGCAGGCCGGTGAGGACGCCGAGGTGGCTGGCGAGGCCGAGGCGGCGCGGGTGGGCGAGGCCGTAGCCGTCGCAGACGACGGTGCCGGGGCGGCGGGTGAGGGCGGCGAGGGCGTCGAGGACGGCGGGCAGTTCGCGGAAGGCGAGCAGGCCGGGGATGTAGGGGAAGGCGATCCGGCCGGTGGCGGTGGCTTCCTCGACGACGTCGAGGGTGGCGAGGTCGAGGACGACGGCGGCTGCGACGACGAGGTCGCGTTCGTCGTCGTAGGCGACGTCGACGCCGGCGATGAGCCGGTCGTCCGTGCCGTCCGGGGCAGGGCCGTCGGGGCCGTCGGAACCGTCGGCGATGGCCCCGTACGACTGGACGAGCGGGCGGAGCCGCTCCTGTTCGGCGAGCGCCTGGGCCTCGGTGGTGGGCCAGTCGGCGGGGATGGGCACGGCGGTTCCCCCTGGGTGTGCGGAGCGGTCGGTCGGTTCGGGTGGAGCTGTTCGGTCGTGGCCCACCGTACCCAGCGGGGCGGACGACCCCGGGGTGAGCCTGTGCGCCCCCCGTGCCCCGGGTGACGCGGGTTAGCCTGGTCGGAATGCCGGAGGGTCGGCCGGGTCTCCCGAACTCCCGTTACGGGTAGGTCTTCTGGCATCCGGTACGACCCGCCCGTTCCCCCCGACGTGCGAAGGACTCCGCCATGCCGCGCCGCCCGACTCCGGCCCAGTTCGTCCTCGGTGTGTTCACCGTCGTCGCCGCCACGGTGGCGCTGCTGGCCGCCACCGGCGCCGAGGGCGTGGTGGAGGTGGCGGTGGCGGTGGGCTTCGCGCTCGCTCTCGGCACCTTGGTGACGGTGCTGTCGGTGCGGGCCGCCGCTGGCCGCGCGGAGCCGCCGGCCGCCGGGCACGGGTACGCCCGGCAGCGCTGAGGCGGCGCCACCGGGCGGTCCGGGGTGCGGGGTACGTCCGGGATGCGGCGTACGTGGAGTGCGGGCTGGGCGGGCCGGATCAGCCCGTGGTGACCACCACCGTCTTGGCGGCCTTGTCGTGGATGCACTGGCGGTAGGGCTTGTCGAAGACGCCGAACATGCCGTCGATCAGCCACCAGAGCCAGGCGCAGCAGATGACGGCGGGCAGGATGAAGACGGCCGCCCGGGTCCAGGCGGCGGACTGGGTCGGGGGGCTGCCGTCGATCAGCATGGCGACCCGGATCTTCATGGCCTTCTTGCCGAGGGTCTGGCCGTCGCGGCCGAGCATCACGCCGTCGTAGACGAGGTAGATCGCGCAGGCGAGCCAGAAGGCGCCGGCGGAGCCCGAGCTGTCGGAGAGGCTGGCGAAGGGCAGCACCAGGAGGACCGCGACGGCCTGTACCAGCAGGTAGTCGATCAGCTGGGCGACGATCCGGTTGGGCCAGCTGCCGAGCGGCGGCATCCCCGGGACGGGGCCGGCGCCGGGCGTGCCGTAGCCGGCGGGGCCGGGGCCGTAGCCGGGCGGGGGCTGGTCGTAGGGTGACCGGCCGGGCGGGGGCTGGCCCTGCCCGTACGGCGAACCGCCGTAGTCGCCGCCGTACGCGCCGGGGCGGTCGGAGGGGCTGCCGGACGGTGGCGGGGTGCCGTACGGGTCCGACGGCGTACCTTCCGGCGTGCCGCCGCCGTGCTGCGGGGGCTTCTTGTCGAAGGAGGGCTGGCCGCCCCCCTCCGGCTCGGGGCCTGAGGGGTCGTGGGTGCTCATTCCCCGAGTAGAACATCACACATTCTATGAACTTGGGATATTTGGTCGGTTTTGTCCGACCTGGCTCCGGGTGAGCCCGTGTCAGAGCCGCACCACCCGGGTGCGGGCCGCCCGGTCGTGCCAGCCGCGCCGGGCGGGGCGGTCGAACAGCGGCCGGACCAGGCCGACCAGCAGCAGCACCGACACCTGTCCGACCAGCCACCGGCTCAGCGAGCGGCCGAAACCGAGCCGGGCCGTCCGGGCGGCCCGGACGGCCCGGGCGGTGGACGGGGTGACGGCCCGGGCGGCGTCCGCGTCGACCACCCGGATCCGGGCCAGTCGCTTGCCGAAGGTCTGGCCGGTGCGGGCGGTCGGCAGGACCTCGTAGAACAGGCCGGTGAAGAGGAGGATGCCGAGCAGGACGGCGACCTTCCCGGCCACCACGCCGTCCACCAGCCAGACGTCCAGCTGACGGTGGGTGAGCCGGCTGGCCATCCTGGCCCGGGCGAGCTTCTCCTGGAGGTGGTCCGCGACGGAGGTGCCGAGTGGGATCCCGGCGGCGGTGGCGACGACGGCCAGGACGGCGGTGTCCACCAGGCGGGCGGCGGTCCGGCGGCCCAGCCCGGCGGGTCTCGGTGCGGCTCCGGAGCGGCGCCGGGTCGTGGCCGGACGGGAGGCGGCCGGGAGGGCCGCAGCAGGACGGGACTCTGCCGGCGGGGAAGCGGCCGGACGGGAGGCGGTGGCCTCGGGTGCGGCGGACGCGGCAGCGGCCGGGGCCACGGGCGCGGCGGGCTCCGCAGGAGGGGCGGGCGCCGGGGCCACGGGCGCGGGGGCGGACGGCGCAGGGACGGACGGCGCGGCTGCGGCGACCGCCGTCGGCAGCCCGCGCGGCCCGTCGGCCTCCGGGGACTCCGCCGGAGCCACCGGGGCCTCCGCCGGCACCGGCCCGGGCGCCAGGGCCACGGCCCGGAGCGGCACCGGCGCGGCCGCCTCGGCGGGCGCCTCCCCACCGGCACCCGCGCCCCAGGAGACCCAGCGCGGCGCGGCTCCCGGCTCCACCGGCCCGTGCCACGCCGGCGACCCGGCGGGCGCCGCACCGGCCTCCGCCACCACCGCGTGCGCCCCGGTCTCCGGGCCCGACCAGTCCGCGCGGACCGCCGGGGCCACGGGGACCACGGGAATCGCCGGGACGACAGGGGCCGCTGGGACGACAGGGGCCGCCGGGGCCACGGGGGCCGCAGAGTCCGCGCCCGGGAACCCGACCGCCGCCGGACCTGCCGCCGGGCCCGCCGCCTCCCCGCCCGGCCGGAAGACCGGCCCGCCCTCCGGCATCGCGAAGGTGAACGAGGCGCCGCCCGAGGTCTGGTCCAGGTACACCGGCCCGGTGTCCCCGGCCGTCGCCGGCCGGGCCCGCTCGACGGGCTCGGCCGCAGCCGTCGGCGGCGGCACGTACCGCGCGCCCACCCCGGCCGCCGCCGTGCCCGGCCGCCGGGTCGCGTACCGGGGCGGCTCCAGGACCTCGCCCTCGGCGGGCGCGGGCCGGCTGGTACCGGGCACCCAGGCGGTACCGCCCCAGTAGCGGACGAAGCCGGGGACGGAGGGGTCGGGGTAGTAGCCCGGCGCGGGACCGGCCGCCGTCTCCGTGCTGCCGCCCGCGAGGGGCCGGTCCGTCATGGGGGTCTTCTTTCCTGGCAGGGCCGGTGCGGCTCGCCCGGCGAGGGGTGCGCGCGACGGTGCCGGGGCGACGTGGGAGGCGGCGGTGCCGGCGCGCGCGAGGGGGCGCCGCCGGTTGGGCGGAAAGTCGCCGGACAGTCACAAAGGGTAGTGCCTCGGCGGACCCCCGAGGCGAAGTTGGCCGTTCCCCGGACAGCCCGGGCCCGCCCACGGTAAGGAAGACGGCGCGAACGCCCGATCATGCGCCCGCTGCCCCGCGTTCACCACCCCCGAAACCCCGATCGGCGGCTCTCCGCCGAGAAATCTCGGAAACACGTGTAAGAGCGCCCCCGCGCCGCGCTCTCCAAGGGCACAGGGCCCGGAACCGGGCGTGAACCGCAGGTAGAGAGGAATCCGATCATGGAGCGCCCGACGAGCGTGGTCGAGCACGAGCTGGAGCTCAACCTGGTGCTCTCCCCCGAGCACAGCGTCCCCGTACCGGCCCGGCTGTCGTACGGCAGCCACGACCCCTACGCCGTCCACATCACCTTCCACCTGGACACCGGCTCGCCGGTCACCTGGGTGTTCGCGCGGGAGCTGCTGGTGGAGGGCACCTTCCGGCCCTGCGGGCAGGGGGACGTCCGGATCTGGCCGACCCGCTCGGGCCGGCGCAGCGTGCTCTGTCTGGCACTGAGCTCCCCGGCCGGGGACGCGCTGCTGGAGGCTCCGCTGCCGGCGGTGGCCGCCTGGCTGGAGCGGGCGCACCGGCTGGTGCCGCCGGGCAGCGAGATGGCCGCGCTCGACATGGACGGTTCGCTGGCCGAGTTGCTCGCGTGATCGGCCCGGCCCGGGCGCACCACGCCCGGCCCGCCCAGGAGGGCCCGACGGACCCCGCCGAACCGGCGGTCGCCGACGGCCCGACGGCCCCCGACGGTGCGGTGAGGACGACCGCGGACGCGGCGAAGCCCGGCGACCCGGCCGAGCCCGTCGACGGCTCGACGGCACCCCGGAGCTCGACGGCACCGCACGGCTCGGCACCGCACGGCCCGACGGCACCGCACGACTCGACACCGCACGGCCCGACGGCACCGCACGGCTCGGCACCGCACGGCTCGGCACCGCACGGCCCGGCGCGGCCCGCCGGCGACTCAGCGGGCCGCGGGGGCCTGCTGACGTTCGCGCGCGGGTCCCGGCCGTCCGCCGTCGCGCTGGCCGGGCAGCGTCACCAGCGGCGCTCCGGCCGCCGCCCGCCGGGCCCTTATCCGCAGTGCGGCGGCCAGCAGGAAGCAGATCCCGACCAGCGGGTAGACCGAGGTCGGGATCTGGCGGAGCGGTGAGAGCTCCAGCACCAGCGCGCCCTGGGGCTTGGCGGCCCACATCGAGAAGGAGAGGAAGGCCACCAGCGTGGCCCCGAAGGCGGCCCGCCAGCGGACCTTCCGGACGGCGGCCGGACGGGCGTGTTCGACCGCCGCCTCGCAGGCGAGCAGGGCGAGCACCGGCACGCACCAGACCCAGTGGTGGGTCCAGCTGATCGGCGAGATCAGGACGGCGGTGACGGCGGCGCAGCAGACGCCCCACGCCTCGGCGCGCGGCAGCCAGCGGGAGCTGGTCGCGGCCCAGGCGGCGATCCCGAGTCCGGCCACCGCGACGGCCGCGCCGGCCAGTGTGCTCGCCGCCCCGGGTTCAGCGGTGTGCAGGAGGCGGGCGACGGCGCCGCTCAGCGCCTGGTTGTCGACGATCTCGGTCTTGCCGACCCGCGAGGAGTCGTAGAGGTACTTGGTCCAGAAGCCCCAGGTCGCGTCGGGCAGGACGACGGCGCCGATCAGGAAGGTGCCGAGGAAGGTGGCGCCGGCCACGAAGGCGGCGCGGACCCGGCCGGTGATCAGCAGGTAGACGGCGAACAGGCCGGGGGTGAGCTTGATCCCGGCGGCGATGCCGATGGCGATGCCCTTGCTGCGCCGACCGTCGGGCCGGGTGAGGTCCCAGAGGATCAGGCAGGCGAGGGCGAGGTTGATCTGGCCGTAGCGCAGCGTGGTGTAGACGGGTTCGAGCCAGACGCCGGCGCCGGTGACCAGGATCACGCCGATCGGGCGCAGTTCGCGGCGCGGCCAGCCGACCAGCTTGAACGACAGGTGGGTGAGCAGGGCCAGCAGCCCGAGGTTGCAAAGCGTGACCGCGACCCGGAGGAACGGCACCGGGAACCAGGTCGTCGGCACGAAGAGCATCGCGGCGAACGGCGGGTAGGTGGCGGGCAGGTTCCACTGGGTGACGCGCAGCGCGTAGAGGTCGCCGCCGTTGGCGACGGCCGCGCCCTCGGCCCGGTAGACGATCATGTCCACCATCGAGGTGTGTGCGAAGTGCCGCACGACGGCGTAGGCGACCAGGGAGAACAGCGCCAGCGCGGACACGGCCAGCAGCGGGCGGCGCGGGGCCTCGCGCAGGGCGCGGACCGGCGCGCCGAGGGCGGTCCGCAGCCGGTCCGACAGGGGGGCGGGCGCCTGCTCCGGTACGTTCCGCACCGCGCTGCGCTCGTCTTGCACCGCTGTCACTGTTCGCTCCGTCCACCGTTCGGCCAACCAGCGACGATACCCGATGCCCGTCGGGCGGACCCGGCGAGGCCGATCACGGAGGGTGACAATGGTGCCGGCCGGCCGTACCCCGTTGCGGTCGGGGCACGGTCGGCCGGAGTCTGCGGGCGGGTACCGGTCCGGTACCCGGGGAGGTCAGCCGGTGTAGGCGCCGAGCGCGCGGGTGAAGTCGAGCGGCTGCTGGACGATGGAGCTGCAGCTGGCGTCGGCGTACGCCTTGGCGCCGCCCTCGCAGGCCTTGTCGCGGGTGCCGGACCACATCGCCAGCCAGGCCAGGTGCTTGGACTTGGCGAAGTCGGCGAGCTGCTTGGCGTCGGCGACGGTGAAGACCTCGCTGGCGACGTCGTTGACGCCGATCATCGGGGTGACCGCGACCTTGCGCCAGGCGGCCGCGTCGTCGAGGCCCAGCACGCTCTTGACCTGGGCCTGGGTGGCGGTGGCCGCGGCGATCGCGTACTTGCCCATCTGGCCCTGCGGGTTCGGGGCGACGCCGTCGCCGAAGTCCATCGCCATGATGTTGACCGCGCCGATCGCGACGCCGTTGTTCTTGGCGTCGGCGACCAGGTTGACGCCCTCCTGGGTCAGGCCGGAGGGCAGCGCGGGCAGGGTGTAGGAGACGTCGAGGGCCTTGCCCTTGGCGGCGGCGGTCTTCTGCAGCTGGGCGATGGCCTGGGCGCGGCGGGTGTTGGCCGCGGTGTTGGCGATCGCGCCGCCCTCGACGTCGAAGTCGACCTTGGTGAGGCCGAAGGTGTCGACGGTCTTCTGGTAGACGGCGGTCAGGTCGGCCACCGAGGAGCAGGCGAGGGCGAGCTCGCTGCCGTTGGCGCCGCCGAAGGAGACCCGGACGTCGCCGCCGAGGGCGCGGAGGGCGCCGATCTGGGCGGCCACGGCGTCGGCGGCGAGGTCGCTGACGCCGCCCCACTTCGGGGTGCAGCCGCCACCGGAGACGACGAAGGCCAGGTTGAAGTCCTTGACGCCGGTGGCCTTGGCGGTGGCGACCAGGTCGTAGGGCGGGTAGAGCGAGGTGTCCACGTACGGGGCGAAGCCGGCGCCGGCGACCGGGGCGGGGGTGCCCGTCGCGGTGGCGGTGGGCGTCGGGGCCGGCGTGGTGGCGGTCGCGGTCGCCGTCGCGGTGGGCGTCGGCGCCGGGGTGGTGGGCTTGGTGGTGGCGGTCGGGCTCGGTGAGCCGGGCTTGGTCGGGGTGGCGGTGGCGGTGGCGGTGGCCGACGCGGTCGCCGTGGCGGTCGCGGTCGCGGTGGCGGTCGCCGTGGCCGACGCGGAGGGGGAGGCGGTGGTGGTCGGCCGCCCCGACGGGGTGGGCGCCGTCCCGTCCCCGGCCTTGCAGGAGGCCTTGTTGATCAGGCAGTTGCCCGGCTCGGCCTGCGCGCCGCCGGCGCCCTGGGCGACGAAGCCGACCACGATGCTCTTGCCCGGATCCAGCCGCTTGCTCCACGACTCCGGCTTGACGGTGACGTGCTGGCCCTCGGCGGTGTAGGTGGCGTTCCAGAGCGAGTCGATCTTCGCTCCGGCCGGCAGGTCGAAGGTGAGCGTCCAGTCCTCGATCGCGCTGCTGTCCGGGTTGGTGACCAGGTACTGGCCGGTGTAGCCGGCGTCCCAGCTGCTGGTGCGGGTGTAGACCGCGCCGAGCGAGGCGGCGCTGGCCGAGGAGGCGAGGACGACGACGCCCCCCGCGACCAGGGCGGCGGCGACGGCCGAGGCCGCGAGGACGGCTCCCTTGCGGCTGCGCCGGCGGCGTCCTGAACGGCGGTCGGGCTGCTGGGTCGTCATGGGGGCGTACCTCCGGGGCTGGCAGGTGTGGGCCGGGTGGGTCACGGTGTCCGCAGGACGCGGCGGGTGCGTGGACCCGTCGCGGGCGAGAGTGACCCGGCTCGGTCGAGGGCGACCGGCGCGGTCGGGATGACCGGCGCGGACGACGCTAGCGGCGCCGGATGGCCGAAACCCGCCTGCTGAGCCAGGGGTACAGCTCCCTTACGGTGCACTTAAGAAAGAGGGGCGGACTCCTCCTCACCCCGGTGCCGAAACCTTTCGCCAAGTCATCGGACGGGCGATCAGCGGGAGAACAGCGCACCCCGGCCGCGGCGCCGGCTGGTCCGTCCGCTCCGCGCCGGCGCGGTGCCGTCCTGCCGGTTCTGCAGCCGGAGCCGGATCTCGGCACCACCGAGCACGGCGGACCGGCCGAGCGCGAGGTCGCCGCCGGTGGCCTCGGCCAGCTTGCGGACGATGTCCAGCCCGAGGCCGGTGGAGCCCTCCCCGCCGTGGCCCTCCCCGCGCTTCAGGGCGGCCTCCGGATCGGTGAAGCCCGGGCCGGCGTCGCCGACCAGCACGATGACCGCGCTCTCCGTGGCCAGCACGTCCACCGAGAAGGCGGTGCCGACCGTGGTGTGCCGGAACACGTTGCCGAGCAGCGCGTCCACGGCCGCGGCGAGGTCGCCGCGCTGGACCGGGACCGGCGTCTCCCGGTCGGCGCCGGCCAGCTGCCAGCGGCGGCCCTCGTCCTCGGCGAGCGCGGACCAGAAGCCGACCCGCTCCCGGATCACCTCGGCGGCGTCGCAGCCGACCGTGACGGCCGGCGCGTCCTCGGGGGCCCGGCGGGCCGAGCGGATGATCTGGTCGACCTCGCGCTCCAGCTGGGAGACGGCGTGCCGGGTGGCGTCCGCCGCGTCCCCCTCGCCGAGCGAGGCCGCGTTGAGCCGCAGCACGGTCAGCGGGGTGCGCAGCCGGTGCGACAGGTCGGCGGCCAACTCGCGTTCTGCAGCCAGCAGTTGAACGACACGGTCGGCCATCGCGTTGAACGCGTGGCCGGCCTCGCGCAGTTCCTCGGGGCTCCCCGCGGCCTGCTTGCCCTCCACCGGGACCCGGACGCTGAGGTTGCCGGAGCCCAGCGAACGGGCGGCGGCGGCCAGCCGGCGGGCGGAGGCGACGATCCGCGCGCCCATCCGGTCGGCGACCAGGACCGAGATGGCGACCAGGGCCAACGCGACCCCGGAGAGCACCTGCCAGGCGGTGGAGACGCCCCGGGTGAGGTCGCCGTCGGCCACGAACACCTCGACCACGGCGGTCCGGACGGTGTCCACGGCGACCGGCTGGAGCAGCGCGTACCCGCCCGGGACCTCGACGGTGAACGAGCGGCCCTGCTCACGGGCGCTGGACACGTCGGCGTCCAGCGCGCGGAACTCTCCGATGGTCACACCGCCGGACGGCCCGGCCCCGGCCTGCACCCCGGCCCCCGCCGGGGCCGGCCCCGGCCCGGCCGCGGAACTGCCCGGACCGCCACCCGCGGTACTGCCCTGACCGCTGCCCGAACCGGCGGCCGAGACGCCCGACGCACCCCCCGGAGCGGCGGTCCCGGCGGACGACGCGCCGCCCGGCGCGGCGGTCCCGGCGCCCGAGGCGCCGCCCGACGCACCCTCCGGCGGCGGCAGGTGCACGGCCATCCGACCCTGCGCACCCGCGTCCGTGGACGCCACCGCGCGGGCGATGGCGTCCTGGTTGGTGGTGATGGCGAGCGCGGGGCCGAGCGCCGCCGCCTGCCGCTCGGCCGCCGTGAACGACCGGTCCCGGGCGGTCTGCTGGACCATCAGGCCGAGCGGGATGAGGAAGGCCAGCGCGACCATGGTGGTCCCGGCCACGGCGGCCTTGATCAGGGCCCAGCGCAGCGAGTGTCCGAACTTCCTCATGTCCGCCGCTCCACGGGGGCGGGCCCGGGCCCGGCGGGGTGCCCGGCGGCCTCCAGCCGGACCCCGACGCCGCGCACGGTGTGCAGGTAGCGGGGGCTGGACGCGGTCTCGCCGAGCTTGCGGCGCAGCCAGGAGAGGTGCACGTCGATGGTCTGGTCACCGCCGTAGGTCTGCCGCCACACCTCGGCCAGGATCTCCTTGCGCGGCACGACCACGCCCGGGCGCGCGGCCAGGAAGGCCAGCAGGTCGAACTCGCGGCGCGTCAGGTCGAGCTGCCGCCCGTCCAGCGAGGCCTCCCTCCGCTGGAGGTCGATGGCCAGCCCGCCGACCCGCAGCACCTGGCTGACCGGGGCGGCGCCGCCGCCCAGCCGGCGCAGCACGGCGGCCATCCGGGCGCTGAGGTGCTCCCCGGAGAACGGTTTCACCAGGTAGTCGTCGGCGCCGTCGTTGAGCAGCCGGACGATCTCGGCCTCGTCGTCGCGCGCGGTGGAGATGATCACCGGGACGTTGGTCAGTCCACGGATCATCTTGAGCGCCTCGCTGCCGTCCAGGTCGGGCAGGCCGAGGTCGAGGATCACCAGGTCGCACCCGACCTGGGCGACCTCGCGCAGCGCCTCAAGTGCCGTGCCCACGCTGCGAACCGCGTGGCCGGTGTCGGACAGGTGGCGGATGAGGGCGGATCGCACGAAGGGGTCGTCCTCGACCACGAGCACTGTAGCCATGGGGCTGCACGGTACGCCATCGGCCTCGAATGGTCTGTACCTCGGGGTGGCTCCGGCCGGGCCCGGCGGACGGGTCGCGACCGGTCCGGCCGGGCCGCCCGGGGTTTGTGCAAGTTCCCTGCCTAAGTACCGGGGCGCCGGTCTGTCCGGCCCGGGAGTACGGCAGGATGTGCGCACGATGCGGAACGGACTGGTACAGCTCGGCGCCTGGGCGGCGGCCACCGGGGCGGCGGTGGCGCTGTCCTGGCTCGGCGTGCACGCGGTGCTGACCGGCGCCGCCTTCGAACAGCCCACCGCGCTGCCGCTGCCGTCCCCGGCGTCGGCCGACGGGGCGAGACCGTCGCCGACGCCCTCGGCGACCCGGCCGCAGTCGGCGACCCCTCCGGAGTCGCCCGCGCCGACGCCGACCGCGTCGGCGACCGCCCCGCGCCCCACCGCCCCCGTGGCACCCCCGGCCCCCACGGCCGCCGCCCCCTCCTCGCACCGACCGGCACCGGCCACCACCACCACGTCCTCCGTGCGCAGCTACCTCGTCCCGGGCGGCAAGGTCGCCCTGGACCTCCGGACGGACAACGCCTCACTGATCTCCGCCACGCCGGATTCGGGCTGGAAGATGCAGGTCTGGAACGGCCCGCAGTGGCTGCGGGTGGACTTCACCAAGGACGACCAGGCCAACTCGGTGTTCGTCTACTGGAACGGCCACCCGCCGGTCGTCGACACCGTCACCCGCTGACCGCGGTCGCCCCGCCGGCCGTCACCACCGCTCGAAGGGGACGTACCCGGGCAGGTAGGGGCCGGTGTACCGGGAGCGGTCGACCAGCGTGTGCCTGGTCCCGCCGGGCACCCCGATCGCGGCGAGCACCACCGTGCCGTACGCGTCCCGCACCTCGTAGGGCTCGGCGAGCGAGGCCGCACCGCGGTCGACCGCGTAGTCGTAGGCGTAACAGACGTCCGGCACGGACACCGCGAGGTCGATCACGCCGTCGCCGTGCCGGGCCAGGTGCCCGGCCAGTTCCCGGCCGCGCGGACCGATCACCTGGACGAGGGAGGTCAGCACGAAGCGCGTCCCCGGTGCCCGCAGCACGTAGGAGACGGTCTCCGGCTCGCCGGTCTCGGGCCCGGCGTAGGCGGTACAGCGCAGGCCGAGCGCGACGGTGTAGCGGCGGGCCGCCCGCTCGGCGTCGCCGACCGCGAAGACCACCGCGTCGGCGTGTCCCATCGGGACGAGGCCGGGCTCTCCCAGTCCGGCGGTGAGCAGCACGGGTTCGGTGGCGGTCTCGGTCATTCCGGCCCTCCCGGTAGGTGTACGGACCACGGGTTCCGCTCCCGCGCACCGGCGTGGGGACCGGCTCACGGGGTTGTGGCTGGAGGGTGGCGCCGAGTCGACCTCCACGCAACTGTTCCGTTTCCTCCTGGTCAAGGTGTGCTCCGGGGCGGGAGAATCGGCCGCACCGCTGTACAGAATGCCTACCGGAGGACGGAGCCCGCGATGCCCCCCGCCCACGCCCCCAGCTCCCCCGGATCGTCCAACTCGCCTGTCGGCCAAGGACATTCCGGCCCGATCGGCGCCGCGTCCGGCCCCCTGCCCGAGGGCGGCTCCGGCGGCGGCGCCCCCGGCGCGCCCGGCGGCACGCCCACCGGCGCCCCGGCGGCCGCCCCCGGCGGCGCCCCGGGGAGTGCCGCCGCGGGCACCGCCGGAAGCACCAACGACGCGATCGACGCGCTGGACGGCCGGCTGATCCGGCTGCTCGCCGAGGAGCCCCGGATCGGGGTGCTGGAGTGTTCGCGCCGCCTCCAGGTCGCCCGCGGCACGGTGCAGGCGCGGCTGGACCGGCTCCAGTCGCGGGGGGTGATCGGCGGCTTCGGCCCCGAGGTGGACCCGGCCGCGCTGGGGTACCCGGTGACGGCCTTCGCGACCCTGGAGATCTCCCAGGGCCAGGGCGCGGACGTGCGCAGGCACCTGGCGGCGGTGCCGGAGGTGCTGGAGCTGCACACCATCACCGGCCACGGCGACATGATGGTGCGGATCGTGGCCCGCTCCAACGCCGACCTGCAGCGGGTGATCGACCGGGTGGTGGGGTTCGACGGGATCGTCCGGTCCTCGACGGCGATCGCCCTGGAGAACCCGGTGCCGTACCGGATCCTGCCGCTGGTCGACCAGGCCGCGGCGGAGTGACCGGCCCGCCACCCGCGTACCCGCCCGCACGGCCGTACCCGCCCGCACCCGACCTGGCCGCCGTCCCCGGCGCGACCGCCGGGCCCGGGGCACCGGCCCTCAGCAGCCGGGAACGGTCCCGCCGGCCCGCAGCGCGTCCAGCGCCGACACCGCCTCCGACAGCGTCCCCACCGGCACCAGCCGCAGCCCCTCGGGCGTGTTCACCTTCGCGTCCGCGCACTCGTCCTTCGGCAGCAGGAACACCGTCGCACCGTCCCGCGCGGCCGCCTGCGTCTTGAGCGGCACCCCGCCCACGGCACCGATCACGCCGTCGTCGTCGATGGTCCCGGTGCCCGCGACGGTCAGCCCGCCGGTGAGGTCGCCGCCCTTGCCGTCCCCCGCGAGCTTGTCGACGATCCCCAGCGCCAGCATCTGGCCCGCGCTCGGGCCGCCGATGTCGCCGAGGTCGACCTTCACCTTCACCTGGTCGGGCGAGAGGTGGAGGTAGGAGAGCGCGGCCGTGGTGGCGCTGTCCTGCGACTCCGCCATCTGCTGGGCCGTCACCTCCTCGGCCTTGGCCGGGTCGCCCTGCGGGTAGACCGTGTCGGTCGGCCGGACGGCCTCGTCCTGGTCGAACCAGGCCTGGAGCGAACGCCAGAGGGTGGTCCGCTCCCCCGGGTTGGTCGCCGAGATGGTGACCATCCGCAGCTGCCCCCGGGGGGTCCGGACCGGGGCGCCGGTGATGGTCAGCACCTGCCGGTCCTGGTAGCTGCCGAGGGTGTCCGCGGTCACGCCCGGCCAGGTCAGCGTGTAGGGCAGCGGGACGAAGGCGGCCACGCCGAACAGCGCGGCGACCAGCGCCCCGCAGAGCGCGAGCGCTCGGGTCCGGGGGGCGGTCAGGGCCTTGGGCAGCTTGGAGTCGGACACAGAGGCATCCAAACACACCCGGGCCACCGGACGGGCACACACACGGTCACCCGAACGGTCGCCCGGACGTTCCGCCGGCCGTCCGGCCCCGGGGCGCGGCACGGCCGGCGCCGCCTCCTCCGGCGCGGCGCGTCGAAGGAGGCGGCGCGCCGCGTCGAGATCCTCTAGCGCAGCGCGTCGGCGACCTCGGTGGCCGCTTCCACCACCCGCGGGCCGACCCGCTCCGGGACGAGCCCGTTGAGCATCACCACGCCGACGCTGCCCTCGATCCCGCTCAGCCCCAGCAGCGCGGCGGCCGCGCCGGACGCCCCGGACTGCTCCTCCGCCCGGGTGATGACGAACCCCTGCTCGGGCCTGCGCTGGCTCGGGAAGGCCCGCGCCTCCAGGATGGCCCGGCCGGCGGCGCTCTCCCCCAGGGGGTGGCGGAGCCCGGTCCGGTAGGCGACGTGGAAGTCGGTCCAGCTGGGCTCGACCACGGCCACCGCCAGCGCCTCGTTGCCGTCCACCAGGGTGAGGTGCGCGGTGGCGCCGAGGTCCTCGGCGAGGCTGCGCAGGGCGGGCAGCGCGGCCTCGCGCAGCAGCGGGTGGACGCGGTGGGCGAGCCGCAGCACGCCCAGGCCCACCCGGGCGCGGCCGCCGATGTCCCGGCGGACCAGCCCGTGCTGCTCCAGGGTGGCCAGCAGCCGGTAGACGACGGTCCGGTTGACGGCGAGCCGGGCCGCCAGCTCGGTCACGGTGAGCCCGCGCTCCGAGTCGGCGAGGAGTTTGAGGACCCGAACACCACGGTCCAGGGTCTGGGAGGTCTCTGCAGTCACGACGCGCATTCCTTTCCGCGGCGGGTCGCGGATCGGCTGACCGGTCCGGGACTCGAAATGTCGCGCGCAGGGTGGGTGGCCGCGCTCGGGCCGCGGTGTGTCGTCCTTGACGTCCTGGGGCCCTGCGCGCCCGTCTCGCGGGGATCGCCCGGCGGGAGAGCGTGTGGGAAAGGTAGTGAAGGAATTGCGGCGGCGGAAGTGCTTGTCCAAAATTCGGGCAAGATCAATTCTTGCGCTCTTGACAAAACCGGGCAAAGGGCAATATTCCGCCCGCCCCGGCCGCCCACCGGTTCGACCACAGTCCGAAGTCCGGACACTCCGGGCGGAGCGGGCGGAGCGGGCGGAGCGGGCGGAGCCCCGCACCCGGGTCGGAGGAGCTTGCGAAGGACCGTCCGGGCCGTCGCGGCGCCGAGCGGCGGCGCGTCCTCGCGAACGGGCGCAGGGGTCGGCGCCCCTCGCACCGGGTCAGCGCCCCTCGCACCGGGTGGGGACTCCCCACACCCGGGTCAACGCCCGCGTGCCGGGGCGGACCCCGCCCACCGACCGCCCGTCACTTCGCCCACTCCCGGATCCGGGCGATCCGCGCCTTCAGCTGGTTGGCGGTCGCCTGCGCGGTCAGCGGACCGCCGCACTGGCGGCGCAGCTCGTTGTGCACGGTGCCGTGCGGCTGGCTCGTACGGTGGTGCCAGGCGGCCACCAGCGCGTTCAACTCCTTGCGCAGCTCCCGGAGTTCCTGGTGGGTCACGACCGGGCGCTGCTCGGCGGGCAGCTCCAGCAGGTCGGCCTCCTCGGCCGGCTTGCCCTTGCTCCGCTGGATCTGCCGGTGCTGGCGCTTCTGCAGCAGCATCTGCACCTGGTCCGGCTCCAGCAGGCCCGGGATGCCGAGGTACTCCTCCTCCTCCTCGCTGCCCGGGTGCGCCTGCATGCCGAACTCCATGGCGTTGTACAGCACCCGGTCAAAGACCGCGTCGGAGCCCAGCGCCTCGTACGAGAACTCGTCGCCGCCGGCGCCGTCCGGGCCGTCGTCGGCCCGCTCGGCCTCGGCGAGCAGCCGGTCCTCCTCGTCGAAGAGGCCCTCGCCCTCCTTCTTCGGCCGGTCCAGCACGTGGTCGCGCTGCAGCTCCATCTCGTTGGCGAAGCCCAGCAGCGTCGGGATGGTCGGCAGGAAGACGGAGGCCGTCTCGCCGCGCTTGCGGGCGCGCACGAACCGGCCGACGGCCTGCGCGAAGAAGAGCGGGGTGGAGATCGAGGTGGCGTACACACCGACGGCCAGGCGCGGGACGTCGACGCCCTCGGACACCATCCGGACGGCGACCATCCAGCGCGAGTCGCCGGCCGCGTAGTCGGAGATCCGCTTGGACGCCTCGGCCTCGTCGGAGAGCACCACGGTGGCCTTCTCCCCGGTGATCTCCCGCAGCATCTTGGCGTAGGCGCGCGCGGTGTTCTGGTCGGTGGCGATCACCAGGCCGCCGGCGTCCGGGATCGCCTTGCGGACCTCGCCCAGCCGGCGGTCGGCGGCCTGGAGCACGGCCGGGATCCACTCGCCCTGCGGAGCCAGCGCGGTCCGCCAGGCCTGGGCGATCAGGTCCTTGGTCATCGGCTCGCCGAGCCGGGCCTCCAGCTCGTCGCCGGACTTGGTGCGCCAGCGCATGTTCCCGCTGTACGACAGGAAGATCACCGGACGGACGACGTGGTCGGCGAGCGCGTGCCCGTAGCCGTAGGTGTAGTCGGCCACCGACTTCCGGATGCCGTCGCCGCCCGCCTCGTACTGGACGAAGGGGATCGGGTTGGTGTCCGAGCGGAACGGCGTCCCGGTCAGTGCCAGCCGGCGGGCGGCGGGCTCGAAGGCCTCGAAGCAGGCCTCGCCCCAGGACTTCGAGTCACCGGCGTGGTGGATCTCGTCCATGATGACCAGCGTCTTGCGGGCCTCGGTCCGGTTGCGGTGCAGCATCGGGTTCACGCCGACGCCCGCGTAGGTGACCACGATGCCGTGGTAGTCCCTGGAGAGCGGGCCGGACGAGTACGCCGGGTCCAGCCTGATGCCTATCCGCGCGGCGGCCTCGGCCCACTGCTTCTTCAGGTGCTCGGTCGGCGCGACCACGGTGATCTGCTGCACCAGGTGGTTGTGGAGCAGGTACGAGGCCAGGGTCAGCGCGAAGGTGGTCTTGCCTGCGCCCGGGGTCGCGACCGCGAGGAAGTCCCGCGGCTGCTTCTCGATGTACTTGTCCAGCGCCCCCTGCTGCCAGGCCCGGAGCTTGCCGGCGGTGCCCCAGGGGGCGCGGCCGGGGAAGGCCGGCGACAGGTGGTGCGACGTGGTCGGCGCCGCATGGCCGACGGTCCGGACGGGCGCATGCGGCTCGTCCGCGTCGGAGAAGAGCGGCATCGAGGAGGCGGCGGCAGTACTCACGGTCTCCGAGGGGGGATCATCGCAGGTCAGGGGCGGTATGGCGGCCCCGTCCCGCGGTCGGACGGCGATCGGGCAACCCGCCCAGCCTACCGGGCCCGGCGCCGTTCGGGCGGCCGGGCCGGGTCCGCGCGTGGCTCGCGCGGCCGGAAAGCGACGTGACGCAGGTCACATCGAAAGCCCGGGGAAAGCGGGTAATCGGAACCCCCCGGACCGTCTCTCACTGGTGTGAGGCCGCCCCACCCTCCTCAGCCGTCACCGGCCTCACACCAGCGAAGGGAACCCGCCGTGCACACCGTCGTCGAAGAGACCGTCCAGGCCCGTCTGATCCTCTCCCCCCAGCGTTCCGTCCGGCTCCGGGTGACCCTGGCCTACCTGCCGGAGGACCCCCTCGCCGTGCGGATGGCCTTCCCCGCCGAGTTCTCGCTGGACGACCGGACCGACGGCTCCGGCTCCGACGGCGGCGACGGCCGCGACGGCCGCGAGGACGACATCGTCTGGGTGTTCGCCCGGCAGCTGCTCGGCGCCGGCCTGGAGCTGCCCTCCGGCGCCGGCGACGTGCACGTCCGGCCCGCGCTCGGCCGGCGCACCATGGTCGAGCTGAGGGCGCCGGAGGGCACCGCGCTGGTCCAGTTCGACTCCGCGGACCTGCGGCGCTTCCTGTGGCGCAGCCGGCTGATCGTGCCGGAGGGCGAGGAGCACCTGCACCTGGACGCCGACCGCGCGCTCGCCGAGCTGCTCGGCTGAGCCGCCGGCCGCTGCCCGCGGGCGGACCGGGGACGACCCGTGCGCCCGCACCGGGGCAGCGGGCCGGGCAGCGGGTCCGGGCAGGTCCGGGGCGTCGGCGGGCGCCCCGGACCCGGCCCCGGCCCGGTCCCCTGCGGCGGTCTAGGAGGAGAGCTTGCGCATCAGCCGGACGCCCTGCGCCGGTGTCAGGTGCGGCAGGTACGCCTTGCCGATCGCCCGGGTGATGCTGGGCAGCGCCGCCGGGTCCGGGTAGGCCATGTACATCGGCCGGTACTCCGGCTGGAACTTCGCCTTGAACGCCAGCAGGGAACGGAAGCCGTAGACCGGCTCCAGCACCCGGCCCATCCAGTCCAGGGTCTTCTGCAGCCCGGTGGGCGGCTCCTGCTCCGAGCGGGCCAGCGGCGCGCCGGACAGCGAGAGGAAGGTCGCGCCCTCCTGCTTGAAGCCGAGCGCGGCGGAGGCTATCAGGAACTCGGTGACGCCCCGGAACCCGTCGGAGCGGCGGCGCATGAAGTCCAGCGTCCAGCCGACCGCCTCGCCGTTCTCGTAGACCGGCATCCAGCTGGTCAGCCCGTGCACGGTGCCGTCCCCGTCGACCGCGAGCAGCAGCCGGACCGCCGGGTCGTCCAGCTCCTCCAGCCCGCCGAGGGTGAAGCCCATCTCCGGCAGCCCCTTCTCGGAGACCCACTCCTCCGAGATCGCCCGGATCTGCTCCCTCAGCGCGAACGGCGCCTCCTGGTACGACCACCACTGGGCGGTGATGCCCTGCTTGCCGGCCTTGTTCAGCGCGGTCCGGATGTCCTGCCACTTGCGGCCGGTGAAGGCCAGTCCGGGCAGCGCGACCACGGTGTCCTCGGCGACCTGCAGCGAGCGCCAGCCGAGCAGCCCCGCGGCGGCCCGGGTCTCCGGGGTGACGCTGTAGAAGCACGGGGTCCAGCCCCGGGCGTCGCAGTACCGGGCGAAGCCGGCCACCGCCCGCCGGCGCGCCTCCGGGGCCCCGAACGGGTCACCGGTGGTCAGCGCGACGGTGTTGAGCACGCGGTAGGCGACGGCGGCCCGGCCGTCCTCGTCGAACCAGTAGTGGTTGCCGTCCCAGGTGGTGAGGAAGGAGAGCGACCCGCCGCCGTGCTCGGTGAGCAGCGCCCGGGCCCGCGCGGCGTCGTCGGCGTCCACGTGGAGCACCGGCCGGCGGAACGCCAGCAGCAGCGCGGTCAGCGCGACCGCCCAGAAGGCCGGCCCGCAGTAGGTCTCCAGGAACCGCGCGAACGGCCCGACCGCGATCGGGTAGTCCGGCAGCAGGTCGTTGTAGGCGGGGGGCAGGAACTGGGCCGGCAGCCCGGCGACCAGCCCGCCGAAGGTCGCGCCCGGCTCGAACTGGTCGGCCACCAGCAGGCCGAGCCCGGTGTACGCGGCGGAGGCGGCGGCCAGCGCCCCGCCGACCACCGCGGCCGGCCGGCCGAGGACGGCGCGCGGCAGCCGCAGCGAGAACCGCTGCCGGGTCGCCAGCAGCAGGCCGGTGGTGAGCAGCGGCAGCACCAGCGCCTCGACGAAGTACTGCACGACGTCGCCCGAGCCGGTGCCGGTCCCGGCGAAGAGCCAGACCAGCAGGGCGGTCCAGAGCAGCTCGGTGGCGATCGTGATCCGCCAGGCGAGCCGCAGGCCGCGGCGCAGGCCCTCGGCCAGCACCAGCAGCAGGACCGGGAAGAGCGTGGCCATCAGCCGGGCCGGGGTGTCGAAGATCCGCTCGACGGCGTGCGCGCGGGCGCATTCGCGGGCCGAGCTCGCGCAGAAGTCGGCGACCTCGTCCGGGGTGAGCCGGTGCGAGAGGTAGATCTCGGAGAAGGTGTTGAACGGGCCGGCCGCGTTGTCGTACAGCGAGGCGATCATCGGCCCGATCGCGGCGGCGACGAGGCAGAGCGCGACCAGCACCCGGGTCTCGGTGTGCGAGGAGCGGTGCGAGCGCAGGTGCGGGCGGCCGCGGCTGAGGACGGCGCCGGCGGCGAGGCCGATCAGCGCGCCGGAGAACCGCTGGACGCTCTGCAGGTGACCGACGTACAGCGTCATCACCAGCGGGACGAGCAGGACCACGAGGTGCAGCCGGCGGCGCCAGAGCGCGGTGAGCCGGTAGCCGAGCACACCGGCCAGCGTGAACAGGCCGACGCCGGGGCCGACCGCGGTCTGGTCCGCGATCGAGTCGGTCCACTGCTCGCCGGCCCAGGAGCCGGCCGCGACCGCCCCGGCGCCGGCCAGGGTGCCCGCCAGCTGTCCGCCGACCAGCACCCCCAGGGTGCGCAGCGGGCCGATCCGGCGCTCGGCGGCGGGGCCGACCACGAGCAGCAGCAGGCTGGTGAAGAGGTACGCGCCGAGGCCGGAGCACCAGAACAGCGAGGTGACCGGCGTCCACCAGTGGCCGGCGGCGAGGGTCGGCAGGCCGACGCCGGTGCGTTCCAGCAGGGCGTCGGACGGTCCGGTGGCCAGGCTGGCGCTGGTGGCGCCGATCGTCCAGAGGCTGACCAGCAGCACCAGGGTGAGCGGGGCCTCGCCGAGCCTGGTGGCGAGTCCCGAGGCGAGTGCGGCGGCCCGGCCGGCGCGCTGCGGCCGGCGGGGCCCGGGCGCGGCTCCTCCGGACACCCGGTCGGGGCCGGTGGACTGCGCCGGGACGCGCGGGCGCTCCTGCTCCCGTTCCCGTTCGCGCTCCCCGACGAGGGCCGGGGCGGCGCCGAGCCGGATCACCGGATCATCCCGGTCCGCCGGGCCAGCCAGGGCAGGTTCCGGTCGAGCGCCTCCCGGAACACCGTCCAGCTGTGGCCGCCGGGGATGGGCTGGAACTCCACCTTCATCCCGGCCCCCTGCGCGGCGGCGTGCATCTTCTCCTGCTGCGGGCGGAAGTCCCCGTCGCCGGCGCCGACCGCGAAGACGCCTGCGGTGTCCGGGTACTGGCGGGTGGTCATCAGGTGCAGCGGGTCGACGGCGGCGAAGGCGTTCTCGTCCCCGCCGAAGGCCTTCTCCACCGTCTCGTCGTGGCTGCCCAGGGTGGGCTCGTCCTGGCCGGAGATGTCGATGAAGGACCCGTAGACGTCGGGCGCGTTGACGGCCAGCTGGAGCGCGCAGGTGCCGCCGAGCGAGGCGCCGGCGATGGACCGCGCGGTGCGGCCGGTGGCGGTCTGCAGGTGGCCGTGGATCCAGTCGGGGACGTCCTCGGCCAGGTAGGTCTGGGAGCGGGCGATCCGGGAGTCCATGCAGAGGCTGTTGCCCCACATGCTGGCGATCTGGTCGACCATCACCACGATCGGGGCGAGCCCCTGGTGCTCGGCGGCGAACGCGTCCAGCCGCTCCTGCATGCCGCCGGAGTTGACCCAGTCGGAGGGGCTGCCGGGCTGGCCGGCCATGAGCACCAGCACCGGCAGCAGCGGCCGGGGGCTGGCCTGGTAGGCGGGCGGCAGGTACACGTACGCGTCGCGGGCCTCGAAACCGGACTTGGTCCCGGGTATCGCGGTGGTCGACACGGTGCCCTTCTCGGGCAGTCCGGCCGGGGGCTGCCAGACCTCGGCGAGCACCTTGCCGGCCGGCGGGGTGACGACCTCGGGTGCCTTGCCGGTGGTGAGGGCCTGGGTCTTCGGCGCGAGCATCACCCGGGCCGTCGGGTACTGGTCGAAGCCCCGGTTGACCTGCGAGGCCGCCATCAGCACCACCAGGGCCGCGCCGCCGGCGGCGAGGAACCGCTGCCGGCCGGGGAGCAGCGGGGCGCGGAAGCCGGCCGCGCTCAGCGCGAACACGGCGAGGGCGACCCAGCCGAGCACGTAGTCGGGCGTGCCCTCGGGGAAGGGGTGCCACCAGCCGTCGACGACGACCTTGAGCCCCCCGGTGACGGCGGCGGCGAGCAGGACGGCGCCGACCGGGCGCAGCCCGAGCCAGCGGCGGTCGCGGGAGAGGACGAGCAGGGCCAGCGCGGCCCAGCCGGCGGCCAGTACCGCGTACGGGATCGGGCCGTGCGTGAGCGGCCAGTCGAGCGGGTTCCAGCGGACGGCGAGCTGGACGGGTGCGGAGAGGGTGGTCATGCGGCTTTCCCCGGCCGGGTGGTGTCGGCCAGGAAGCCGTAGGCGACCACGTTCCCCTGATAGCCGTGGTCCTCGCTGTATCCCCCGCCGCAGGTGATCACCCGCAGCTGGGCATCGGCAGCCTGGCCGTACACCCGGTCGTCCGGGAAGTCCTTTCGGTTGTGCACTTCGATGGCGTAGAGCTGGTAGACGGCGGTGCGGCCGTCCTCGCGGAGGATCTCGATGCGGTCCCCGCGGTGCAGCGCGCCCAGGTCGTAGAAGACGGCGGGCCCGCTGTCGTTGTCGACGTGTCCGGCGATGATCGCGGTGCCGCGCTGCCCGGGGGCGGCGCCGCCGCGGTACCAGCCGGCGAGGTTGCGGTCGGACTCCGGAGGGGTCTGGAGGTGGCCGTCCCGGTCGAGGCCGAGGCCGGTGACCGGGGCGTCGAGCCGGACGGCGGGGATCCGGATCCGGGTGGGCGCGGACGCCCCGAGCGGCGGCACCACGGAGACCGGGGCGAAGCCCGAGAGGGCCTGCCCGGCACCGGGCGCCGGGGGGAGGGCGCCGTGGCCGCCGTCGTTCAGCAGCCACGCGCCCAGCACGAGCGCGGCACCGACGGCCAGGGTGCCCGGCCACGGGCTCCTGCTCTGCTGGGCGCCCACCGGTGCTCCCCTCTGGTGACGAGAAACCGGCTGCCGGTTCCTGGAGGTTTCCTGAGAACAATGCAACCGGATCGGACCTTATGCCACATCCATACGACGGTCGTACTTACTCCCCCCGATCGGCAGGGTTCGGCGGGGCCGACCTGCTCCGAGCGGGTGAGATGTCATCGCGACGACACCCGCCCGCCACCTGGCGGACGCCGGGAACCGCGGCGACCTCTTCATCGGACACTCAGGAACACCGTCCCGGTTGCACCATTGGGGCGATCAGTTCCGACCATCCGTGGTGAATCCTTGACCGATACCGACCGCATGCCATGCTGACCCCGTTCACAGGCCTATCACCGCATTTGTCCGACCGGACCGCCGTCCGGCTCGGACGGTCGCGCCCGCCTGCCGTGCCCCGCCTCCCGCGCACGCCCCACGAACGGAGTGACCATGGACTCCCTCTCCCGCCGCACCCTGCTGGCCGCGGGTGCCGCCGGAGCCGCCGCCCTCGCGGCCGGCTGCGGCCGGACCGACGCCGAGGGGCTGCTGGGAACCCCGGACCCGGTGCCGGCCACCCCGGGGGTCGAACAGGCCGGACCGCCGACCGAGGCCGCGAAGCCGCCGGTCACCCTGCTCGGCGACGGCTCCACCTCCGACACCGGCCCGCAGCCCCACCAGCCCGCCCCCGAACGGCTCGCGCTCGGCGAGCGCCCGCCGCAGTTCGTGGTCTTCTCCTGGGACGGCGCCGGTGAACTGGACAACGGGCTGTTCGCCCGCTTCCGCCGGCTCGCCACGGAGCACAACGCGTCGATGACCTTCTTCCTCAGCGGCCTCTACCTGCTGCCCGAGTCCAAGAAGGACCTCTACCGCCCCCCGCAGCACAAGGTCGGCGCCTCCGACATCGGCTACCTCAGCGACCAGCACATCCACGACACGCTGGAGAACCTGCACGCCGCCTGGCTGGAGGGCCACGAGATCGGCACCCACTTCAACGGCCACTTCTGCGGCGCCACCGGCGTCGGCCAGTGGTCGCCCGAGGAGTGGGACCACGAGATCCAGCAGGCGATGGACTTCGTCACCAACTGGCGGACCACCACCGGCTTCACCGACCTCCCGGCGCTGCCCTTCGACTACCGCAAGGAGCTCATCGGCAGCCGCACCCCCTGCCTGGAGGGCCAGCGCAACCTGCTGCCCACCGCCGTCAAGCGCGGCTGGCGCTACGACAGCAGCGGCAACGGGACGCAGGTCTGGCCGCAGAAGATCCAGGGCGGCGCGCTCTGGGACCTCCCCCTGCAGTCCATCCCCTTCCCCGGGCACACCTTCCAGGTGCTCTCGATGGACTACAACATCATGTTCAACCAGTGCGGCAGCAACACCAAGGCCGACCCGGCGCTCCACCCCGGCTACCAGACCCAGGCCCGGGACGCCTACCTGATGGGCTTCGAGCGGGCGTACACCACCAACCGGGCGCCGTTCGTCATCGGCAACCACTTCGAGGAGTGGAACGGCGGCATCTACATGAACGCCGTCGAGGACGTGCTCAAGGCGATCGCCGGACGGCCCGAGGTCCGGTTGGTGTCGTTCCGGCAGCTGGTCGACTGGCTGGACGCCCAGGAGCCGGCCGTGCTGCGCAAGCTGCAGGGCCTGGCCGTCGGCCAGGCGCCGGCCGGCGGCTGGGAGTCCTTCCTCGGCTCCCCCGCCCCGGCCGCCGCCGCGGGCTGAGTCAGGCCCTGCGGACCCGGCCGGAGACGAGCGCCCCCAGCAGCGCCACCCCGGTCATGACCAGGAAGATCACCGCGAACGCGGCGACCGAGCCGGTGCTCCCGGCACCGTCGTGGGCGGCGGCCGCCGAGCCGCCGCCCAGGGCCGCGAAGAGCACCCCGGACAGGCCCACCAGCAGCACGTTGCCGAGGGCGTCGCTCACCTGCAGCGAGGCCGAGTTGGCCCCGGCGTCCTCCGGCGCCGACAGCTTCATCATCAGCACGCTGACGCTCGCCACCGTCAGCCCCATCCCGATCCCGCCGACGCCCCAGGCGACCGCCGCCACCCAGGCCGGCACCGCCGGGACCAGCACCAGCGCGGCCCCCGCGATCGCCACCGCGGTCAGCACGAACCCGCCCCGGATCATCGCCTCGCGGTGGCGCTCGGCCCCCGGCCGGCCCTGGAGCCAGGAACCCAGCGCCCAGGAGAGACCGCCACTGGTCAGGGTCAGCCCGGCCAGCGTCGGCGAGAGGTCCCGCTCGGTCACCATCATCAGCGGGATGAACGCCTCGGCGGCGAAGAACGCCCCGGCCGCCACCCCGCGCAGCAGGATCACCGTCGGCAGCCCGCGCCCGGCCCGCAGCGTCCCGGTCGGCAGCAGCCCCAGCACGGCCGGCAGCAGCAGCGCCGCCCCCGCCGCCGCGGGCAGCAGGCCGAGCAGGTCCAGCCGCTGGCCCGCGTACTGCAGCAGCGCGGCGCCGAGCGCGGCCATCGCGGCCAGCCCGGTCCGGCGGCGGTCGAAGTCCGCGCCCTTCGCCACCGGCTGCTCCCGCTCCGAGCGACGCAGCGCCGGGCCCATCACCGCCAGCGGCAGCAGGATCAGCGCCGGCACGGCGAGGAAGACCCAGCGCCAGCCGAGGTGCTGGGTGACCGCCCCGGAGACCACCGGGCCGATGATCGAGGGCAGCACCCAGGCCGAGGAGAAGGCCGCGAACACCGCCGGCCGCAGCCGCTCCGGGTAGGCCCGGCCGACCACCACGTAGAGCGCGACGATCACCAGGCCTCCCCCCAGGCCCTGGACCGCGCGGCCCGCCACGAAGATCCACATCCCGGGCGCCGCCCCGGCCACCACCAGGCCCGCGCCGAACACCGCGATCCCGGTGAACAGCGGCGGCAGCGGGCCGCGGCGGTCGCACCACTGGCCGGAGACGACCAGTGCGAACAGCGTGGTGGTGAAGTAGCCGGAGAACGCGAAGGCGTACAGCCCCAGCCCGTCCAGCTCGCGGGCGGCCACCGGCATCGCGGTGTTGACCGCCGTCGCCTCGAAGGCCAGCAGCAGCACCACCGACACGATGCCGAGGGTGAGGGACCGGTAGCGGCTGCCGAGGACCCCTCCACCGGGGTCGGCCGGTATCGGGACGGGGGCGGGATCGACCGAGGTGGGGGAGGCAGTGGTCATACGTATTATCGTAAGTGCCGTCCGGGCCGATGACCCCTGACCGTGGTCGCCACCGGACTCCGCCGCTGGACCTAGGGCTCAGTGCAGCACCTTGAGGCCCACCACGCCGGAGACGATCAGCAGCAGGCAGCCGATCCGCGCCGCGGTCACCGCGTCCCCCAGCACGGCCATCCCGTACAGGGCCGTCCCCACCGCGCCGATGCCGACCCAGATCGCGTAGCCGGTACCGATCGGGATCGACCGCATCGCGTACGCCAGCCCGCCCATCGAGAGCGCGAGCGCCACGCCGAACACCACGGTCGGGACCAGTCGGGAGAACCCCTTCGACGACTCCAGGGCGACCGCCCACACGGTCTCCAGGACGCCGGAAACGATCAGAACGAGCCAAGCCATGACGAACGCACCTCCGCAGTCAGCAGCGGCCGGGTTGCCGCTGTGCTGCGCCGTCTTGTCGTCACCGGGTACGACGCGCTCGTCCGGGGCGGCCGGGAAACGGCCACCTGTCTCCGACCGTAGCACACCCCGCCACACAGAATTTACAAATGGATATTGACGTTCCCCCGCCCATTCCGCCAAACTGAATTCACCAACACGGCGAACGACGACAGGAGTCGGACATGGACAGGAAGACGGCGGCCCTCGCGCCCCGCCCCTGCGCCACCGCTCCCCGGTGTTGTCGCGCCTGTCGCTGCTGCCGCTGCGCCTGAGTCGCACCCGCAGTCCAGTCACACCCCACGGCCGTGTGCCCGAGTGGTTTAGGGAACCGCCTGCAAAGCGGTTTACACGGGTTCGATTCCCGTCATGGCCTCCGTGAGAAGAATTGCCGGTCGGCACCGGATAAGCCGACCGGCAATTCTTCGTGTTCTTTTCGCATTCATTCCCGGCCGGTTTCCCCGGCCGTTTTTCCCGACTGGTTCTCCCGACAGGTCTTCCCGACGGGTCTCCCCCGGACGATCCGCCCAGCCGGTTCACCCCACCGGTCCGCCGCCGGCCGGTCCCCGGGACGGGGACCCACGAGACGGCCCGCACGGCCAGACGGGACGGCGGCCGGACCCACGGTCCGGCCGCCCCGCGGAGCTCAGCCCGCGACGGCGTCCTCGGGCCGGATCGGCAGCCGGCCGACCGGCAGGCCGGTCGCGGCACGGACCGCCGCGGCCACCGCCGCCGGGGCCGTCACGGCGGGCACGGCGCTGACCGCCTTCGCACCGAAGGAGGCGACCACGTCCCGCTCCTCCAGCAGCGCCGCGATCCGGATCTCCGGGGTGTCCAGCGCCGTCGGCAGCCGGTAGCCGGTGAGCGAGGGGTTGACCAGCAGACCGCCCTCGGTACGCAGCTCCTCCAGCAGCGCCAGGCCGACGCCCTGGGCGACGCCCGCCTCGATCCGGTCCTCGATCTGGCGCGGGTTCAGCGCCCGGCCGACGTCCTGGGCGACGGTCACCTCGACCACCCGGACGGCCCCCAGCTCGATGTCCACGTCCACCACCGCACGCATCGCGCAGAACGCGATGGACACGAAGGCGTCGCCCTGCCCCGCCTCGTCCAGCGGCTCGGTCGGGTGCGGGCGGCACTGCGCGGTGGCCCAGAGCTCCTTGCCCTCCAGCGCCTCGGCGACCGGCATGCCGAGCACCCCGTCGTACGAGGTGATCTTGCCGTCGGCGATCTGCAGCAGCTCCACCGACATCCCGAAGTTGGCGGCGATCGGCTGGAGCAGCTGGTGGCGGACCATCAGCGCGGCCCGCTCGACCGCGCCGCCGGAGACCCAGGTGTGCCGGCCGCGGGCGGACGGCCCGGCCACCGACTGGTCGCTGTCGGCCGGCGCGATGTACACCTCGCTCACGCCCAGCACCGACTGCACGATCTGCCGGGCCAGGGTCGCGAAGCCGTGGCCGGCGTCGACCGCCGCGCAGATCACCGTCGCGTGGTCGCCGCTGACCCGGACGGTCGCCGTGGAGACCTCGTCCTCGCCCTCGGCCCCCAGCATGTGCACCATGCCCAGCGCGTAGCCGATCCCGCGGCGCACCGCCGCCGGGTCGCCGGCGCCGCCGGGCCCGCCCGGCAGCAGCCACTCGGCGTCCGGGTCGTCCACCGGCAGGGCCGGCAGCGGCTCCTTGGCGACGGCCTCCAGCAGCGCGCCCACCGGGGCCGGGCAGGTGACGGCCTGTCCGGTGGGCAGCGGGTCACCGGTGGCCATCGCGTTGCGGCGGCGGATCTCCACCGGGTCCACGCCGACCCGGGCGGCCAGCTGGTCCAGCTGCGACTCGTAGGCGAAGCACGCCTGGAGCGCGCCCTCGCCGCGCATCCGGCCGGCCGGCGGGTTGTTGGTGCGCACCGCCCAGGCGTCCACGAAGACGTTGGGGCAGTTGTACGGGCCCACCGAGAAGGCGGTGGCGGCGGCCAGCGCCTCGGCCGAGACGTCCGCGTAGGCGCCACCGTCCAGCAGGATCTGCGCCTCGACCTTGACCAGCCGGCCCTCGGCGTCGGCGTGGTGGCGGTAGCGCAGCAGCGCCGGGTGGCGCGAGGTGTGGGTGTGGAAGGACTCCTCGCGGGTCAGCGTCATCTTCACCGGACGGCCGGTGCGCAGCGCCAGCAGCGCCATGGTGACCTGGAAGGAGAGGTCCTCGCGGTCGGAGGTCGCGCCCGGCACCCCGGTGACCACCAGCCGGACCCGGTCCGGCTCCAGGCCGAGGCAGGCGGCCGTCCGGTCGCGGTCCCCGTGCGGGTCGGTGGAGGACAGGTGCAGCTCGACGCCGCCGTCCGGGCGCGGCACGGCCAGACCGGCCTCCGCCCCGAGCGGCGCCGGGTCCTGCCGGCCGACCTGGTAGAGGCCCTCGACGATGAGCTCGCCGGCGGCCTCCGGGTCCCCGGTGCGCAGCGGCAGGTGGCGGAACAGGTTGCCGTCCGGGTGCAGCGGCGGGGCGGTGAAGGCCTGCTCGGGGTCGGTGACGGCCTCCATCGGCTCGTAGTCGACGGCGATCAGGCCGACGGCGAGCCGGGCGGTGTCGGGGTGGTCGGCGGCGACCGCGGCGACCGGCTCGCCGTGGTGGCGGACCACGCCGGCGGCCAGCACCGGCCGGTCGGAGACGATCGGCCCGGCGGGCGCGCCGTCAGGAGTGCCGTCCGGTCCGGCGGGCAGGTCGGCGGCGGTGACCACGGCGTGCACGCCGGGCAGGGCGAGCGCGGCCGAGGTGTCGATGCCGAGGATCCGGGCGTGCGGGTGCGGCGAGCGCAGCACCGCGCCCCAGAGCAGGCCCTCGGCCCAGAGGTCGGCGGCGTACGGGTAGATGCCGAGCGCCTTCGGCAGGGCGTCGCTGCGCAGCGGGGAGCTGCCCAGCCCGAACGGCTCCGCCGTGCCGCCCTGGTCGCCGTCCTGCTGGGGTGCTGCGCCGATGTCGGTAGGCGACGTCATGATGCGTGGTCGTCCTCGGGGAGCCGGATGCCGTGGGCGGGGGTGGCGCCGTACGGGACGCCGGCGGGGGCGTCGCCCCCGGCCGGGGCGCCGTGCGGGGGCGCGGGGACGTACGGCGTGCCGTGCGCGGGCGTGCCGTCGTAGCCCTGGTTCGGGAAGCCCTGGCCGCCGAAGGGCCGGTCCTCGTAGACCTGGCCGTCGTAGCCCTGGCCGTCGTAGGCCTGGCCCTCGTAGCCCGGGACGGGGGTGCCGTGCGCCGGGGTGGCGTGCGGCAGCGGGGCGGTCTCGTACACCGGGCCGTCGTACGGCGAGGCGGCCTCGTAGCCGGGCTGCTGGCGGTAGCCGCCCGCGTCGGGGTAGCCGCCGGGCCCCGGGAGGTAGGTGCCGTGCGCCGGGGTGGCGCCCTGGTAGGGCTGCTCGGGGTAGCCCTGCGCCGGGAAGAAGCCGGTGCCGTCGCCGGCGGGCTGCGCGGGGACGTCCCGGATCGGGGCGAGCACGGTGGTGTCGTACACCCCGGTGTCGTAGCCGCCCTGGCCGTCGGGGGCGCCGTACTGCATGCCGACGCCGACGCCCGTGCCGGCGGTGGTCGGGGTCTCCTCGACGGGCGGCTGCGGGACGTGCTCGATCCAGGCGTCGCCGTCGGTGTAGACCGGCAGGTCGGCGGCGGTCTGCCCGGTGTGGGCGGCGGGGGCGGCCTGCGCGGCGACCGGCTCCGCCGCCGTCGGGGCGGGGCCCGCGGGAGCGCCCTCGGTGGGGGCGGGGGCGGCCTCCGCCACGGCGGGCGGCTCCTCCTCCGCCGGCTCGGCGTCCGTGGCGCGCGCGTCGGCGACGGTCTGCACGGCGGCCAGCACGCCCCGGTACCCGGTGCAGCGGCAGAGGTTGCCGCAGAGCGCCTGGCGCGCCTCGACCTCGGTGGGCCGGTGGTTGCGCTGGAGCAGGTCGTGGACGGCCATCGCCAGGCCGGGCGTGCAGTAGCCGCACTGCACGGCGCCGGACTCGGCCAGCGCCTGCTGGACGTCGCTGGCGCCGCCGCCGGCCGACAGGCCCTCGACGGTGTTGATCTCGCTGTCCTGGGCGAGGGCCGCGGGCACCAGGCAGCCGGCCACCAGCTGACCGTCCACCTGGACCGAGCAGGCCCCGCACTCGCCCTGCTCGCAGCCGTCCTTGGCGCCGGCCAGGCCCAGCCGCTCGCGCAGCACGTAGAGCAGGCTCTCGCCGATCCAGGCGTCGGTGACGGGCCGTTCGAAGCCGTTGACCCGCAGCGTGTACGAGGTGCAGGGGCGCAGCTCCCGGCTGACCTGCGGCGCGTGGTCCTGCGGGCTCGCGTCGAGGGTCTCGATGGGGTGGTCTGTGGTCACTTGAGCGCCCTTCCCAGTGCCCGGCGGGCCAGCACCGATACGGTACGCCGCAACCGGACCGCGGCCGCGCTCGGCCCCTCGGTCACGGCCTCCCAGGCGCCCTCGGCGCCGTAGCTGTCGGGTACGCACGCGGCGGCCACGTACTCGCCGAAGGCGGCCGTCGCGGCGGGGTCGATCTCCCGCGAACCGTCCCAGTCGATGCAGCCGGCCACCCAGGCCTCGGCCTCCAGCGGCCGCAGCGGGACGGGGGCGACGGCGCCGACGGCGCAGCGGACGGCGCGCCGGGCGGGGTCGAGCACGAGGGCGACGGAGGCGGTGGCGCGGGCCGGGCCGCTGCGGCCGGTGGCCTTCAGGAAGACCTGCGGGGCGTGCAGCAGCGGGACGCGCACCCAGGTGAGCAGTTCGCCGGGGCGCACCGGGTCGAGACCGGTGAGCAGGTGGCTGACCGGGACCTCGCGGGTGGCGCCGGCCCGGGCGAGGGTGACGCTGGCCTCCAGCGCGGCGAGCACCGGGAGGGTGTCGCCGGCGGGGGCGGCGGTGGCGATGTTGCCCCCGAGGGTGCCGACGTTGCGGACCTGCGGGGGGCCTGCCGTGCGGGCCGCGTCGGCGAGCGCGGGGATCAGCGCGGCGAAGTCGGGGCGGTCCATCCGGGCGTGGGTGAGTCCGGCGCCCAGGACGGCGGTACCGCCGTCCTCGTAGCGCCAGCCCCGGAGTTCGGTGATGCGGCCGAGGCCGACCAGGGCGGCGGGGCGCAGCCGTCCGGCGTTGACGGCCTCCATCAGGTCGGTGGCGCCGGCCACCGGCACCGCGGCCGGGTGAGCGGCCAGCGCTTCGACGGCCTCGTCGAGGGAGGCCGGCAGCATGATCGTCCGGTTCACCTGGGTCCCACCGTGCTCCACTTGCTCATCGATCGCCTGCCGCCCGCGGCCCTCGGCCGGGGTGTCCGCTGCGGCAGCCCGGCCTGGCCCGTAGGGTACGGGCGATCGGGCCGGGTTGGGCAACTCTGGCACACAATGCTCGATGATCATTTCGGGACGGGCGAACGGTACTGCCCGTTTGGGACCGATACCGGGCGGTATCTGCTCCGGTCCGACGCGAACCGGAGTAGATGTTCATCTGTTCTTGACGTCCGACGACCGCTCAGAAGTTCCCGTACGCCACACCCGCCCGGCAGGCCGGCCCGCCGGGCGTGCCCGGGCGGCCGCCGATGGTGACGGTGCCGACCCGCCGGGCGTGCCCGGGCACGCCCGTGCGCGGGGTCCGCCGCCGCCGTGGCGACGGCGGGCCCCGCAGCCGGAACACCTCCGGACCGCGCCCGGCCACGACCCGGCCGCCACCGCCGTCAGACCAGCGGCGGAAGCCCCTCGATCGGCCGCCCCTGCACCCCGGGCCACTTCTGCCACGGGTGCGGGCCGTCGGCCGGCCGGTACTCCACCCCGAGCGCGTCCAGCACCTCCCGGTGCGCCTCCATCCGCCGCTCGAAGCCCGCGTAGTCACGGGCCCCGGGGTCGGTGGGCAGCGCGGACCAGGCGACCTCGGCGAAGGCCGCGAGCCGGGGGAACGCCCGGTAGTCGATGTCCCGGGCGCTGTCCATGAACTCGCTCCACAGGTTGGCCTGGGTGCCGATCACCCGCCGGGCCGCCGCCTCGTCGAGCTGCGCCGGCACGGGCTCGAACCGGTAGACGTCCTCCAGGGTGCGGACGAAGCCGACCGGGATCGGCTCGTCCTCGCCCGGGGCCTGCCGGTGGTCCAGGTAGACGTGCTGCTCGGGGCACATCACCACGTCGTGGCCGGCCTGGGCGGCGGCGATCCCGCCGCCGTAGCCGCGCCAGGAGGAGACCGCGGCGCCGGGCGCCAGGCCGCCCTCCAGGATCTCGTCCCAGCCGATCAGCCGGCGGCCGCGCTCGGCGAGCCAGCCGTCGAAGTGCCGGATGATGTGGCTCTGCAGCTCGTCCTCGTTGCCCAGGCCGAGCTCCCGGATCCGCTCCTGCGCGGCGGCGCTGTCCTTCCACTGCTCCTTGGGGCACTCGTCGCCGCCGAGGTGGATGAACTCGGACGGGAAGAGCTCCAGGACCTCCTCCAGCACGCCCTCGAAGAAGCGGAGGGTGGCCTCGGAGGGGTTGAGCACGTTGTGGCTGACGCCCCAGTCGGTCCAGACGCCGAGCGCGGCGGTGTCCACCACGTCGGTGTTGCCCAGCTCGGGGTAGGCGGCCACGGCGGCCTGGGTGTGGCCCGGCAGGTCGATCTCCGGGACGACGGTGACGCCCCGTTCGGCGGCGTACGCGACGATCTCGCGCAGGTCGTCCTGGGTGTAGAAGCCGCCGTGCGGGCGGTCGTCGCGGCGCTGGCCGGCCCGGTAGCCGACCATCGAGCGGTCGCGCCAGGAGGCCCGCTCGGTGAGCCGCGGGTAGCGCTTGATCTCCACCCGCCAGCCCTGGTCGTCGGTCAGGTGCAGGTGCAGCACGTTGAGCTTGTGCGCGGAGAGCTGGTCGACGAAGCGGAGCACGTCGGCCTTGGGCAGGAAGTGCCGGGCGACGTCCAGCAGCACGCCGCGCCAGCCGAACCGGGGCTCGTCCTCGACGTCGGCGCCGGGCAGCACCCAGCCGGCGGAGCGCAGCGGGGCGCGCCGGTAGGCGTCCGGGCCGAGCAGCCGGCGCAGCGTCTGCGCGCCCCAGAGCGCGCCGGCCGGACCGCCGGCGGTGATCACGGCGCGGCCGGGGCGCACCGAGAGCCGGTACGCCTCCTCGGCCAGCGTCCCGTCGTGGACCAGTTCGATCCCCTCGCCGGGCCGGCCCGGGGCCAGCGGGAGGCCGGTGGCGGCGGTCAGCGAGGAGCGCAGCCACCGCTCGGCCCCGGCCAGCGCCGGCGGCGCGGTCAGGGTGGTGGTCTGGTCGAGGGCGAAGTCCTGGTCCGGGAGGCGGACGGAGCTCAAGGGGGCGGGAATGAGGTCCATTCCGCCATCCTGCCTCCGGCCCGACCCACTGGCATAGACCAGTTTGCAAAATGGTCCAGACCCGACAAGCGGCGCGGACCGCTACTTGTCGTCGCCGCCCTGCGGCTTGCCGATGCCGTCGTAGATCTCCTTGCACATCGGACAGACCGGGTACTTCTTCGGGTCGCGCCCGGGGACCCACACCTTGCCGCAGAGCGCCACCACGGGGGAGCCGGAGAGCGCGCTCTCCATGATCTTGTCCTTCTGGACGTAGTGCGCGAAGCGCTCGTGGTCGCCGTCCCCGTTGGACACCTGCGGGACGGGCTCGACCAGGGTGCCGGTTCCGAGGCCGCGCTCGGGCTCAAGAGTGCTCATAGGTGCCAAGTCTATGGGCGCCCCGCAAAACCGGGCCAGTGCCGCGACCGCACCGGCCCGGGCGGCGCGTCGCCGCCGTGGCCCGGACGCCCCGGGCTCAGTTCAGGGTGGGATCGTCGGGATAGGTCGCCAGCAGGGCCACCGGACCGCGCTGGCGGCGCAGCACCGCCCGCCAGAGCCGCTCCGGCTCCGGGCTGGAGATGTCCCCGGGCTCGCAGTCCACCAGGTACCAGGCCCCACTCGTGATCTCCGACTCCAGTTGCCCGGGCGCCCAGCCCGCGTACCCGGCGAAGATCCGCAGCGCCCCGAGCTCCCCGGCCATCACCTCGGGCGGCGCCTCCAGGTCGACCAGGCCGATCGCGCCGTGCACCCGCCGCCAGCCGAGCGGCTCGCCGGTGCCCGGCTCCCCCGGTGCGACGGCCAGTCCGAGCGCCGAGTCCAGCGCCACCGGCCCGCCCTGGAACACCACGGCCGGCTGCCCGACCAGTACGCCCCAGCCGTCCAGCACGCTGCCCACGTCGATCGGCGTCGGCCGGTTGAGGACCACGCCGAGCGCCCCCTCGGCGTCGTGGTCGAGGAGGAGCACCACCGCCCGGGCGAAGTTCGGGTCGGTGAGCACGGGCGTCGCGACGAGCAAGCGGCCGGTGTGGGACCGGCCTCCGTGCGAATGGGCCGCCGTCATGCCTCACATGATCCCGCAGAACCCCCGCGGGCGGACACCCGAGACCGGGGATCGCCCCGGGCCCTCCCCGGACGCCCGGTGAGCCGCCGGGGAACGCCCGGCGAACACCCGTACGGACGCACCGGCGCGCGGCCGGAGGCCCGGGGAGAGCACCATCACGGGAGAGGCTCACGGGAACCGTCGGCACGACCACTACCATCTACTGATGGTGGACGCCCCTCCACGGTGCCGACTCGGTCACACCGGGGGCCCGACTCGCCCGTGAAACCGGCCCACCGCAGGCTCCTCGCAGAGCCCACCCATACCTCTGGCACCCCGGATTGCGAGAACGATGACCGACGACGTCCTGCTGGTCCACGGCGGAAACCCGCTCGAAGGCGAGATCCGCGTCCGCGGTGCGAAGAACCTGGTCCCCAAGGCCATGGTCGCCGCCCTGCTCGGCCAGGGCCCCAGCAGACTGCGCAACGTCCCGGACATCCGCGACGTCAAGGTGGTCCGCGGCCTGCTCCAGCTGCACGGGGTCACCGTGCGCACCGGTGACGAGGACGGCGAGCTGATCCTCGACCCGTCCCACGTGGAGAGCGCCAACGTCGCCGACATCGACGCGCACGCCGGCTCCTCGCGGATCCCGATCCTCTTCTGCGGCCCGCTGCTGCACCGCCTCGGCCACGCCTTCATCCCGGGCCTGGGCGGCTGCGACATCGGCGGCCGCCCGGTCGACTTCCACTTCGAGGTGCTCCGCCAGTTCGGCGCCACCATCGAGAAGCACCCGCAGGGCACCTACCTGGTGGCCCAGCAGCGGCTGCGCGGCACCCGGATCGAGCTGCCCTACCCGTCGGTCGGCGCCACCGAGCAGGTGCTGCTCACCGCGGTCCTCGCCGAGGGCGTCACCGAGCTGCGCAACGCCGCCATCGAGCCGGAGATCGTCGACCTGATCTGCGTGCTGCAGAAGATGGGCGCGATCATCTCGATGGGCACCGACCGCACCATCCTGATCACCGGTGTCGACGAGCTGAACGGCTACAACCACCGCGCGCTGCCGGACCGCCTGGAGTCCGCCTCCTGGGCGTGCGCGGCGCTGGCCACCCGGGGCGACATCTACGTCCGCGGTGCCCGCCAGCTGGAGATGATGACCTTCCTCAACACCTTCCGGAAGGTCGGCGGCGCCTTCGAGGTGGACGACGAGGGCATCCGGTTCTGGCACCCGGGCGGCGAGCTCAAGGCGATCGCCCTGGAGACCGACGTGCACCCGGGCTTCCAGACCGACTGGCAGCAGCCGCTGGTGGTCGCGCTGACCCAGGCGACCGGCCTGTCCATCGTCCACGAGACGGTGTACGAGTCGCGGCTCGGCTTCACCGGCGCGCTCAACCAGATGGGTGCCCACATCCAGCTCTACCGCGAGTGCCTGGGCGCCACCCCGTGCCGCTTCGGGGCCCGCAACTTCCTGCACTCCGCGGTGGTCTCCGGCCCGTCCAAGCTGATCGGCTCCGAGCTGGTCATCCCGGACCTGCGCGGCGGCTTCTCGTACCTGATCGCGGCGCTGGCGGCGCAGGGCACCTCGACGGTGCACGGCATCGACCTGATCAACCGCGGCTACGAGAACTTCATGGAGAAGCTGCGCGACCTCGGCGCCCACGTCGAGCTGCCCAGCGAGCTCCCGGACGGACAGCTGGTCGACGCCTGACCGGCCCGGCGACACGAACGAGAGGCCGGGCTCCCCGCGTGGGGAGCCCGGCCTCTCGGGCGTTCAAGGGGTGCTTCAGGCGCCCTTGGCGGCTTCCTTCAGCTTGGAGCCGGCGCTGACCTTGGCGCTGTAGCCCTCGGGGATCTGGATCGGCTCGCCGGTCTGCGGGTTGCGGGCGGTGCGGGCGGCACGGTGGGTGCGCTCGAAGGTCAGGAAACCGGGGATGGTGACCTTCTCGTCGCCCTTGGCGACGACCTCGCCGACGATCTCGGCAAAGGCGGCCAGAACGGCGTCGGCGTCCTTGCGGGTCACCTCGGCGCGCTCGGACAGCGCCGCCACCAGCTCACTGCGGTTCATGTGTACTCCTGTGGTCTGTTCGCTTGCGGTGTGCGGGGGCCCATCGGTACTCCCACCGGGGGCACCCGGATGGGCCGCAGGTCCGCACACTGTGCTCATGCAGGCAATGCGTGGTCGCAGGCCGGGTCCGCACCCAGTGCCGCGCGCCGTGCCCGTGAAAGGCCCGCCTGCCTGCCCGGATACGAATCCTGCCCCGACCGGCCCCGAGAAAGCCAATCGGGCCCCGGCGTCACGACCCGAACAGCGCCCGCCCGCCGGAGGTGTGACGCTCCGTCGGCTCCGGCGGACCGGGCGCGGGCGGCGGTCGGGACGACGCGCCGGAAGACCAGGGGGACGTTCCGTACTTGTCGGACACGCCTGCCCCGTGCAGGGCTACCGTACGCCCTAGGTCCGACAAGCCCAAACACGCCCCTCGCCCTTGTGTCGCAAGGGTTCGGGGCGGGATTGGACGGGTAAGGTCGCTATTCGGTCATTTGACCGATCCGCGACACGTGCCGGGCGGGGCCGGTCAGAGCTTGACGGCCGGGAAGGACGCCGTGTCGAGCGTCCCGACGATGCCCGGGGTCGGCCGCGACGGGACGGGCTCCTCGGACGAGGAGGCGGCCAGGGCCGCGTCCCTGACGGCGGCGGCGACGGTCTTGGCGACGTCCTTGTGGAAGACGCTCGGGATGATGTAGTTCGGGTTCCGCTCGTCGTCGCCGACGGTGGCGGCCAGCGCCCGGGCGGCGGCGATCATCATCTCGGTGTTGACCGTGCGGCTCTGGGCGTCCAGCAGGCCGCGGAAGACGCCCGGGAAGACCAGCACGTTGTTGATCTGGTTCGGGAAGTCGCTGCGGCCCGTGGCGACCACCGCGGCGGTCTGCCGGGCCACCGCCGGGTCGACCTCCGGGTCCGGGTTCGCCAGCGCGAAGACGATCGCGTCGTCGGCCATGGTGGCCAGGTCGTCGCCGTCCAGCACGTTCGGGGCCGAGACGCCGATGAAGACGTCGGCGTCCGCCACGGCCTCCTTGAGGCTTCCGGTGCGGCCCGAGCGGTTGGTGTGCTCGGCGATCCAGCGCAGGCTGTCGTTGAGGTCGTCGCGGCCCAGGTGGACCACGCCCCGCACGTCCGCCACGGTGGCGTGCTCGACGCCGGCGGCCAGCAGCAGCTTGAGGATCGCGGTACCGGCCGCGCCGGCGCCCGACATCACGACCCGGATGTCGCCGATCTCCTTGCCGACCACCTTGAGCGCGTTGGTGAGCGCCGCCAGCACCACGATCGCGGTGCCGTGCTGGTCGTCGTGGAAGACCGGGATGTCCAGGGCCTCGCGCAGCCGGGCCTCGATCTCGAAGCAGCGCGGCGCCGAGATGTCCTCCAGGTTGATGCCGGCGAAGCCCGGGGCGATCGCCTTGACGATGGCCACGATCTCGTCGGTGTCCTGGGTGTCCAGGCAGATCGGCCAGGCGTCGATGCCGGCGAACCGCTTGAACAGGGCCGCCTTGCCCTCCATCACCGGCAGCGCGGCGGCCGGGCCGATGTTGCCCAGGCCCAGCACCGCCGAGCCGTCGGTGACCACGGCGACGCTGTTGCGCTTGATGGTGAGGCGGCGGGCGTCCTCGGGGTTCTCGGCGATCGCCAGGCAGACCCGGGCGACACCCGGGGTGTAGATCATCGAGAGGTCGTCACGGTTGCGGATCGGCAGCTTCGAGGACATCTCGATCTTGCCGCCGAGGTGCATCAGGAAGGTACGGTCCGAGACCTTGCCGATCGCGACGCCGTCGATCGTCCGGAGCTTCTCGACGATCTCCTCGCCGTGCGCGACCGAGGAGGCGGCCACCGTCACGTCGATCCGCAGCGCCTCCAGGCCGGAGGCGGTCACGTCGAGACCGGTCACCGAACCGCCGGAGGACTCGACCGCCGTGGTGATCGCGCTGACGGCGTTGCCTCTGGCCGGAACCTCCAGCCGCACCGTGATCGAGTTCGAGACACTGGGCACCGTCGCCATCGACGTTCCTTCTTCCGTCCGTCCGTCTGCGAGTTCAACAAATTGTTGAGGCTCTCGCCTGCGCATGCTAGACCTCGATCGTCGCACCTACCAGGGCGAAGCCAGAAATAACGTTCATTGAGTGTGCGGACCCGACAACTCCTTGCCTCAGCGGCCCGATGCGTTACATTGGACGGGACACCGGCTCGATCCAAGCCCCCGGGCCCAACCTTCGTCCCTTCGAGGGACCACTTGCCGCGAGGCGAGCATGGCGGGTCGGTGTCGTAGCCACTGAAGGCCCCTCACCCTGCGGGTGGGGGGCCTTCGGCGTGGGCCGACGGGCCTTCGGGCGCGCCGGTCGGGGCGGACCCCGAAGGGCCCGCCCCGACGGTCCGTCAGCCGCGCAGCAGAGCCGGCACGCCTGCCGCGTCCGGCAGGTCGTCCGGACCGGAGAGCACCGACAGCCGCTGCGTCGCCCGGGTGAGCGCCACGTAGAGCACCCGCAGACCCGCCTCCGACTCGCCGGCGATGCCGGTCGGGTCGGCCACCACGGTCGCGTCGTACTCCAGGCCCTTGGCCTCCAGGCTGCCCAGCGCCACCGCCCGCTCGCCCAGCCCCTCGATCCAGCCGGCCGCCTCGGCCCGCCGGTCCATCGGCACCACCACGGCCACCGTGCCGTCCACCTCGCCCAGCAGCCGCTCCAGCTCGGCCCGGACCCCGGCGCCGAACGCCTCCGGCGCCGGGTCGGTCACCGCCGCGAACCGCGGCTCGACCCCCACCCGCCGCACCGCGCTCGGCGAGGGCGTACCCGGCGCCGCCAGGGCCAGCACCCTGGCCGCCACCTCGGCGATCTCGGCCGGGTTCCGGTAGTTCACGGTCAGCGTGTAGCGGCGGCGCGGCTTGCCCGCGAGCACCTCGTCCAGCGCCGCCTGGGCCTCCTGCGGGAACGGCCAGGAGGACTGCGCCGGGTCGCCGACGATGGTCCAGGTGGCCATCCGGGCCCGGCGGCCGATCATCCGCCACTGCATCGGGGTGAGGTCCTGCGCCTCGTCGACGATGATGTGCGCGTACTCGGTGCGCTCCACCGGCACGCGGTCGCGCCGGCGCGCCGAGCGGTCGGCGAAGGTGGTGACCTCCTCCAGCCCGGTCAGCATGTCCACCGCGTCGACCTCGCGGACCTTCGGCCGGGCCGGCTCGCCGAGCAGCACCTGCAGCTCGTCCACCAGCGCGACGTCGTGCGCGGAGAGCGCGCCCTCGCCCTGCTCCGACAGGTGCCGCCAGGACTCGGCGAGCACCCTCGCCTCCTCGGGGGTGACGGCGCGGCGCGCGATCCGGTTGGTGTGCCGGGTCCGCTTCAGCGTGCCGAGCACCCGGCGCGGGGTGACCGCGGGCCACCAGGCGTCCAGGAAGTCCAGGAACGGCGCCTCGTCCGAGACGTACTCGTCGAAGGACTCCTTCTCCTCCTGGCGCTGCTCGCGGGCGTAGTGGTCGGCGGGTCTGGGCAGGTGCCGGGTGACCTCCTGCCAGAGCGCGTCCAGCAGCAGCCGGCGGGCACGCGGGCGGAGCAGGTTGAGCGGGGTCCCGCCGGCGCCGATGACATTGCCGCGCACCGCCTTGAGCCGGTTGGCGTCCAGCCGCAGCACCTCGCCGCGCGCGACCACCTTGAGCTCCTGCGGCGCGCCCAGCTCCAGCGCGGCCCGGGCGGCCCGGCGCAGCAGCTGCGTCATCCGGGCCGAGCCCTTGATCCGGGCCGCCTCCGGGGCGTCGTAGGTACCGGCCTCGATGCCGTCCACCAGCGAGCCGACCGCGCGGATCGCGACCTGGCCCTCCTCCCCCAGCGAGGGCAGCACGCCCTCGGTGTAGGAGACCAGCAGCGGGGTCGGCGAGACCACCAGGATGCCCCCGGCGTAGCGGCGGCGGTCCTGGTAGAGCAGGAAGGCGGCGCGGTGCAGCGCGACGGCGGTCTTGCCGGTGCCGGGCCCGCCCGTGACGAGCGTGGCACCGGCCGCGGCGGCACGGATCACCTCGTCCTGCTCCTTCTGGATGGAGGAGACGATGTCGCGCATCGAGTGGCTGCGGGCGCGGCCGAGCGAGGCCATCAGCGCGCCGTCGCCGACCACCGCCAGTTCCTCGCCGCCCAGGGTGGGCGTGAGGTCGGGGCGGAGCAGGTCGTCCTCGACGCCGATCACCTTGCGGCCCTTGGAGCGGATCACCCGGCGGCGGATCACCCGGCCGGGCTCCAGCGGGGTCGACCGGTAGAACGGGGCGGCGGCCGGCGCCCGCCAGTCGATCACCAGCGGCCCGTACTCGGCGTCCAGTACGCCGAGCCGGCCGATGTGCAGGCTCTCGGCGACGTTCGGGTCCGCCGGGTCGAGCGGGGTGTCGGACGGAATGCCGTGCTCCTCCGGGGCGTCGGCCTGCTGGAGGTCGATCCGGCCGAAGAGGAAGTCCTCGAACTCGTTGTTGAGCCGCTGGAGGTGTGCGCCGGCCCGGTACACCTGGGCGTCCCGCTCCGCGAGCGCGCCGGGGGTACCGACCTGCACGCGCTTGGCGGCGTCCTCCAGGATGTACTCGGCTTCGGCGAGCTTCTCCTCCAGGCGGTGGTAGACGGTGTCCAGGTGGCGCTGTTCCCCGGCGATCTCACGCGCGCGGACGGTCTCGTGGTCGGTGGCAGCGCTGCCCGTGTTGCTGGTGTCCGTGTTGCTCTGCATGGCCTCGGTGGTTGCGGCGGGAGTCCGGCTCTGGGAAACGAGCGGACGGAAGATCCTACGCCGTGGGCCCCGTCCCGCGCCTCACCGGGAGCGAAAAACATGCAGGCCGCCCCCCGCTGAGCGGTGGACGGCCTGCACTGTGAACATGGGGTGGTGGAGATGCCGGGAATCGAACCCGGGTCCAGTGGAGTGGATTCAGGACTTCTCCGAGCGCAGTCCGCTGTGATTTTCTCGGCCATGGCGGTCACGCGGACAAGCCGCCAACAGGCCCAGCTGCTGTTTGATTTCCCATCCACCCCCGCAGCCCGGGCGGACGGTTGAGTTCCCTAGATTATGCCAGGGTCCGGGTCGGGAACTCCCCGGTCTGACACCCAAGCGCTATCGGTGCTATTTAGGCAGCGAGAGCGAACTGCTGGGAATCGCTCTTAGAGTTGGCGATTATTTGTTTGCGACACGTGGTTAACGAGATCATTGCCGCGTTCCTCGGCTCGCTTCTCCTGTTTCGACGTCCCCTGTCGAAACCGATCATCCCCATGTTTTTTTGAGAAACAGCCGGACGGTGAACGTCCGTGTTGCTGGCGCCATACTACGCGAGGCGACGGGCGGGGGTCCAGCCGATTAACGCCGGAGCCCCTCGTGTCAGCTCTGGCGGCGGCGCGCCGCCGCCACCGCGCGGGCCGTCTCGCGGGTGTCCTGCTTCTCCCGCAGGGTCTGGCGCTTGTCGTACAGCTTCTTGCCGACGGCGAGCGCGAGTTCGAGCTTCACCCGGCCGTCCTTGAAGTACAGCGAGAGCGGGATGAGGGTGTGGCCCGCGTCCCGGACCTTCGCCTCGATCTTCTGGATCTCCATCCTGTGCAGGAGCAGCTTGCGCTTGCGCCGCGCCGCATGGTTGGTCCACGTCCCCTGGGTGTACTCGGGGATGAAGACGTTGTCGATCCACGCCTCGTGGTTCTGGATGTAGGCGTAGCCGTCGACCAGGTTGGCCCGACCCTCGCGCAGTGACTTCACCTCGGTGCCGGTGAGGACGAGTCCGCACTCGTAGGTGTCGAGGATGGTGTACTCGTGTCGCGCCTTCTTGTTCTGCGCGATCAGCTTCTGTCCGGTTTCCTTTGCCATAGCGTCGGCCATTCTCGCACTCCGGAGCCGGTCGGGGCAGCCCCTTTTGGGCGCGCGCGCCGCGGCCGGGGCGCGGCCCGGGGCCCGCACGGGCACGGCACCGGCACGACCGGGGCAGGGCTCAGACGGGGCTCAGACGCGGCTGCCGAGCCCGGTGAGCACCCGCAGGGCGAGTTCGGCGGCGTCCTCCCCCGCGGACGCGGGGACGTCCGGGGCCAGCCCGGCCCCCTCCGGGGAGCGGCCCGCCGGGGTGAAGTACTTGCCGACGGTCAGCTCCAGCACCGCGCCGTCGGCGAGCCGGCTGGGCTGCTGCACGGTTCCCTTGCCGAAGGTCCGGCTCCCGACCACCACGGCCCGGCTGCGGTCCTGCAGCGCACCGGTGAGCAGTTCGGCGGCGCTCATCGTGCCGCCGTCCACCAGCACCACCAGCGGGGTGTGCTGGTCGCCGCCGGGCGGCGCGGTCAGCGCGCGCGTCCCGCCGCGGTCCTGGTAGGAGCCGACCGGGCCGCCGTCCAGGAAGACCCCGGCGGTGCCGGCGGCCTCCTCGACCAGCCCGCCGGAGTTGCCCCGCAGGTCGAGCACCACCCCGCCGTGCGCGTCGCGCACGGCGGCGCGCACCTGCTCGGCCACGCCGCTGGTGAAGGCCCGGACGGTGATCCGGGCGGCGCCGCCCGCGAGGTGCTCGACGGCCACCTGCTGACTGTCCAGCAGGGCCCGCTGCAGCCGGACCTCGCGGACCTCGCCCTCGCCGCGCTGCAGCTCCAGGACCACCTCGGAGCCGACCTGCCGCTCCCCGTCCTCGCGCCCGCGCAACCGGGCGACCACCTCGGTGACCGGCAGGTGGTCGGTCTGGTCGGCGCCGATCCTCAGCAGCCGGTCACCGACCGCGATCCCGGCGGCGGCGGCCGGTCCGGCGGGCTGCACCCGGGAGACGGCGGTGACGCCGTCCTGGCCGCGGCCGACCGAGAGGCCGACGCCGACGTAGCGGCCGTCCAGGCCCTGGCTGAACTCGGCGTACTCCTGCGCGCTGTAGTAGGCGCCCCAGCGGTCGCCGACCGCGCCGATCAGGCGTTCGGCCTGCTGTTCGGACAGGTCGGCGCCGGCCGGGTCCTGGCCGGCGCCGAGGGTGGCCGCGGCCGTCCGGGCGGTGTCCGCCGACGGCGGCCGCACCGGCGTGCCCGGCTCCCCCCAGGCACCGGTGGCGGCGCCGGCCATCAGCACCACGCCGAACACCAGGCTGAGGGTGGCCACCTGACGTGCCCCGCGCGGAGTTACTGGCATGGGAACGGAGTGTAGGCGCAGCACGGAGCGCACCGGGCCGGAACGGTGGACGGCGGAGCGGCGGCGGCCCCGGACGGCGCAGTGCCGTCCGGGGCCGCCGTGGGTCCTCCGGAACCGTCGGGACCGGCGCGGGCCGGGCCTTCGGGGTGGTGCGGGGGTGCCGCTAGACCTTCAGGTACTTCCGCAGGGTGAAGAAGGCCGCGATGCCCGCCATCGCCATGCCGACCACCACCAGCAGCGGTATCACCGCCAGCACCGAGCCGAGCCCGATGAAGTTGATGAACTGGACCCGCTCGGCCAGCCAGCTGTGGACGAAGAAGTGGCCGCCGAGCAGCAGGCCGGAGGCCATCACCGCGCCGAGCAGCGCGGAGAACGCGGCCTCCGCGATGAACGGCATCTGCACATAGAAGTTCGAGGCACCGACCAGGCGCATGATGCCGGTTTCGCGCCGCCTGCTGTACGCCGACACCCGGACGGTGTTCACGATCAGCAGCAGGGCCACGAAGAGCATCAGCACCATGATCACGAAGGCCGCCGTCTGCAGGCCGTTCAGCAGGCCGAAGAGGTTCTCCAGGATCTTCCGCTGGTCCTCGACCGACTTGACGCCGGGCTTGCCGGCGAAGGCGCTCTGGATGACGTCGTACTTGGTCGGGTCCTTGAGCTTCACCCGCCAGGACTGCGGGATGGCCTCCGGGCCGAGGACGGAGATGAGCGGGTTGTCCGGGTTCATCTCCTTCCAGTGCTTGTACGCCTCGGCGGAGTTCTCGAAGGTCGAGGACTGGACCACCGAGTCCATCTTGTCCAGCTGGGTCTTGATCTCGGCGATCTGCTGGTCGGTGGCCGCGCCCTTGTCGCACTGCGGCGAGTTGCGGGCGTCCGACTTGGTGCAGAAGTAGATGCTGACCTCGACCTTGTCGTACCAGTACCCCTTCATGGAGTTCACCTGGTCCCGGACCAGGAGCGAGGCACCGGCGAGAGCGAGGGAGAGCGCGACACTGACGACCACCGCGATGGTCATCGTCAGGTTGCGGCGGAGACCCACACCGATCTCCGACAGGACGAACTGGGCGCGCATGCGTTCAACAACTCCAGGGTCGGTACTGCTGGTCGGGCGAGGCGGGCGGGTTGCCCACGGGCTCAGCGCTGGAGGATCAGTGCTGGTACCCGTAGACGCCGCGGGCCTGGTCGCGGACCAGCAGCCCCTTGTCGAGCTCGATGACGCGCTTGCGCATCTGGTCGACGATGGCCTGGTCGTGGGTGGCCATCAGCACGGTGGTGCCGGTGCGGTTGATCCGGTCGAGCAGCTTCATGATGCCGACCGAGTTCTGCGGGTCGAGGTTTCCGGTGGGCTCGTCCGCGATCAGCAGCATCGGGCGGTTCACGAACGCCCGGGCGATCGCGACGCGCTGCTGCTCACCACCGGACAGCTCGCCCGGCATGCGGTCCTCCTTGCCGCCGAGGCCGACCAGGTCGAGCACCTCGGGCACCACCTTGTTGATGGCGCTCTTCGGCTTGCCGATCACTTCGAGGGCGAAGGCCACGTTCTGCGAGACCGTCTTGTTCGGCAGCAGGCGGAAGTCCTGGAAGACGGTGCCCAGCTGGCGGCGCATGTGCGGCACCTTCCAGTTGGACAGCTTGCCGAGGTCCTTGCCCAGCACGTGCACCTCACCGGTGCTGGGGCGCTCCTCGCGCAGGCACAGGCGCAGGAAGGTGGACTTGCCCGAGCCGGACGAGCCGACCAGGAAGACGAACTCGCCCTTCTCGATCTCCAGCGAGACGTTGTCCAGGGCGGGACGATTCTGCTTGGGATAGGTCTTGGAGACGTTGTCGAATCTGATCACGGCTGCATCACGGAGGCCATCCTAGGCGGCGCCAGTCCTCGGTCGGTCCGCCCCTCGGCTTGCCCGGCCCAGGGACGGGCGAGGGGAGCGAAAGGGCCGCTCCCGGCTTGGGACCATACGCGAACCGGCGGCGGGCCCGCAGGCCCGGACCGCGACGGAACCGCGAAGTTGGGGGACAATGGTCGGTTTTGCCCCGAAAATTGGGAGCCATCTCACAGCCCGGGGGCCGGAACGCACGGAACCTGGCAGAGTGGAGGGGACGGTCGGGGTTGACCGCTCCCCCGCACAGGGCACATGTAGGAACCAAGGCCCGGTCCGGTGCGTTGGCTGTAGCAGCGAGGAGGAGATCGCATGACCTGCGACCATCTGGTGTGCGCCAACTGCAACGGCCGAGTGAGCGAGGGCCGCTGCCCCGCCTGCCGTGCCACTCGGGCCAGGCTCCAGGAGCAGCAGAACCCGTTCGCCGCGCTTTCCCCCGCGATGCTGCTGGCCGTCCTGGCCGGGCTGCTCGCGGTGGCGCTGCTCGCGCGGCAGGCGCTGGCCTGACGAAGGAGACGTACGGATGAGGCCCCCGACCGGCTGGCGGTCGGGGGCCTCATCCGTACGTGCGTCCAACGGGCCGCCTACTGCGCGGCGGTCTCGCGCTGCTTGCGCCAGCGGATGCCGGCCTCGATGAAGCCGTCGATGTCGCCGTCCAGCACGCCCTGCGGGTTGCCGACCTCGTACTCGGTCCGGACGTCCTTCACCATCTGGTACGGGTGCAGCACGTAGGAGCGCATCTGGTTGCCCCAGGAGCTGCCGCTGTCCTTGAGCGCGTCCATCGCCGCCCGCTCCTCCTGGCGGCGCCGCTCCAGCAGCTTCGCCTGGAGGACGTTCATCGCGGAGGCCTTGTTCTGGATCTGCGAGCGCTCGTTCTGGCAGGAGACCACCACACCGGTCGGGATGTGCGTGATGCGCACCGCCGAGTCGGTGGTGTTGACGCCCTGGCCGCCCGGGCCGGAGGCGCGGTACACGTCGATGCGCAGCTCGCCCTCGTCGATGTCGACGTGGTCGGACTGCTCGACGACCGGGAGCACCTCGACACCGGCGAACGAGGTCTGCCGGCGGCCCTGGTTGTCGAACGGCGAGATGCGGACCAGGCGGTGGGTGCCCTGCTCGACCGAGAGGGTGCCGTAGGCGTACGGGGCCTTGACGGTGAAGGTCGCGGACTTGATGCCGGCCTCCTCCGCGTACGAGGTGTCGTACACCTCGGTCGGGTACCCGTGCCGCTCGGCCCAGCGCAGGTACATGCGCATGAGCTGCTCGGCGAAGTCGGCGGCGTCCACCCCACCGGCCTCGGCGCGGATGTTGATCAGCGCCTCGCGGGCGTCGTACTCGCCGGAGAGGAGGGTGCGGACCTCCAGCTCCTCGACCGCCTTGGCGACGGACACCAGCTCGGCCTCGGCCTCGACGCGGGTGTCGGCGTCGTCCTCGGCCTCGGCCAGTTCGAACAGGACCCCCAGGTCGTCGATGCGGCTGCGCAGGCCCTCGACCTTGCGCAGTTCGCCCTGGAGGAAGGAGAGCCGGCTGGTCACCTTCTGCGCGTTCGCGAGGTCGTCCCACAGGTTGGGGGCCGCTGCCTCCTCCTCCAGGACCGCGATGTCGGCCCGGATCTTGTCCAGGTCGAGGACGGCCTCGATCGACCCCATGGTCGTTTCGAGGTTCTTGAGCTCTTCGGAAGGATCGACGGCTGCCACGCCCCCAGGGTAATGGTTCCGGGGGGACTACTGACGACCGCGGGGGCGTCCGGGCCGAGAACCGCGCCGCCCGGGCCGCCCCCGCGGACGCGTGCCGCTGCCCGCGCGGCGCGGCGGGACTGCCCCCGGGGGCCTCCCGGCGGCGCGCTAAGGGGCGCGCGGCGCCGTCGTGACGGTGGCCGGACGGGGCCCCGGTCCGGCGTCCGGCGCGGTGGCGGCGAAGGCGGTCCAGGCCGCGGCGGCGCCGGCCAGCAGCAGCACCGTGGCCAGCAGGACGGCCAGCATCCGGCGGCGGCGCAGCAGCGCCTGGCGGTCCCGGCGGTGGGCCGCGCCGGGGGCGGTCCGCTGGGCCCGCGACTCGGCCGCGTACGAGGCCAGCTCGTGGGCGGAGGGGCGGCGCAGGCTGGTGTGGGTGTCCCGGGTGGAGTCCGGGGCCGCCCCGGGGACCAGCGGGACGGCCGGGCCGCGCCGGCGCTTGTGGACACCGGGTCCGGCGTCCACCTCGGCGTACACCGCCTCGCCCGGGGTGAGCTGCTCCTCCGCCGCCGGCCGGCCCTGCTGGGGGACGGCCAGCACCGGCAGCCCGGCCAGCGCGGGCAGCTGCTCGCGCAGCCGGGTGGCCAGCTCGGCGGCGCGCAGCCGGGAGGCGGGGGCCTTGGCCAGGCACTCGGCGATGATCCGCCAGAGGCCGTCGGGCAGGCCGGGGATCGGCGGCACCTGCTCGGTGACGTGCCGGCGCAGCACCGCGCCGGTGTGGCCGCCGCCGAACGGCGTGAAGCCGGCCAGCAGCTCGTAGAGCACGGTGGCGAGGGCGTAGATGTCGACGGCGGCGCGCGGCTCCAGGCCCTCGATGATCTCGGGGGCGAGGTAGTCGGGGGTGCCGATGATCCGGGTGGCGCGGGTCCGGCGCGGGGCGTCGACCAGGCGGGCCACGCCGAAGTCGGTCAGTTTGGCGCGCGGTGCCCCGCCGGGGCCGGGTGCGGCGGCGAGGTCGAGCAGGACGTTCTCCGGCTTGACGTCGCGGTGCACGATCCCGGCGGCGTGGGCGGCGGCCAGGCCGTCGGCGACGTCCGCGATGACCGAGACGGCGGTCTGCGGGGCGAGTGCGCCGTCGCGTTCCAGCCGGGAGCGCAGGTCGGTGCCCTGGACCAGTTCCATCACGAGCGCGAGGTCGCTGCCGTCGACGACCATGTCACGCACGCCGACCACCCGGGGGTGGTCGAGGCTGGTGAGCGCCGCGCGCTCCTGCACGAAGCGGCCCACCAGGACCTGGTCGGCCGCCAGGTCCTCGCGGAGCAGTTTGACCGCGACCGGACCGTCCGGGCCCTCACCGAGCCAGACCGTCCCGGCCGAGCCCCGACCGATCACCTGGTGGACGGTGTAGCGGCTGCCGATCTTGCGTGCCAATGCTGCTCCGTGGGCGGCGGGAGCGTCCCGGGAGGGTCCGGTGCGCTCGGTGGGGCGGGACAACAGCGACCAACCTACGCGCCCCGACGCCCTCCGCGGGCCGCCTGAGGGTGCTCGGCGGGTACTGGGAGCCGAGAAATCTTGTGAATTGTCGACATAGCGTCAATATCGTTGTCGGCCGGGCCCTCGGCGCCACCCGGTGCGGCATCGGTGCGGACGTCCTTCCCGTCGTCAGGCCACGGCGGTCGTCAGACCACGGCGGTCGGCAGGGTCCAGCGCTGGGCCGGCGACCCGTCACAGCCCGACAGGTCCGCCCAGCCGCCCGACGCACCGCCGTCGGCCGGGTCGCGCAGACAGCCCTGCGCGCCCTGGTTCCAGAGCGCGCCGACCAGGCCCACCAGCCAGACGTGGTACGACGAACCGTTGCACGGATTGAGCGAGGCCCGGTTGCCGTCGGTGCCCAGGCACTTGCCCGCGTGCCGGACGGTGCCGTCGATCTCCACGCTCCACTGCTGGGCGGCCGAGCCGTCGCAGTCCAGCAGCGCGACCGGCTCCGGGCCGGCCGGGACGGAACCGGGCAGGTCGGCCAGGCAGTGGCCGCCGGGGGCGCCGACCGGGCCGGTCGGACGGCCGGGCCGGACGTCCGAGGAGAAGGAGTCGGTCCGCAGGCCGGTGCCGCCGCGCCAGATCTCGAAGCCCGCCTCCACCGAGGTCAGGTACCACTCGGGCTCGATCGCCCCGCGCACCACCGCGTCACGGACGAAGGCCCGCAGGTCGAAGTCGGTGACCGAGGTGGTCGGGGACTGTGCCTGGTAGGCGACCATCGGCCACTCCCGGCCGTTGGCGGAGATGGTCTGCTGCCAGCTGGTGTACCCGGCGCCGCCGATGTTGGCGGTGCTGCCCGGCGGACTCGCCGAGGACGGGCGGCGGTCCAGCCAGATCATCAGCTCGGCGCCGTCCGGCTGACCGTTGTCGGCGGGAGTGGTCGGGGCGGTGTTGAACCACAGGTCGTAGGCCACGTTGAAGTCGCCCTCGGCGGGCAGCGTGGTGGACCAGCCACTGGTGGCCCACCCCAGCTCGGAGACCCTGACCGGCAGCGCGCTGCCCTGGACACAGGTGTTCCAGTGGCAGCCGTCGAAGATCTCCGGATACGCCACCGGTCCGGCCGGCGGGCTCGCTGCCGCGTTCGACGAACGGACCGTGAACCCGGAACCGCCGTCGGTGCCGAGGCACTGGACGGTCCCGGGGCCGTAGTTGTTGTTGTCGACGAGGTACCGGCCGCCGGCCACCGGCACCGTCTCGTACTGCCCGCAGTGCAGCGACTCCGCCGCCACCGCCGGACCGGCCGGCACCAGCAGCCCCGCCACCGCCACGGCGGCGCCCAGCACCGCCGCGCCCGCCCGGCCGAAACCGTGTCTCAACCCCATCGGATCCCCCCGGATGTCCCGCTCGTCGTTCGGTTGTCGGTACTTCGGTGTTCCAGTTGGTTCGGTGGTCGGGTGGTTCGGTGCGTCGGCGGCCGGCGGGCCGTGCTCCGGCCCGCCGTCAGTTCTTCGATCCGCCGATGTTGCGGCCCACCCAGTCGCTCGCGTCGGAGAACCAGCCCTGGACGTTCGCCCAGTACTCCGGCAGCGGGGTGAAGTTCCACAGCGCCACCGCGGCCACCGCCAGCACCAGCAGCACCATCAGGCAGCCCTTCAGGCAGCCGAGGCCCGGGATGTACATCCGGTTGCGGCTGCGCGGGCGCCGCTCGCGGGCGGGCGCCGCCTCCCGGCGGGCGGGCTCCTGCGGCGGTTCGGCGCGGCGCTGCGGGGGCTCGCGGTGCTGGGGCGCCGGCGGCTCGGCCCGGCGCGGCGGCGCGGGCGGGGCCGACCGGGGCGGGGCCGACTGCTGCGGCGCGGGACGGTGGCCGCCCTGCGGGGCGGCCGGGGGCTGCTGCCCGTACGGCTGCGGCTGGTGGCCCTGCTGCGGGCGGCCGCGCTGCGGCTGCCCGTGCTGGGGCTGCCCGTGCTGCGGCTGCCCGTGCTGGGGCTGCCCGTGCTGCGGCTGCCCGTGCTGGGGCTGCCCGTGCTGCGGCTGGTTGTAGCCGCCCGGCGGCTGCGGGCGGCCCGCGGGCGGCGCCTGGTAGGGCGGCGGGGCGACCGGCGGGCGCTGGGCGTACCCGGGCGGCGGCGGGCCCTGCCGGTAGCCGCCCGGCGGCTGCTGGGGCTGCTGCTGGGGCTGCTGCTGCCCGGGGTAGCCCTGCTGCGGGCGGCCGCCGGCCTGGTACGGCGGCGGGGCCACCGGCGGGGCGTCGAAGTCCTCGGGCTCGAAGTAGCCGATCTCGGTCTGCTGGTTGCGGTCGCGCGCGGCGCGCAGCTGGGTCTGCCACGGGTGCGGCGCCTCGGCCTGCGGCGGGCCGGGCGGAGGCGGCGGCACGGCGCCGACGGGCGGCATCAGCCGGGTGGCGGCGGCCGGGTCGTACGGGGGCGGCTGGGTGCCCATCACCCGGGTCGCGGCCGCCGGGTCGTACTGGCCGGGCTGCGCGGGCTGGCCGGCCGGCAGCACCTGGGTGCGGTCCTCGGTACCGGGGGCACCGGGGGCGCCTGGGCCGCCCGGGGTGCCGAACGGGCCGCCCGGCACACCCATCGGGGCGCCCGGCACCACGGCGGGCTGCGGGTCCGGCTGGAGCAGCGTGCCGACGGACAGCGCCGCGTCCACCGCCGCCGGGGAGGCGTGCACGCCCACCCCGGCCGCGACCACCCGCAGGGCCCGGGCCAGCGTCACCGCGCTCGGGCGCTGCGCCGGGTCCTTGCGCAGGCAGCGCTCGATCACCGTCCAGAGCGGCTCCGGCATGGTGGACGGGCGCTGCGGCTCCTGGGCGAGGTGGGCCTGGAGGATGGCCAGCGGGTTGTCGCCCTGGAACGGCTGGCGGCCGGTGACCAGCTCGTACAGCATGATCCCGGCGCCGTAGACGTCCACCGCGGAGGTCTGCGGGCGGCCCTCGGCGGACTCCGGGGCGACGTACGCGGGGGTGCCGACGAACTCGTGGCTGCGGGTGATGCCCGGGGAGTCGGCGAGCCGGGCGATGCCGAAGTCGGTCAGCATCGGGTGCATCTGCTCGGTGCCGTCCACGACGGCGGTGGCGAGCAGCACGTTGGCCGGCTTGAGGTCGCGGTGGACGATGCCGTCGGCGTGGCTGACGGCCAGCGCGTCGGCGACCTGGGCCATCAGCAGGGCGCCGGCGATCGGGCTGAACGGGCCGTTGCCGCGCAGGTAGCGGGCCAGGTCGGGGCCGTCGATCAGGTCCATCACCAGGGCGAGCAGCTCGCCCTCGACGACCAGGTCGCGGACCTTGACGATGTTCGGGTGGGTGAGCCGGACCAGCACCGAGCGCTCGCGCAGGAAGCGCATCACGACGTCGGGGTCGGCGGCGAGCTCCTCGCGCAGGACCTTGACCGCGACCGCCTGGCCCGGCTCGCTGCCGGGCACCTCGACGTCGGCGCGGACCCGTCCGCGCCAGACGGTGCCGGTGGCCCCCCGACCGAGGGTCTCCTCCAGCAGATACTTGCTGCCGACTGGCCGCACCTGTCGCACTCCTCGCCGTGCCGCCCGCGCGGGGCGCTCCTCGGCAGGTGCGGTGAGCCTGCCGGGCCCGTGTTTCCGGCCACTCTAACGGTGTCCGTTCAGGTTTTTGAGGCGACCGGCGAGGGGGTTCGCCCGGGTTGGGGGACATCCCCTAGGGAAGGACCCGGAGGTCTCCGGCCGCCGTCCGGGGCGTCCGCGGGACGTCTGCGGCGGGTCTGCGGCGGGTCTACGGGAGCTCTGCGGCGGGTCTCCGGCCGGGTCCGGCCCGGATACCGGCCGGGAGGCGGTTGACCTGACCCTCCGTCGCCTCCAACATGGCGATGATCGCAAGATCGTCAAATCCGGTACCGTGCGCGGACTGTCCGTGACGGATGGCAGGATGACAGTCGCCACTCTTGTGGCCCAAGCCGTGCCGCGGCCACTCCGACGGCACCCGCGACGGCCCGAGGCAGCGGCACCAGGCGTCACACCAGCAGAAGGGACCGCGGGCGAGATGCAGATCCGGCTGACCGTCCTCCGACCGCGCAGCGGCCCGGCAGTCGCCGGCTCCGCCATCCCCTACGTCGACGTGCTGGTCACCGCGCCCGTCGGCACCGCGCTCGGCTCCCTCGCGGGCGCCCTCGCGGGCGCCGTGGGCGTGCGCGGCCCGCGGGCCGCCACCCACGTGCACCTCTACGCCGGGGCGCACCGGGTGGACGAGCACACCCTGCTCGGCCACCCCCCGCTGCTCGACGGCGCCGTCCTCAGCCTCAACGAACCCGACCCGACCGCCGACGACCCCGACGACGGCCGGGCCGCCGCCGAGCTCCGGGTGGTCGGCGGCCCCGACGCCGGCGGCGTGCACCGCCTGCACGGCCGCGAGATCCGGGTCGGCCGCTCCGGCGAGGCCGACGTCCCGATCGACGACCCGGACGTCTCCCGGCTGCACCTCGCCCTGCACCTCGCCGACGACGGCACGGTGACCGTCCGCGACCTCGGCTCCACCAACGGCACCACGGTGGACGGCCGCATCGTGCCGGCCGGCCAGCCCGAGGAGGCCGTCCCGCTCGACGGCACCGGACTGCTCCGGATCGGCGAGTCCACCCTCCGGATCACCGGCCCCGAGACGGCGGACGGCACCGGGTCGCCCGCCCGCGCCGCACTCCCCGACGGCCACGGCCACCTCCAGCTCGCCGCCCCCGCGCCCGCCCGCCCCGCACCGCCCGTCGCGGAACCGCCCGCCGCCCCGGAACCCCCCGCCGGCCGGGGCCGCGGCCTGCTCTCGCTCCGGCTGGGCCGCTCCGCCGCCGAGCCGCCCGGCCAGGAGAGCGCCGAGCGCCACCACGCCGCCGTCCGCACCCGGCAGGCCGCCGCCCAGCGCGAACGCTGGCCCGACCTCGCCACCCTGCTGCTCAACGCGCTCGGCCCCGGCCCCCGGCTCTGGGAGCGCGGGCCCGGCCACCCCGACGCGCTCACCCTGCGCCTCGGCACCGCCGACCGCCCCGGCGGCCCCGGCACCTCCCCCGGCACCGTGCTCCCCGCCGTCCCGGTCACCCTCGACCTGCAGACCGCCGGCAGCCTCGGCCTCAGCGGCCCGCGCGACCGGCTCGACGCGCTCACCCGCGCCGTCGTCGCCCAGCTCGCCGCACTGCACCCGCCGACCGGGCTCAGCCTCGTCGTCGTCGACGCCGACCCGGCCCGCGCCCAGCAGGACCGCGCCGACACCTGGGCCTGGGCGCTCTGGCTGCCCCACCTGCGCCCCACCGACGGCCAGGACTGCCGGCTGCTGCTCGGCCTCGACGACGAGCAGGCCACCGCCCGGCTCACCGAACTCACCACCCGGCTCACCGGCCCGACCGGCCTCGGCGGCCACCCCGCCACCGTCGTCGTCGTCGACGGCCGCCCGGGCACCCCGGCCGCCCGACAGGCCCTCGACCTGCTGCTGCGGCAGGGCCCCGCCGTCGGCATCTTCCCGATCTGCCTTGCCGAGCAGCCCGAACTCCTGCCCCGCGGCATCGGCGCCATCGCCCTGATCACCGGCGAGGTCGGCACCCAGCTCTCACTCGACCGGCCGGTCGCCCGCGGCCGCGAGACCCTGCACGAGGTCTCCCTGGACGCCGTCTCCGACGCCTGGGCCGAACGGCTGGCCCGCGTCCTCGCCCCGCTGCGCGAGGCCACCCCCGCCGCCCGCGGTCCGCTCCCGGACGCGCTGCGCCTGCTCGACCTGCTCCAGCTCGACACCGTCACCCCCGCCAAGCTCTCCGCCCGCTGGGCCGCGCACGCCGGCGGCATCAGCGCCGCCACCGCCCTGCTCGGCACCACCCGCGACGAGCTCTGCACCCTCGACCTCGCCGACCCGGAGCTCACCCTCCCCTCCCCCGACCCGGGCGGCCCGCACCTGCTGGTCGGCGGCGCGCGCGGCTCCGGCAAGACCGAGCTGCTGCGCACCCTGATCGCCTCGCTGGCGGTCTCCGAGCGCCCCGAACGGCTGTCCGTCACCCTCATCGAGGGCCGCGACTCCGAGGACGGCCTGGCGGGGTGCACCGAGCTGCCGCACGTCACCGGTCTCGTCAACGCCGCCACCGACCCGCGCGCCGCCCTGCTCGCCGCCGAGTCGCTGGAGGACGAGCTGGCCCTGCGCGAGCGGCTCTTCGACGGACTGGACTTCGCCTCCTGGCACGCCGCCCGCATCCTCGACGGCGTGCCGGAGGGCGACACCGCCCACGCCGACCGACCGGCCGTCCCGGTGCCCGCCACCGTCGGCGCGGGCGGCGCACCGACCGTCGCCCGGATCGTCCAGCCGCGCAGCTCGGAACCGCCGGCACCGCCCGCCGCGCCCTCCGCCGCCCCCGGCCCGGTCCCGGCCCGGCTGGTCGTGGTGGTCGACGACTACGACGCGCTGCTCTCCCCCACCTCCCCGGCGGGCCGCCCGCTGGCCCGGGCGCTCGCCGCCGTCGCCCGGCGCGGGGGTCCGCTCGGCGTCCACCTCGCCGTCGCCACCGGCCGGCCGGAGGAGAGCGCCGGCACCGAGGTCGACGAGGCGGCCCTGCTGCGGATCGCGCTGCGCACCGAGGACCCGGCCGACTCCGACCTCCTGATCCACCTCGGCGACGCCGCCGCGCTGCCGGACTCGACACCGGGCCGCGGCTACCTGCGGATGCCGGACGGCGGTGTCACGGCCTTCCAGACCGCCCGGATCAGCGGTCGCATCCCGCGCACCGCCACCCTGCGGCCCACCGTCGTGGCGATAGACCCGCTCCAGCTGGGGGCTCCGCCGGCCCGCCGCCCGGTCCGCGAGCTGGGCAACGGGCCGACCGACCTCGCCCTGCTCGCCAGCGCGCTGCAGCGGGCCGCCGCGCGCTGAGGCGGGCCGGGCGGCCGGGCCTCCCGGTCTCCTGGCCACCTGGCCACCTGGCCACCTGACCACCTGACCACCTGGCACCGAAACGGCTGTGGGGCCCGCTTCCACCGGGCCCCACAGCTTCACTCGTGACGTGCTCAGGCGTTCTTCTGCTTCGGCTCCTCGCCGGGCTGGTCGGTGACGGCGCGGCCCAGCACCGCCGAGTGCCCGGCCACCGTGCCCGGCTTGCCCAGGTCATTGCCCTCGCCGACGACGACCAGGCGTTCACCGAGGAAATCGTGGGTCTTCGGGTCGAAGATCCACTCGCTCCGGACGCCGCTGTCCACGTGCGCCACGGCCACCCCGTGCCGGCCCGAGGCGTCCACCGAGTCGTCGACCACGGTGACCCCGGGGATCTTCGCCGCCGCGCGGTAGAGCGCCGCGCTGACCGCCGGCGGCGCCAGCTGCTCGCGCAGCAGGTCGCCGATGGTGGTGAAGGCCTCCTGGTCGGGAGTCCTGCCCTGGCCCTTGGTCTCCGCGTAGATCTTCTTCAGCAGCGCGTCCGGATCGGTCGTCAGCCCGGCCAGGTACTCGTACGTCGGCCCGTTCAGGCTCGGCTTGGTGGTCGGGTCGAGCCACTCGCCGCCGTCGGTGCGCGGCGCGGGGCGCTTGTCCCCGCTCTTGCGCTCGCCCGTCTCCCGGGACCTCCCCTCCTCCTTCAGCACGCCCCACTGGCTGCCGTCCGCCGAGAGCCAGATCTGGCGGCGGTGCGGCGCCTCGATGGTCGACTCGCCGGTGGCCAGGTTGGTGCTGGCGAAGGACACCAGGCTTTCCACGTAGACGTACTGCTTCTTGCCGGGCTTCGGGTCGGGCTTGCCGGCGGCGGTGTCGGCGGCCTGGGTCAGCAGCCGCACGGCGGCGACCGGGTCGGCGTTCAGCGTGCCGGTGCCGACGACGCCCTGGGACTGGGACTGCTGCCGGGCCTGCTGCCCGGCCGAGCGGCCGCCGTCGTCCTGGCCGGTCAGCAGCAGGGTCAGCACGAGGCCCCCCGCCAGTGCCGGGATCGCCACCCAGCCCAGCTTCCCGCGTCGCACCCGGGCGGGCTCGGTCTCCCTGATCTCGGTCATCAGATGTCCCCTCAACAGCCGGTGGCGGTCGGAGGAGAGTTCGGGCCGCGCCGGCGGCGGCAGCAGCCGCGCCAGTTCGGCACGTTCGTGCTCGTTCATCGGTTGGTCTCCCGTATCGACCGGGCCGCTTCGGTGCGGCCACCCGGTACCTGTCCGGCCTCCGTGCGGAGTTCCCGCCCGTTCCCCAATTCCTCGTCGGCCAGCGCGCGGAGCTTCTTCCGGGCGCGCGAGAGCCGCGAACGCACCGTGCCGATCGGCACCCCGAGGGCCTCGGCGGCGCTCGCGTAGTCCAGGTCGGCCCAGACGCAGAGCCCGAACACGTCCCGCTCGGCCTTCCGGAGGCGGCCCAGCGCCCGCCGCGCGGCCGCCAGCTGGGCGCTGTCGTCCAACCGGCCGACCAGCTCGTCGGCGAAGTCCGGCACCACGTCGCGCTCCGGCAGCCGCTCCATCGCGGCCCGGTGCCGCCGGGCCGCGCGGGCCGTGTTGCGCAGCACGTTGGCGGCGACCCCGAACAGCCAGGGGCGGACCGACTCGTCGCCCGCGTGCAGCTTGTGCCGCAGCCGCCACGCCTCCAGGAAGGTCAGCTGGACGACGTCCTCGGCGACCGCCCAGTCCCCCGACACCCGCACCGCGTAGCGGTACAGGTCACCTGCCGTCTCGTCGAACAGCTCCCCGAACGCCCACTGGTCCCCATCCCGTATCCGGCCCCGCTGTGACAGCTCCACACCCCCACCTGTCCGCAGCACCGCCCTGAGTTCCCACCCACAGCACAACACGGCGGGCCCGCGTCCGAGGACGCGGGCCCGCCGTGGAGTAACGATCAGCGCGAGTAGTGATACCGGGCCTGGTGAACGATCAGCTCGTTCGCGGCGGGTTCGTAGACCAGTCGGTGCTCGTCCGTGATCCGCCGCGACCAGAGTCCCGCCAGGTCTCCCTTGAGCGGTTCCGGCTTGCCCAAGCCCCTGAACGGGTCACGTACCGCGTCCTTGATCAGTTCGTTGAGCTTCCGGAGGACCTTCTTGTCGGTCGCCTGCCAATACAGGTAGTCGTCCCAGCCCTCAGCGGTGAACGCCAGCTTCACTCGTCGTCCACCAAGTCGCGGTACTCGAACCTGCCACCGGCCGCCGCCTGCCGCGAGGCGAGCAGGCGCCGGGCGTTCTCCGGCGAACGCAGGAGGTACTCGGTCTCATCCGGCTCAGCCGTGTCCTTGACCAGGCGCAGCACGTGGCTGCGCACCTCCTCGACCTGCTCGGGTTCCAGGTGCTCGATGAGTGCGTAGAGGTCGCTGTAGTCGGGCGCGGTGGCCATCCGGACTCCTTCGCTGGGCGGCTCACACCAAAGATAACGCCGACCACCCCAGCGGGGACACGCCCCGGAACCCCGGGCCCGCGTCCGAGGACGCGGGCCCGCCGGAGCGGTCCGCTCAGCCGCCGGCGCCGAACTCCCCGGCCCGGACACCGGCGACGAACGCCGCCCAGGCGGCGGCGGAGAAGACGAGTGCCGGCCCCTGCGGATCCTTGGAGTCCCGCACCGGAAGCACCCCGGAGAAGCCGTCCGCCACCTCGATGCACTCGTTGTCGGGCCCACTGAACGAGCTCTTCCTCCACCTGGCCGCAGAGTGGTCGAAAGTCTGGGTCATGCGCCGAACTCCTTGATCGAGTTGATCAGTTCCAGGGATTCCACGGGTGAGAGCGCTTTGGTGCGGACATCGTCCCAGAGCTCCTGATACGCCTCCACCTCCTTTGCGCCCTCAAGCCACATCGAGCCCGAGGGGTTGTCCAGCAGGACCACATCCATCGCAGCCTCGGAGGGGAATCCCAGGATCACGTACGGTCCAGCCATGCTGGCATGCGCGCCTACTCGGAACGGAACCACCTGCACGGTCACGTTGGGCATGGCTGCCGACCTTGCCAAGTGATCGAGCTGCGCTTTCATGACCTCCGGCCCGCCGACTTGCTGTCGTAGCGCACCTTCCGCCAGAACGACCCAGACGGACAGCGGATCGTCGGCGGTGAGCCGGTTCTGCCGTATCAGCCTGACCGTCACGAACTGCTCGATCTCTTCGGGCTGCTTCCACCGGCGGCCCGCCACCGTGAGCGCACGCGCATAGTCCGGAGTCTGCAGGAGCGCCGGAATCATCTGGCTCTGGAAGGTCCGCAGCGACGACGCCGAGGCCTCCAACTCGATGAAGTCGCGGTAGGTGTCCGCGAGCACACCGCCGTACTCGTTCCACCAACCGCTCCCGCGGCGCCGCTTGTTCGCCGTACGAGCCAACTCGGCCAGACGTTCATGAACTGCCCGTTCGTCGACTCCGTACAGCCGGAGCATCGCCGCGAGATCAGGTGTCCGGACCGGGCTGCGACCGTTCTCGATTCGCGAGATCTTGCCTTTGGTGCAATCCAGTTCGACCGCGACGGCCGAGGTCGTCAGGCCGGCGCGCTCCCGCATGGTGCGCAGCTCATCGCCCAACTGCCGCCCCAGCACTGTTGATGGCGCACTCGACGGACGCTCTCCCTGCATGCGCTCTCCTCTGATCAGCGGTCAGTCTGCGCCCTCCGAGGGCGCGCGGGCAATCGATGCAGCTGTTTCTCCGGGAAACGTTGCAAACGATCTCGAAGCGGGAGCATGCTACCTGGCGTAGGCGATCGCAATACAAAGCGTGACTACTGCGAACCGTCCGCCGGGCATTCCTATGCCCGATCCCGTCATCGGATCCCCGACACCCCAACCCCACCGGAGGTGGCTCCCCCATGCCCGGAACCGACCGGCCCACCGACCCCACCGCTGCCCGCGACTCCTGGTTCCCGCGCTCCCGCAGATCGCCGCAGCTCGCGCGGCGGATGCTTCGCGAGCTCCTCGATACCGTGCCGGACGGCCACCGCTTCACGGAGGTCGGCGAGTTGCTCACGTCCGAGCTGGTCGGCAACGCCGTGCTGCACTCCGGAATGCCCGGGCGGCTGATCCGGGTGCTCTTCGCCGTCGACGACACCCGGCTCCGCATCGAGGTGCACGATGCGGGCGACCGTCCGCCCGTCCCCCGGCAGCCGGCCGCGACCGACGGGTGCGGGCGCGGCCTGCTCCTCGTCGAGGCCCTCGCGCTCGCGTGGGGGCACGCGCCGCGCCCGGACGGGATCGGCAAGGTGGTCTGGTGCGAGTGCGGCCCCGGGTCGATCGGCGACGCGACGTGAGCCCGATAGCCGAGGGCGGGGCCGAGACGACCGCGTCGGCCCCGCCCACTTCCGATTCCCCCGAACGCTTCGCACTCACCGTGTCGGATGTGCTACTTTCCGCATCATCAACAGAACATAGAAGACCCCGGCGGTGCGCTAACACCCCGGGGTCCGGCACAGGAGCAAGCACTCCACATGCAGATTCATCGTAGCGCCCACGCGCGCTCTTTCACCGTACTTCCCAACGGCCTGTTGCAGGACCGCCGCCTCAGCTACACCGCCCGCGGCCTGCTCGCCGACCTGCTCTCCCGCCCGGACGGCTGGCGCGAGGACGGGCGCCAGATGGCCGACAGCAGTCCACAGGGGCGCGGAACCCTCCGCCGCGCCCTCAAGGAGCTGACGGACGCCGGGTACTACCGCGTCCACCGGGTCCGGCGGCCCGACGGCACCATCCGCTCCGAGGCCCACGTCTTCGACACCCCTCAGCTCGGCCCCTCACCGTGTGCCGCCCACCCGGTCGCCGGTGAACGGAGCACCGGCCGCGCTGACGCCCCTCCCGTAAAGAACCCGGTGCAAGAACCCGCCCTCCCCGCGGGGCTGCCCGACGAACAGACCCGCACCGCCGTCGCGGCCCTGTTCCGCGCGATCCGGCCCGAACCGCGTCTGCGCCTCGGGCTCGCCGAGGCGCAGACGCTCGCACCCCTCGTCACCCGGTGGCTCGACGGCGGCAGCACCGCCACCGACCTGGCGCACGCCCTGCTCCCCGGCCTGCCCTCGCCCCTGCACTCCCCCGCCGCCCTGATCCGCAGTCGCCTCCGCCGCAAACTGCCGCCCCCGCGTGCCGAAGGACCGCCCGCCTCGTACGCCGAGTGCGCCCGCTGCCACGACCCGGTCCCCCGCCCCGGCATCTGCCGCCCGTGCGCCGGCCTCGTCCCGAGAACCCCCGCCGCCGCCGTCCCCGCCGCCGCCTCCACGGGTGCGGCCCGCGCCCGCGCCGCCCTCCGCGGCCGCCCGGGCCCGGCCGGCGCGGTCACCGCAGGCGGCTCCCCCGGGTGAACGTGCGCGGCCGCGCAAAGCGGCGGGCCCGCGTCCGAGGACGCGGGCCCGCCGTGGAACAGCCGTCCGTCAGCGCATCGAACCCGTGCGGAGCAGGGTGCGGATGACGCGCATCGCGACCGAGAGGCTGGACAGCTCGTAGTTGTCCGAACCCCTTATGTCGTCGAGCGTGCTCTTCGCCCGGTTCAGCAGGGTGGAGTTGAGGTCCGCCCAGGCGCTGTAGCGCTCCTCGGGGGTGGCGCCGTCGGGGCCGCAGGCCAGGATGTCGGCGGTCAGGGCCGCGTGGGCCGCGAAGAGGTCCTCGCGGATGGCGGCGCGGGCCATCGACGACCAGCGGTCGGTGCGGGGCAGCTCGATGATGCGGTCGAGCAGGTGGGTGATCTGCAGGCGGTCGGCGAGGTCGTAGTAGAGCTCGGCGACGTCGGCGACGTCCTTGCCGGACCGGTCCGCGACCTCGGTGACGTCCAGGGTCGGGAAGGTCGAGGAGAGGCCCGCGATCCGGGTGGCGAGCGCCTCCGGCACACCGGCCTCGGCCAGCTCGTTGTAGACCGACTCGAACCAGGCCAGGTCCTCGCCGCGGAGCGGCTTGGGCAGCGAGCCCCAGACCAGGTTGACCCGGTCGTGGAAGAACTCGATGGTGGCGGCGATGTCGAGCGGCTGGCGCCGGTTGTTGAGCATCCACCGGGTGGCGCGCTCGACCAGGCGGCGCGAGTGCAGGCGCATCTTGGTCTGGGCGCGGGCCGGGACCTTGTTGTCCAGGGCCTCGATCTCGCCCCAGATCTCCTCCAGGCCGAAGACGGCCCGCGCGGCGGTGTGCGTCCGGGCGATCTCCTCGTAGGTGGCGCCGGTCTCCTCCTTCAGGCGGAAGGCGAAGGTGCAGCCACCGCGGTTGATCGTGTCGTTGACGATCAGCGTGGTGATGATCTCGCGGCGCAGCGCGTGCTGGTCGATCTGCTCGGCGAACCGGGCCCGCAGCGCGCTCGGGAAGTAGTCGTGCAGCGCGGTGCGGAAGAACGGGTCGTCGGGCAGCTCGGTGGCGAGCAGCTCGTCGGCCAGGGTGATCTTGGTGTAGGCGAGCAGCACCGACATCTCCGGCTGGGAGAGGCCGCGGCCGTTCTGCTGGCGCTCGCGGATCTGCCGCTCGGCGGGCAGGAACTCCAGGCCCCGGTCGAGCTGGCCGGCCGACTCCAGGCGGTTGATCATCCGGGAGTGGACGTTGACCATGCTGTGCGCCTGGGCGACGGCGTTGGCCAGCACCACGTTCTGCGCGTAGTTGTTGCGCAGGACGAGGTGGCCGACCTCGTCGGTCATCTCGGCGAGCAGGGTGTTGCGCTGCTTCACCGTCATGTCGCCGTCGGCGACGATCTGGTTGAGCAGGATCTTGATGTTGACCTCGTGGTCCGAGGTGTCCACGCCGGCCGAGTTGTCGATGGCGTCGGTGTTGATCCAGCCGCCGGCGCTCTGCGGGCCGCCGGTCGCCGCGTACTCGATGCGGCCGAGCTGGGTGCAGCCGAGGTTGCCGCCCTCGCCGATGACGCGGGCGCGGACCTGCTCGCCGTTGACCCGGATCGCGTCGTTGGCCTTGTCGCCGACCTCGGCGTTGGTCTCGGTGGAGGCCTTGATGTAGGTGCCGATGCCGCCGTTCCAGAACAGGTCGACGGGCGCCTGGAGGACGGCCTTCATCAGCTCGGCGGGGGTGAGCCGGCTCTCGGTGACGCCGAGCGCGGCCCGGACCTGCGAGCTGAGCTGGATGGACTTGGCGCTGCGCGGGAAGACGCCGCCGCCGGCCGAGATCAGCGACTTGTCGTAGTCGTCCCAGGAGCTGCGGGGCAGCTCGAAGAGGCGGCGGCGCTCGGCGTAGGAGGCGGCCGCGTCCGGGTTGGGGTCGAGGAAGATGTGCCGGTGGTCGAAGGCGGCGACCAGGCGGATGTGCTCGCTGAGCAGCATGCCGTTGCCGAAGACGTCGCCGGACATGTCGCCGATGCCGATGACGGTGAAGTCCTCGGACTGGGTGTCGACGCCGAGCTCGCGGAAGTTGCGCTTGACGGACTCCCAGGCGCCGCGGGCGGTGATGCCCATGCCCTTGTGGTCGTAGCCGGCCGAGCCGCCGGAGGCGAACGCGTCGCCCAGCCAGAAGCCGTACGACTCGGCGACGCCGTTGGCGATGTCGGAGAAGGTCGCGGTGCCCTTGTCGGCGGCGACGACCAGGTAGGTGTCGTCCTCGTCGTGACGGACCACGTCGGCCGGGTGGACGACCTCGCCGCCGACCAGGTTGTCGGTGATGTCCAGCAGCGCCGAGATGAACGTCTTGTAGGACGAAACGCCCTCGGCCAGCCAGGCGTCGCGGTCCACCGACGGGTCCGGCAGCTGCTTGGCGACGAAGCCGCCCTTGGCGCCGACCGGCACGATGACGGTGTTCTTCACCATCTGCGCCTTGACCAGGCCGAGGATCTCGGTCCGGAAGTCCTCACGCCGGTCGGACCAGCGCAGGCCGCCGCGGGCGACCTTGCCGAAGCGCAGGTGCACGCCCTCGACCTGCGGCGAGTAGACCCAGATCTCGAACGCCGGGCGCGGGGCCGGCAGGTCCGGGATGGCCTTCGGGTCGAACTTCATCGACACGTACGAGTGCCACTCGCCCGAGCCGTCGTGCTGGAAGAAGTTGGTCCGCAGGGTGGCCTTGATCAGGTGCAGGAACGAGCGCAGGATGCGGTCCTCGTCCAGCGAGACGACCTCGTCCAGCGCGCCGGACAGCTCCTCGATGATCCCCTCGGTCAGTTCGAGGGCCCCCTGCTGGTGGCTGGGGCTCAGCCGGGCCTCGAAGAGGTTCACCAGCAGGCGCGTGGTGTGCATGTTGTTGCGGAGCGCGTCCTCCATGTAGTCCTGGGAGAACGTGGAGCCCGCCTGGCGCAGGTACTTGGCGTACGCGCGCAGCATCATCGCCTGGCGCCAGGTCAGCCCGGCGGTCAGGACCAGCTCGTTGAAGCCGTCGTTCTCGGCCTTGCCGGTCCAGGTGGCGGCGAAGGTCTCCTGGAAGCGCTCGCGCGCCTCGTCGGTCAGCTCGACGGCCTCGCGCAGCCGCAGGCCGAAGTCGTAGACCCACGCGGTGGTGTGGTCGGAGCGGGTCAGCGCGTACGGGTGCTCGTCCAGCACCTCGACGCCGAGCCGCTGGAGGACCGGCAGCACCTCGGTGAGCGAGATCGGGCCGCCCACCCGGTAGATCTTGAAGCGGCGCTCGTCGTCGCCGGCCCCGACCGGCTGGTACAGGTTGAGCCGGAAGTCGCCCTCGCCGTGCAGCGCCTCGATCTGCTTGAGGTCGGCGACGGCGGTGCGCGCGGTGAAGTCGGCGCGGTAGCCGTCGGGGAAGGCGTTGGCGTACTTGCGGGACAGCTCGGCGGCCTTCTCCTCGCCCAGCTCGACGTGCAGCTGGTCGTTGAAGCCGTCCATCCAGAACCGGGCGGCCTCGGCCAGCTTGGCCTCGATCCGCTCGACCTCGGCGTCGCTCAGGTGCGGCAGCTCGCTGCCCGGGGTCACCCGGACCACGAAGTGCAGTCGGGTCAGCACCGACTCCGTCGACCAGACCGTGTAGTCGATCGAGGCGCCGTTGAGCTCCTGCATCAGGATGTCCATCAGGCGCAGCCGGATGCGGGTGGTGTAGCGGTCGCGCGGCAGGTAGACCAGCGCCGAGAAGTAGCGCCCGTACTCGTCCTGGCGCAGGAAGAGGCGGAGCTTGCGGCGCTCCTGGAGGTACAGCACGCTCGTGGCGATCTGGAGCAGCTCGTCGGCCGCGGTCTGGAAGATCTCGTCCCGGGGGAAGGTCTCCAGGATCTGCAGCAGGTCGCGGCCGTCGTGGCTCTCGCTGGAGAAGCCGGACTCGGCGATGACGTCCTGGACCTTGCGGCGGACCACCGGGATGCGGTTGACCGACTCGGTGTACGCGGCGGCCGAGAACAGGCCGAGGAAGCGGCGCTCGCCGATGACCTCGCCGTTGGCGTCGAACTTCTTCACGCCGACGTAGTCGAGGTAGGACGGGCGGTGCACGGTGGCGCGGCTGTTGGCCTTGGTGAGGACGAGCAGCGTCTTCTCGTGCGCCTTGGCGCGCACCGGCGCGGAGAGCCGGCCGAAGGCCTCGCTGACGGCGTGGTGCTGGTCGTCGTGGCCGATCGGGTCGGAGCGCAGGATGCCGAGGCCGGTCCCGGCGACGGCCTTGAGGACCTCCTCGCCCTCGTGCTCGACCAGGTCGTACTCGCGGTAGCCGAGGAAGGTGAAGTGGTCGTCGGCGAGCCAGCGCATCAGCTCCCAGGCCTCGCCGACCTCCTGCTCGGGCAGGCCGGTCGGGGGCACCTCGGCGAGCTCGTCGGCGAGGCGGAGCGCGGAGTCGCGCATCTTGCCCCAGTCCTCGACGACCTCGCGGACGTCACCGAGCACGCGGCGCAGGTCGGTCTCGATCGCGCGCAGGTCCTCGCGGTCGGTCTCGCGGTCGATCTCGATGTGCATCCACGACTCGACGATCGCGTCGGCCGGCCACTCGGCGCCGGCGGCCTGGCTGCGGGCGCAGGCGTCGACGTCGAGGATCTCCAGCAGCTTGCCGGTGATGTCACGGCGGACCACCAGCTGCGGGTGGATGACGACGTGGATCGCGCGGTCCTGGCGGGACAGCTCGTTGGTGACCGAGTCGACCAGGAAGGGCATGTCGTCGGTGACGACCTCGACCACGGTGTGGCCGCACGACCAGCCGTTCTCCTCGACCGAGGGGGTGTGCACCCGCACCTCGGCGCTGCCCTGCGGCCGCTTGAGGCCGAGGCGGTAGTGGGAGGCGGCCGCGCCGTACACGTCGACCGGGTCGCGGTCGACCAGGTCCTCGGGGGCGGTGTGGAGGTAGTAGTGGTGCAGGTACGCGGTCAGAGCGCCGTTGCTCAGACCCTCGCCCGGCGCCGCTCCCCCCACCTGGCTGTTCTCAGCGGCTGCTGCTGCCTTCCTGAGCAGTTCGGCCTTGGCTGCGTCCAGCTTGGTCTGCATGACTTCTTGGCTCCTGTCGCGCGCCGTTGCGTGACTCGGTGGTGTGTGGGTGTCCACCGCCGGGTCTTCCGCAATCCTGCCGCACCCTCCGGCTGAAAGGAGTCCATGGCACGCATGGAACACCCTCACAGCGGGTAGGACGAGACGTTCGGCCTGCGGAGCCACCCGACGACGCCAGCCAGCCTAACGGGATCAATCGAAGGTGTCAGGGGACAGGGAGGCGCAAACCCGCAGGAAGATCGGTCCGTCCTGGACACCTTGTCCAATCCACCCGAGGGTTTGCGCCGAAAGCCGAAAGGCCTTGCGCACTCACCCCATGTGCGGGTGAACATGGTCGGTCGGAGGGACGAACGTCTCCTTGATCGACCGGGCCGAGGTCCAGCGCAGCAGGTTCTGCGCGGCGCCCGCCTTGTCGTTGGTGCCCGACGCCCGGCCGCCGCCGAACGGCTGCTGGCCCACCACCGCGCCGGTCGGCTTGTCGTTGATGTAGAAGTTCCCCGCCGCGAACCGCAGCTCCTCCACCGCCCGGGCGATCGCGTACCGGTCCTGGGCGATCACCGCACCGGTCAGCCCGTACGGCGCGCCGGAGTCGACCCGGCCCAGCACGTCCTCCCAGCGCGAGTCCTCGTAGACGTGGACGGCGAGGATCGGGCCGAAGTACTCGGTCCGGAACATCTCGTTGCGGTGGTCCGAGGAGACCAGCACGGTCGGGCGGACGAACCAGCCGATCGCGTCGTCGTACTGGCCGCCGGCCGCCAGCTCCACCGCCGGGTCGCCCTTGGCCCGCTCGATCGCGTCCCGGTTCCTCTCGAACGCCCGCCGGTCGATCAGCGCGCCCATGAAGTTCGACAGGTCGCTGACGTCGCCGACGGCCAGCGCGTCCACCTCGGCGAGGAAGTCGTCCTTGATCCGCTGCCAGAGGCTGCGCGGCAGGTACGCGCGGGACAGCGCGGAGCACTTCTGGCCCTGGTACTCGAAGGCGCCGCGGATCAGCGCGGTCTTCAGGATCCCCGGGTCGGCCGAGCGGTGGGCCAGCAGGAAGTCCTTGCCCCCGGTCTCCCCGACGATCCGCGGGTACGTCCGGTAGTTGCCGATGTTGGCGCCGATCGACTGCCAGAGCGACTGGAAGGTGGCCGTCGAGCCGGTGAAGTGGAGCCCGGCGAGCGCCGGGTCGGCGAGCGCCACCGCGGAGAGCTGCTGCCCGTCGCCGGTCACCAGGTTGATCACCCCGGGCGGCAGCCCGGCGGCCTCCAGCAGCCGCATCAGGTGGTGGGCGGCCAGGGTCTGGGTCGGCGCGGGCTTCCAGACCACGGTGTTGCCCATCAGCGCGGGCGCGGTCGGCAGGTTGCCGGCGATCGCGGTGAAGTTGAACGGGGTGATCGCGTAGACGAACCCCTCCAGCGGGCGGTGGTCCGTCCGGTTCCAGACGCCCGGCGAGGAGACCGGCTGCTCGGCCAGGACCTGCCGGGCGAACCCGACGTTGAACCGCCAGAAGTCGATCAGCTCGCAGGCCGAGTCGATCTCCGCCTGCTGCGCCGTCTTGGACTGGCCGAGCATGGTGGCCGCGTTCAGGGTGTCCCGCCACGGCCCCGCCAGCAGGTCGGCGGCGCGCAGGAAGACCGCCGCCCGGTCGTCGAAGGAGAGCGACCGCCACTCCCGGCCGGCCGCCAGCGCGGCGTCCACCGCGGCCCGGCCGTCCTCCCGGGTGGCGTTGCCGAGCACGCCCAGCTTGGCCGCGTGGTGGTGCGGCTGGACGACGTCGATCCGCTCCCCGCCGCCGAACCGCTGCTCACCGCCGATCGTCATCGGCAGCGGGACCGGCTCGGCGGCCAGCTCGTCCAGCCGCCGCACCAGCCGGTCCCGCTCCGGGCTGCCGGGCGCGTACGTCCGCACCGGCTCGTTGCCCGGGACCGGGACCTGGGTGACTGCGTCGATGGGCATGGCGGGCTCCGCTCGTCGTCCGGCGGCCGGCCCGCTCCGACGACGGGCCCGACGCCCTCCAGCCTGACCAGCGGGGAGGCCGTTCGCCCGCCCGGACACGCCAACGGTGGACGTGGCACGCACCACGCCTCGGGGCGGCCCGGGTGGGGGGCCGGTGGGCCCCGGGGTCGTCGACGAGCTCTCGTGGGCGTCCGACGGGTCCCGACCGGACGCCGAGCGGGGACCCGCCTCGGCCGACGAGCGTGAACCGCCTCAGCCGACGAGCCGGCCGGCCAGCTCCACCGCCTCCGCCAGGGTGTCCACCACCGGCACGCCCACCGGCTCCAGCTTCTCCCGGGTGTGCGAGCCGCCGGTGTACAGCACCGCGTGCGCCCCCGCGCTCAGCGCGGCGAGCGCGTCGTCCGCCGCGTCCCCGATCAGCACCGTCCGCGCGGGGTCCACGTGCCCGGCCAGCGCCGCCAAGTGCCGGACCAGGTGCTCCGCCTTCTGCCCGCCGGCCGGTCCGCTGCGCCCGTCCACCCGCAGGAACTGCCCGGTCAGGCCGAACCCGTCGACCACCGGAAGGAGCCGGTCGTGCTCGTACAGCGACAGCAGCGACTGGCTGTGCCCGGCCGCCCGCCAGCCGTCCAACAGCTCCCGCACGCCCTCGGTCAGCCCGCAGGCCGCGCTCAGCTCGTGGTAGCGGCGGTGGAAGGCGTCGTCCAGCTCCAGCCACTCGGCGTCGGAGGGCAGCCGGCCGAGCAGCCGCTGGTAGAAACGGGGAATCGGGATCTCGTACTGCTCGCGGTACTCCTGCAGCGTCATCGGCCCGACGCCGATGGTCGCGAATGCGGCGTTGCTCGCGCCGAGCACCGCCTCCATGTCATGGAAGAGCGTGCCGTTCCAGTCCCAGACGATATGAGTGCGCACGCAGGGAACGGTAACGCCGGACACCGACAGACCGGTAGGACGGGGCTCACCGGGCCCGGGCCCGATGGGCGGAGCCGGGCAGAACGGGACGGCGCGGGACCGGGCGGCTCAGCCGAGCAGCGCGGTGATCTCCTGGGTCGCGAACCAGAGCAGGTCGTGGTCCTCGGCGCCGTCCACGGTGAACTGGGCGTCCTGGTCGCCCGCGTCGGCAGCCGTCACGGCCGCGACCGCCGCCGCGACGTCCGCGACCACGTCCCCGTCGGCGACGTCCGCGTGCACCGCGGCCGCCTTGGCCAGCTTCACCGGGCCCGCCAGCACGACACGGCCGAGCGAGGCCTGGTCCTGGTACTCGTCACCGGGGAACGGCTTCACCGCCGAGTCGGCCACGTCCAGCGCGACCACGACGCGACGGCGCGGGGCGTCCGGCTCCGCGGCCAGCAGCCGGAGCGAGGACTGGGCGGCCCTGTTCAGCGCCGCGTACTCCAGTTCCTCCAGGTCGTCGCTGACGTACCACTCGCGCAGCGCGGGCGTCACGGCGTAGGCCGCGGACTGCTCCAGCGCGCCGCCCGAGTGCGCCGCCGCCAGGCCGGTCAGGGTGGTGGGCACGTACACGCGCATCGGTGGCACTCTCCGGTTCGTCCAGCGGCACAGCTTCCAGCGCCCCAAGAATAAGCGCCGAACGCCGCGCTGTGATCACCCCGTCCGTTCTCCCGCCCGTTCCCCCACCCCGCGCACGCTGCCGGAGGTGCGGCCCGATGGTCGCGCGGGCATCCCGCCCGAGGGGAGTGCACCCCGGCGCGCGACCGTCCGCGCACGCTCCTGCCCTGGTCCGCCGCCCCTGTCCGCCACCCGCCCACCGCCCGCCCACCGGCGCGCCGCGTTCACCGCGCGGCTTCCAGGGCCGCCCGGCAGGTCTCCAGCGCGCTCTCCAGGACCGCGCCCCGGCGGGCCGGATCCATCATGTTCGGCCCCATCGCCGCCAGGTCCGCCGGCGTGGGCGCGAGCAGGTGCACCCGGACGCCGCTCGCCCGCAGCAGACGGGCCTCACGGAGCAGCTGGCGGGTCACCGCCCTGCGGTAGCGGCTCACCAGCCGGGCCAGCACACCGTGCGGACGGTCCCGCACGCGCCGGGCGCGCGACGGGTCCGACACGCCGGGCCCGGGCTTCGAGCGCCCCGGTGGATCGTCCCGCAGGGCCATCGGCGCGAGCACGTACACCTCGTCCAGGCCCCGGCCGAGCGCCAGATCGGCGTTGGTGGCCGACCAGCAGCCGCCGTCCACGTACGCCGAGCCGTCCAGCCGGACCGGCGCGAACCACCCGGGGATCGCGCACGAGGCCATCACCGCACCGGCGACGTCGGCCGGCGGCGCGTCGGCGTCCCCGAAGACCACCCGGTGCCCGCCGCGGTAGTCCACCGCGACGACCCGCAGAGCCGAACCCGGCGCCCCGGCCGGCCAGCCGCCCGGGCCGAACAGGCCCCCGACCAGCTCGCCGACCGGATCCAGCGAACCCCGGCCGTGCGGCGCCATCGCCGAGACCATGGTCAGCAGCGGGTACTCGCGCGGGTGGCGGACGGCGTCCCGCAGCAGACCCGGCGAACCGATGCCGGCCCGCGGCCGGGGCGGAAGCGCGCCGCCGACCGCCGTGTCGTAGTCGAAGGCGATCCCGGCCAGCGGCCCTTCCCCGACCGGCAGACCGCGCTGGTGGTCGCGGAGGCCCTCGGCGTCGACTCCGGCGGCGAGCAGCGCGGCCAGGATCGCGCCTGCGGAGGTGCCGAGCAGGACCTCGGCGTCACCGGGCCGCCAGCCGGCCGACTCCTCGACGGCGCACAGCGCGCCGACCGTCCAGGCGGCGCCGAGCATGCCGCCGCCGCCCAGCACCAGCCCGCGCCGGGGAGTGCCGCCGGAGCCGCCGGGCCCCGTCGCGCGCGCGCCGGACAGCGGTGTCGTCGATACCCGTGTCGTCATGCCGGCCGCCTGTCGTCGTCGGGGCGGTGGTGCTCGGGGCGGTGGCCGTCCGGGACCGGCCGCGTGCCGCCTCCCGTCCGGCCCCTGCCGGGGTCCGGGCTCCTGCTCGGGCTCCGGTTCGGGCTCCTGCTCGGTCCCGGGCTCCGGTTCGGTCTCGGGTTCAGGTCAGGCTCCGATGGTGCGCGCCGACCGGCCGACCGCGCAACGCGGCACCGCGCCGCCGGTACCGTCCCGGCCTCGGTCCCGGCCTCGGTCCGGCGCCCCGTCCCGCCGCCGTACCGGCGATCCGACCGTCCTCTTTCGGGCCTTCCGGCTCGGCGCGGCACGGCGGCGCCGACCCGCCCCGGCCGCTCCGCCGGCCGTTGCCACACCGACCGTCTCACCCGGATAGGTGAACTTTCGAGCGCCCCCGCCCCGCTCGGGAACCCGGTTGCCGCCCCGCGTGGGCCACCGCTACCAAGGACCCGTCCGTACTCGCACCACCCGCACCGAGGAAGGCCCATGACCACATGCCCCGACCGCACCACCGCGCCGCTCCCGCCGTCCGTCAGGCCCGCCGTCCCTCCCATGGTGCTGTCGGCACGTCCGCACCGCCCGCGCGCCACTCCCCGGAGCTGCCGCGCCCCGCAGGCCGAACGGCGTCCGCGCCACCCCAGGGCCGACTGCGCCGCCCCACCCGGCCGCGACCCGCGCACCGGGCTGAGCGCCCGGTTCGCGCACCAGCTGGTGGAGGTGCTCACCGGCACCCGGCCGTCCGGACAGCTGCTGCGCCACACCACGCTGGACGGCTACGGCCAGCTCTCCGCCCTCGTCAGGTCCGGCACGCTGCGCCGGACCCGCACCGGCGAGCGGCCGAGACTCGGCCCGGTGCACGACCGCTCGCCCTCGCCGGACGCCGTCGAGGCCTGCGTCCGGGTCGACCTCGGCAGCCGGCACCACGTGGTGGCGTTCCGGCTGGAGCCGCGCGGACCGGCCGGCCAGTGGCAGTGCACCGCCGTGGAGGCCCGGTGAACGCGCCCCGCCGGAGCCCGGGCCCGGGCCGGCAGCCGTCGCACCCCCAGCCGTACCGGCACCGGCACCGGAGTCGGAGTCGGAGTCGGAACCCGAAGCCACACCCGCGCTCGCAGCCGCGTCCGGGAACGGCGCAGGGCGCCGCCCCCCTGGGGGAGCGGCGCCCTGCGCGGCGGCGGACCGGACCGGCCCGCCCCGGTTCAGCTCTTGCGACGGCGGCCCTTGGCCGACTTCGCGGCCTTGCGGCGCTCGGCGCGGGTCAGCCCGTCGCCCTCGTCCTCCGGGCCGAGGTCCTCGAACTCGCCCTCGACCACACCGCCGCCGACCTCCTCCGAAGGGGCCGTGTAGTGCAGCCGCTGCGGCTTCGGGGCCTCCAGGCCCTTGGCCTTGATCTCCGGACGGGCGGAGTCCTTCTCCAGCTTGTCGAGCAGCACCTCGGCGTCCTCGACCGGGACCTCCTCGACCTGCTGCTCGACCTGGACCTCCAGGTTGAACAGGTAGCCGATGGACTCCTCCTTGATGCCCTCCATCATCGCGGTGAACATGTCGAAGCCCTCGCGCTGGTACTCGACCAGCGGGTCGCGCTGCGCCATGGCCCGCAGGCCGATGCCCTCCTGGAGGTAGTCCATCTCGTAGAGGTGCTCGCGCCAGCGGCGGTCCAGCACCGAGAGGACGACCCGGCGCTCCAGCTCGCGCATGATCTCCGCGCCGAGCTGGTCCTCACGGGCGCCGTACTGCGCCTGGACGTCCTCCTGGATGACCTTGGTGAGGAACTCCGGGGTCAGCCCGGCGGTGCCGCCGGCCTCCTCCTCCAGCTCCGCGAGGTCCAGGGTGACCGGGTAGAGCTGCTTGAGCGCGGTCCAGAGCTTCTCAAGGTCCCAGTCGTCCTCGAAGCCCTCGCCGGTGGCCGCCCGGACGTACGCCTCGACCGTGTCGTCCATGAAGTGGCCGACCTGCTCCTGGAGGTCCTCGCCCTCCAGGACGCGGCGGCGCTCGCCGTAGATGACCTCGCGCTGGCGGTTCAGGACCTCGTCGTACTTGAGGACGTTCTTGCGGATCTCGAAGTTCTGCTGCTCGACCTGGGTCTGCGCGGAGGCGATCGCCCGGGTGACCATCTTCGACTCGATCGGCACGTCCTCGGGCACGTTGGCCATCGAGAGCACGCGCTCGACCATGCCGGCCTTGAAGAGCCGCATCAGGTCGTCGCCGAGGGACAGGTAGAAGCGGGACTCGCCCGGGTCGCCCTGACGGCCGGAACGACCGCGCAGCTGGTTGTCGATCCGGCGCGACTCGTGCCGCTCGGTGCCGAGGACGTACAGGCCACCGGCCTCCTTGACCTCGTCCTGCTCCGCCTTCACCGAGGCCTTGGCCTTCTCCAGCGCGGCCGGGAACGCGGCCTCGTACTCCTCCGGGGAGTCGGTCGCGGAGAGCCCGCGCTGGGCCAGCTCGGCCGCCGCCAGGTGGTCGGGGTTGCCGCCGAGCATGATGTCGGTACCGCGGCCGGCCATGTTGGTGGCGACGGTGACGGCGCCCTTGCGGCCGGCCTGCGCGACGATCTGCGCCTCGCGCTCGTGGTGCTTGGCGTTGAGCACCTCGTGCGGGATCCCGCGCTTGCGCAGCTCCTGCGACAGGTACTCGGACTTCTCGACCGACACGGTGCCGACCAGGACCGGCTGACCGTTCTCGTGCTTCTGCGCGATGTCCTCGACCACGGCGGCGAACTTGGCCGGCTCCGACTTGTAGATCAGGTCGGGCTGGTCGATGCGCAGCGGCGTCTTGTTGGTCGGGATCGGCACCACGCCGAGCTTGTAGATCTGGTGGAACTCGGCCGCCTCGGTGGTGCCGGTACCGGTCATGCCGGAGAGCTTGTCGTACAGGCGGAAGAAGTTCTGGAGGGTGATGGTGGCCAGGGTCTGGTTCTCGTTCTGGACCTCCACCCCCTCCTTGGCCTCGATCGCCTGGTGCATGCCCTCGTTGTAGCGGCGACCGGCCAGGATTCGGCCGGTGTGCTCGTCGACGATCATGACCTCGCCGTTCATCACGACGTAGTCCTTGTCCCGCTTGTACAGCTCCTTCGCCTTGATGGCGTTGTTCAGGAAGCCGACCAGCGGGGTGTTCACCGACTCGTAGAGGTTGTCGATGCCGAGGTAGTCCTCGACCCGGCCGACACCCTCCTCCAGGACGCCGACGGTGCGCTTCTTCTCGTCGACCTCGTAGTCGCGCTCGATCTTCAGGCGCTGGACCAGCTTGGCGAAGTCGGCGTACCACTTGGTCGCCTGGTCGGCCGGGCCGGAGATGATCAGCGGGGTGCGGGCCTCGTCGATGAGGATCGAGTCGACCTCGTCGACCACCGCGAAGTTGTGGCCGCGCTGGACGAGTTCGTCCTTCGACCAGGCCATGTTGTCGCGCAGGTAGTCGAAGCCGAACTCGTTGTTGGTGCCGTACGTGATGTCCATCGCGTACTGACGCTTGCGCTCGGCGGGCGTCATGCTGCCGAGGATCACGCCGACCTCAAGGCCGAGGAAGCGGTGCACCCGGCCCATCCACTCCGAGTCGCGCTCGGCGAGGTAGTCGTTGACGGTGATCAGGTGAACGCCCTTGCCCGTCAGCGCGTTGAGGTACGTGGGCAGGGTGCCGACCAGGGTCTTGCCCTCACCGGTGCGCATCTCGGCGACGTAGCCGAGGTGCAGCGCGGCACCGCCCATGATCTGGACGTCGTAGTGCCGCTGGCCGAGGACGCGCTTGGCAGCCTCGCGGACGGTGGCGAACGCCTCGGGGAGGACGTCATCCAGCGTCTCGCCGTCGGCGAGCCGCTGCCTGTACTCGTCGGTCAGCGCCCGCAGCTCGGCGTCGGTGAGGTTGACGAAGTCCTCTTCGATGGAGTTGACCTGGGCAGCAATCCGCTGCAGCTTGCGAAGGATCTTGCCTTCGCCGGCGCGCAGGATCTTGTCGAAGACGGACACTTGAGCGGGCTCCTTGCCTGTATTGGCACTGGACGACTGCACGGCGGATCCACCCCACCGCACGGGCCATCGTATGCGAGGAGTCCAATGCCCCGGGAGGTGCGTCAGCACGGTATTCCCGTGTCACCCCTGCGAGCACATGCACCGATAGACCCATTCACCGGGGCAAACCGGGCGGCTGTCCGGAGAGTTGGACAGTTCGATCCGTTAATCGGATGCTCGGATTCCTCCCTGCACGGAATAATCCGCCCATGGAAGAGCAGCCGGAAGAGCAGACCGAAGCCCGGGGCGGCGAGCCCGTCGTCCTCACCACCGACCGCCTGGTCCTGCGGGCCCCGCAGGAGTCCGACATCGACGCGGTCTTCGCGGCCTGCCAGGACGAGGCCATCCAGCGGTGGACGGTCGTCCCCAGCCCGTACCGGCGCGAGGACGCCGAGTACTTCGTCCGCGACCTCGCCATCGCCGGCTGGCGGACCGGCGGGAACCCGATCTGGTGCGTGGTCGAGCGCGAGACCGGCGCCCTGGTCGGCACCCAGGGGATCACGAACTGTCCCGGCCGGCCGGGCGCCGCCGAGATCGGCTGGTGGGCCACCAAGGAGTTCCGCGGCCGCGGCTACACCACGGAGGCCGCCCGCGCGGTCGCCCGCCACGGCTTCACCGAGCTGGGTCTGCGCCGCCTGGAATGGGTCGCCTACGTGGGCAACGACGGTTCCCGCGCGGTCGCCGAGAAGGTCGGCTTCCGGATCGAGGGCACCCTGCGCTCCTTCGCCGAGCAGCGCGGCGTGTTCCACGACGCCTGGATCGGCTCGCTGCTCCCCTCCGACCTCGCCGAACCCACCGGCTGAACCGGCCGGCCGAACCCGCCGGCCGGGACCGGTCCGGTCCCGGCCGGCGGGTTCGGCCGCGCCGACCTCCCACCGCCCGGCGCTTCCCCCGGAGCACCCGGAGAACTCAGGCGGGCAGGGCGGATTGTCAGTGCCGCGGTCTACCCTCGCCGGCATGACCGCCTCGACTTCGCGCCCGGCCGGCCGCTCCGCCGGACCGTCCGCCGCCCCGACCCCGGTGGCCTTGCTCGGCGCCGACGACGCCCGCCGGATCGCCCTCCGCGCACAGGGCCTGCTCGGCGCCCCGGACCGCCGCGGCGGCGTGCGCGGGGTGCTGCGCCACCTCGGCTCCGTCCAGCTCGACACCATCTCGGTGCTGGCCCGCTCCCACGAGCTGATCCCCTACGCGCGGCTCGGTGCGGTCGGCCGCCCGGCGGTCGAGGCCGCGTACTGGGGCAGCGGGACGAGCTTCGAGTACTGGTCGCACGCGGCGTGCATCCTGCCCGTCGAGGAGTGGCCGCTGTTCGCCTTCCGGCGCCGCCGCCACCGCGACCGCTCCCACGTCTGGGGCAAGCAGACCGACGAGGCCACCTACCGTTCGGTGCTGGCCAAACTGCGCGACGAAGGGCCGCTCACCTCCTCCGAGTTGGGCGGCGCCAAGAAGACCGCCGACTGGTGGGACTGGTCCGACACCAAGATCGCGGTGGAGCGGGCGCTGAGCTTCGGCGACGTGGTCTGCACCGACCGCCGCAGCTGGAAGCGGGTCTACTCGCTAGCCGAACAGGCCATCCCCGCGGAGCTGTTCGCGCAGGAGCCGACCGACGAGGAGTGCCTGCGCACCCTGGTCGCTCAGTCCGGTGCGGCGCTCGGCGTGGCCACCCGGGCCGACCTGCTCGACTACCACCGACTGCGGGCCGAGCAGTTCGACGCGGTGATCGCCGACTCCGGCCTGGTCCCGGTCGAGGTGGCCGGCTGGGGTCCGGGCGGCGCCCCGGCCGCCGCCTGGGCCGATCCGGCGGCCCTCGCCGCCCCGCCCCGCGGCCGCCACCGCACCACGCTGCTCTCGCCGTTCGACTCGCTGGTCTGGGACCGCCCGCGCACCGAGCGGATCTTCGGCATGGTGCACCGGCTGGAGGCGTACACCCCGAAGCACAAGCGGGTGCACGGCTACTTCGCGATGCCGCTGCTGACCGGCGGGCGGCTGGTCGGCCGGGTCGACCCGGCCCGCGAGGGGCGGACCCTGGTCGCCCGTCAGGTCTCGCTGGACTCGCCCCGGCACCTGGAGGCGCTGGCCACCGCGCTGCGCGAGGCGGCGTCCTGGGTCGGCTGCGACGCCGTCCGGGTGGAGGCACTGCACGACGAGGCGGTGCGACCGGCCCTGGAGCGGCTGCTCGCCTGAGCCCCGGCCCCGGGCCCCGCGCAGCGGGACCCGGGCCTCACGCCGCGGGCCTCATCGGGCCACGGGCCCGGTCGCGGGCCGCGGGGGCGCCCCCGCGGCCTGCGACCGCCGGTCACCCTATTTCGAGGATCTTCTCCCGCATCGCGTAGACCACGGCCTCCATCCGGGAGTGCAGTTGGAGCTTCTCCAGGATGTTGCGCACGTGGTTCTTCACGGTGTTCTCGCTGATGAAGAGCTCCTTGGCGATCTCCCGGTTGTTCATCCCGGTGGCCACCAGCTTCAGCACCTCCAGCTCCCGGTCGGTGAGCCGGGGCGCGGGCACCAACTCCCTTTCGTCGGAGCGGCGCTGGATCATCGACTTGAATTCGGTCAGCAGCTTGGACGCCATCGACGGACTGATCTGGGACTGCCCGTCGGCGACCGCGCGGATCGCCGTGGCGACCTCGTCGGTGGAGATCTCCTTCAGCAGGTACCCGGTGGCACCGGCCTTGATCGCCTCGTAGAGGTCGGCCTCCTCGTCGCTTATGGTCAGCATGATGATCTTGGTGCTCGGTGCGACGTCCTTGATCGCGGTGCAGGCCTCGATCCCGCTGCGGCGCGGCATCCGAACGTCCATCAGGATGATGTCGGGCAGCAGGTCGGCCGCCTTGAGGACCGCCTCGGCGCCGTCGCCCGCCTCGCCGACGACGGTGATGTCCTCCTCCTCGGCCAGCACGATCTCCAGGCCCCGCCGGAAGAGCGCGTGGTCGTCCACCACCAGGACGCGGATCGGCTCCCTGCGGCGGAGGTCGTACTCGGGCTCGTCCCCGGGCCGCGGCCGCACCCCCGCAACCGGCCCTGTAGCGGGCCCCAGCCCGAAGTGATCCCCCATCCGCTCCTCCCCCGTCGCCGGTCGTAGTCCGCCAATCATTCCACGGTTCGACCCTCCTACGGTCACCCTCCGGCGCCATTGGCCCGCATCGGGTGACCTTCCGCTCCGACCCGCCCACGGCACCGGCCCGCAGGTCGTCCGCACGCCTCCGGGGACCGCCGGAACACCGGCCCGGGGGAGCGTCAGGACCGGGAGACGGCGCCGGAGACGCGGGTGACCCCGGCGGCGCCGGCCACCGGGGTCACCTCTCCCATCCCGCTCGAACGGTCAGTCGTCGTCGCCGGAGCTGCCGATCGCCCCACCTGCGCCGCCACCCTCGACGGACGAGCCGTCGGCCTTCAGGTGGATGACGCCGTAGTGGTAGCCGTGCCGGCGGTAGACGACGCTCGGCAGACCGCTGTCCTTCTCCACGAAGAGGTAGAAGTCGTGGCCGACCAGCTCCATCTCGTAGAGCGCCTGGTCGAGCGCCATCGGGGCGGCCGGGTGGGTCTTCTCCCGGACCACCAGCGGGCCTTCGCCCTCCACTTCCAGGGAACCCATCATGGTCTTGCGGACGGCCCCGTTGGTCTCGGGCCCCGGCGGCGGCGTCTCGGGCAGCGCGGCCAGGGCCGCGGTCGCCTCGGCGACGCTGATCGGGGTGCGGCCGTTGCCGCCCTTGTGGACCCGCCGCCGGTCCGCGGACTTGCGGAGCTGGGCGTCGAGCTTCGCCGAGGCCAGGTCGAGCGCCGCGTAGGCGTCGGCGGCGGCGGCCTCGGCCCGGATCACCGGGCCACGGGTACGGAGAGTGATCTCCACGCGGTCCGACCGGTCGGCCTGCCGCGGGTTGTGTTCCTTGGACACCTCGACATCGAGGCTGATCGCCTTGGTGTCGAACTTCTGGACCTTCTCCAGCTTCTCGGCCACGTGATCCCGGAACCTCTTGGGCACCTCGGTCTTGCGGCCCTTGACGACGATGTCCACGCAGAACTCCGATCCCTCGTTCTGTCGCCGATCCGGGTGCTACCGGATCGGGCTGAGACCCAGCCGGACCAGCCAATCCACTGCCGGCCCTCCGCCCCGCCGGCAACGGCGGGAACGACTGGCCCTCATCTCACTTCCTCCCCACCAGGGACGCTTGAAACCCCCTGGAGCCTCATGGAACACCTCACACGGGGTTTTCGCCTCCGCAGCGGGGGCAGTGGGTATCACCGGTGCTGTGGGCTGGCGGTCTAGCTGCTGCCCCCTGTCTACCCTCCTGCGAGTGAAACACAGGTAAATACCTGGACAACACCCCCCGTACGGCGCATTCTTTGCTCACTCTGCGTGCCCGTCACCGCGAGGAGCAGCCGTGCCGACCACCAGCACCCCGCCCGGTCACCAGCCCGCCCGCGGGCCGTTCGCCCACGCACTCGCCGGGCTGCTCGACGTCCTGCTCCCCGCCCGCTGCGCGGGCTGCGGCACCGACCGGGGGCAACTCTGCCCGGACTGCCGGCAGGCACTGGCCACGGCCCTCCCCAGCCCCTCCGCGGCCCTCCCCTGGGTGCACGCCGCCGCGCCGTACGCCGATCCGGTCCGCCGGCTGCTGCTCGCCCACAAGGAACGCGGCGCGCTCCGGCTGGCCGGACCGCTCGGCGACGCCCTCGCCCGGTCGGTGCGCGCCGCGCTCGGACCGGATCCCGGCCGGTCCCCGCTGCTGCTCGTCCCAGTCCCGTCGGCCCGGGCCGCCGTCCGCGCCCGGGGCCACGACGCGACGTTGCGGCTGGCCGACGCCGCCGCCCGGTCACTGCGCCGGACGGGTCTCGACGCCCGGGCCGTCCCCCTGCTGCGGCACGCCCGCCCGGTCGCCGACCAGACCGGGCTCTCCGCGGCGCAGCGGCGGCACAACCTGCACGGCGCGCTCGCCGTCCGGCCCGGCGCCCACCGGCGGTCGGCCGGCTGCCGTCCGGTGCTGGTGGACGACCTGGTGACCACCGGTGCCAGCCTCGCCGAGGCCGCCCGGGCGCTGGCCGGCGCCGGGCTGCCGCCCCGCGCGGCCGCCACCGTCGCGGCGGCCGTCCCGCACCGCCCGCACCGCCCGCACCGCCCGCACCGGAGCACCCGGGGGCGGCACGGGGACGGGAACGGCGCGGCGCCGCCCCCGCCGGGACGGTAGCGCCCGCGGCGGAGCCGGCGCCCCGGTCGGCGCGGCACACGACCGGCGCGCGCCACGGACGACCCGCACGACTTGCACGACCCGCACGACCGGGCCGGGCCGGCGGCTCAGCCCGGGTAGATGAAGGCGGACGCCTGGTAGGGCAGCGCCAGCTCCCGCCACTGGTTGTTGACGAGCCGGTACAACTTGCCGCCCGTCTCCAGCCCGAGCGGCGGAGGGGGCGTCGCCGAACTGCTCCCCCGCGCCTCGGACGCCTGGGCCGCCGCCATCAGCGCGCTCTGCAGCACCGCCCCCGTGCTCGGCGAGCCGTCGGTGCTGATGTAGTACAGCTGCTGCTGCCGGCCCTTCTCCGTGCCGAGCACCAGCAGCTGGTCGGCCTCCGCCCAGGACACCGAGACCACCTCCTGGAACACCGGGCTGGCCAGCCGCAGGTCGGTGATCCGGGCGGTGGGAGCCTCCTTGGTGCCGCCGTGGACGACCAGGCCCAGCAGGAGCTTCTGGTCCTTGGCCTCCTTGCCCTCCCCCACCAGCAGGGCGATCCGGATGCCGTCCGAGGAGACCTTGACGGCCTGCAGGGACCGCCCGCCCAGGCCCTCCACCGGCACCGGCACGACCTGCTTGTCCCGCACCATCAGCACGCGCGGACTCTGCGGCTCCCGGTCCACCAGGTAGAGGTCGCCGCGGCCGTCCCAGGTGGGCGAGGTGAGCCCGTCCCCGCCCTTGGCCCCCGGCCGCGCCCCGGTCGTGAGCAGCGGCTGCGGCATCGCCGGCATGCCCTCGGAGAGCGGCACCGTGTAGAGCTGGTGGCCGTCGGCGCTGATCGCCGCGGCGCGCTCGCCGTCCCGGGCCACCGCGACGGCGCCGATCGCCCGGCCGTTCGGCTGCGGCTTGCCCAGCGGGCCGCGCACCGGGTCGCTGGAGGTGTCGCCGCGCATCTCGTACAGCACGCCGTCGTCGGCGCGCTGGTAGAACTGCCGGCTCGCCATCGTGCCGGCCAGCGACCCCGGTCCGGTCTCGGGTTCGTCGCTCGTGCTCGCCTGGCAGCTCGGGCCGCCGTGCCGCCCCTTGAGGTCCAGCCGTTCGACCTGCCCCTTGCCCTGGTCGGCGAGGGTGTAGAGGAGCTGGGTCGCCATCCGGCGGCAGGTGGTCGCGGTGCTCAGGTCCACGTCGCCGAGCGTGACGTGCGCGGTGCGGTTGTCGTCGACGACGACCGCGTCGACCACGGTTCCGGCCGGGAAGGCCGTCCTGGTCACCGGCGTGAGCCAGGTCGAGGGCCCGGCGACCACGGCCTTGGCCGCGTAGACGAGCGGGTCTATTCGGCGCCGCAGGTAGATCGGGTCGGCGATCAGCACGTCCCGGTAGGTCGCCGATCCGGCGGTGGGCGCGGACGGGTCCGGCGCCGCGTAGAAGAAGCGGTCCACCTGGCGGTAGCTGTTGCGGAAGTTGGTCTCGTTGATGATCAGCCCGTCCGGCAGCTTGGCGATCCGCCACTCACCCGACTTCTCCCGGTGGAACGAGAAGTCGATGGAGACCTTGCGCGCCGACGCCTGGGGGGCGAACGAGTGCCGGGCGTCCACCTCGGAGACCAGCTGCCCGTCGACCGGGATGGTGATCTCGGTGTCGGCGTCGGTCACGTCCACGTCGGAGTGCACCGGGTTGGAGGCGAGCACCTGGATGCCGGCCTCCGGCTTCCAGCCCGCCGCCGCGGCCGCCGTCAGGTACTGCCGCGCGGTGACGTAGTTGTCGTCGGCGGTCAGCGCGTCCAGGAAGCCGGTCAGCAGCTCCTGCGGCTTGGCCCCCTTGGTGGGCTCCAGCGGGAAGACCCTGACCTGCAGGTTCTTCTCCGCCGAACCCTGTGGCAGCTCGACCTTGGTGATGGCGCCGGAATCCGGCATCCCGGCGCAGCCGGCCGCCAGCAGGGCGCCGAGCACCACGCCGACCGCCGCGGCCAGTCGCGGCTCAGTCCTGTCGCTGGTCCTTCGCACGCTGCGCCCCCTCCGTGTCCGTTCCACCGGTGCCGTCCACTGCGCCACCCCCGTCCACCGCGTCCGGCCCCGCCGTCCGCTGCGCCACCGACGGCCGACCGGGCGCCGGGTCCACCATGACCTGCGCGCCGGTCGCACCGTATCCGGTGCCGACCGGGCTCACGTCCGACGGGTCGGAACGCGGTCCCTCCGGCATCCGGCGCCCCAGCCCCGGTCCGATGCCGAGCACGCCGCCGAGTCCGCTGCCCAGCCCGCTGCCGGTGCCGGCGGCCTCCGGGGTCTCCGGGACGGCCTGGTCGTCCGCCGCGGTCAGCGCGGTGGCGCCGGCCGGGCGGATGGCCCGGCGGTACGGCGTCCCGTAGGTGCCGAGTCCGCGGTTGTTGCGCGAGTCCTCCGGCTCCAGCCGGAACGGTGCCCGGATGATCTCGCCGCCGCGGGTGCGCGGCAGCGTGAGCCGGAAGTGCGAGCCGCCGCCGGGCTCGCCCCAGGCCTGCAGCCAGCCGCCGTGCAGGTGCGCGTCCTCGACGGCGATGGACAGGCCGAGCCCGGTGCCGCCGGTGGTCCGCACCCGGGACGGGTCGGCCCGCCAGAAGCGGTGGAACACCCGGGAGGCCTCGCCCGGCTTGAGCCCGATGCCGTAGTCGCGGACGCCGACGGCGACCGCGCCGTCCTGCGAACCGAGCCGGACCACGACGTCCCGGCCCTCGCCGTGCTCCAGCGCGTTGACCACCAGGTTGCGCAGGATGCGCTCGATCCGCCGGGGGTCGACCTCGGCCAGGACCGGCTCGCCGTCGCCGCGGATCACCACGGCGCTGCCCTTGGCCTGCGCCAGCGGGTCGGCGGCCTCGACCACCCGGCCGACGATCTCGCGCAGGTCGACCGGTTCGGCGTCCAGGGCGGCCGCTCCGGCGTCGAAGCGGCTGATCTCCAGCAGGTCGGCGAGCAGCGACTCGAAGCGGTCCAGCTGGCCCTGGAGCAGTTCGGCCGAGCGGGCCGCCATCGGGTCCAGGTCCTCGCGGCTGTCGTAGATCAGGTCGGCGGCCATCCGGACGGTGGTCAGCGGGGTGCGCAGCTCGTGCGAGACGTCCGAGACGAAGCGCCGCTGCACCCGGGAGAGCTCCTCCAGCTGGCGGATCTGCGCCTGCAGGGCGTTGGCCATGCGGTTGAAGGATTCGCCGAGCCGGGCGATGTCGTCCGTTCCGGTGACCTTCATCCGTTCTTCCAGGTGCCCGGCGGCCAGCCGCTCGGAGATCCCGGCGGCCATCCGGACCGGTGTGACCACCTGGCGCACCACCAGCCAGGCGATGCCGCCCATCATGATCACCACGAAGACGCCGGCGGTCGCGAGGGTGCCGGTGACCAGACCGAGGGTCTTGGTCTCCTGGCCGAAGGAGAACACGTAGTAGAGCTGGTAGCCCTTGTTGTCGACGGGCCCGACGAACTGCATGCCGAAGACCAGGCCGGGTTCGGTCGGGTTGTCGCCCTGGGCGTAGCGGTGGATCACGGTCGGCTGGCTGAAGCTCTGACCGGCCTCCTGGCCGACCCTCTCCCGCAGGCTCTCCGGGATGCTGCTCGGCAGGATGTCCGCGGAGTAGCGCGGGCCGAGCCCGGTCTTGTCCGGCGCGATCGTCTGGCTGTTGCCCGGCAGCATGGCGATCACCGTGTAGACGCTCTGCCCGCTGGCGGCGAGGTCGCCGACCCGCTTGAGCATCCAGGTGCCGAGGTCCTCGGTCGTCGGGTCGGCCGCGCCGCCCCGCAGCCGGACGTCCTTCGCCTCGTCGATCTTCTTCTGCTCGGTCTGGAAGCCGCTCAGCGCCTGGTCCCGGGCCGAGGCCCGCTTGGTGTCCAGCAGCCCGGTGCGGACCTGCGCCACCACCACGACGCCCAGCACCATGACGACCAGGACCGACAGCATCAGGGTCGCCGCGACCACCCGGAGCTGGATCGAGCGCCGGTACAGCGTCGCCACCCGGTGCACGGGCCGACGCAGCTGACGGGCGAGCAGCGCGACCAGGGCCACCGGACCGCGCCGCCTGCGGCTGCGCACGGTGGAACTCAGCACGTCCCCGCGCACGGCGCCGCCCCCGTCGGTCGCGGAACCCGACGGGGTCTCGTCAGCCTGGTACATCACGTCAGCTGGGCCCGGCCTTGTAGCCGACGCCACGGACGGTCACCACGATCTCGGGGCGCTCCGGGTCCTTCTCGATCTTGGACCGCAGCCGCTGGACGTGGACGTTCACCAGTCGGGTGTCCGCCGCGTGCCGGTAGCCCCAGACCTGCTCCAGCAGCACCTCGCGGGTGAACACCTGCCAGGGCTTGCGGGCCAGCGCGACCAGCAGGTCGAACTCCAGGGGGGTCAGCGGGATGCCCCGGCCGTCCCGCTTCACGGAGTGGCCCGCCACGTCGATCACCAGATCGCCGATGGTCAGCTGCTCGGGGGTCGGCTCCTCGGCACGGCGCAGCCGGGCACGGACCCGGGCGACCAGCTCCTTCGGCTTGAACGGCTTGGTGACGTAGTCGTCGGCGCCCGACTCCAGCCCCACCACGACGTCCACCGTGTCGGTCTTGGCGGTCAGCATGACGATCGGAATGCCCGACTCCGCCCGGATCTGCCGGCAGACGTCGATGCCGTCCCGCCCCGGCAGCATCAGGTCGAGCAGGACGAGGTCAGGCTTGGTCTCCCGGAACGCAGCTAGCGCCCTGTCTCCATCCGCGACGAAAAACGGCTCAAAACCCTCACCCCGCAGCACGATGCCGAGCATCTCGGCCAGTGCGGAGTCGTCATCAACGACGAGGACGCGTCCCTTCATGCGTCCATCTTCTCATTACCGGATTGTGACCTGCCGCACAGCAGTCCCTTTGCTCCAGAACGGCCAACTGGTGACCGGCCGAATTCCGGCCATACCGGGCGAAAGACCCGGGCCCCTCCGACCCCGCACTCCCCGGGAGGGCCCACGAACCGTCCGCGACCGGCCCGTTGCCGTTCAGCAACCGGATCCCCCTGGGGTCCGTACGGCCACCATGACACGATGGGCGCTGCGCCCACGTGAAGATCCACCCGGCGCCGCGAACCCTGACGCCCTCCGAGGAGCAGTGATGACCGACACTCCGGGCTGGGCCTCGCCCGGCTCGTCCGAGCCGCCCCGCGACGGCACCCGGCCCACGGCCGACGTGCCCACCGTGCCCGGCCAGTCGGCACCGCCCCACGACACCCCGCCCGCCTGGGGCACCGCCCCCGGCGCCCCGCAGCCCCCCTACGGACAGCAGCCCGGCGGCTACGGACAGCCCGGCCCGTACGGCGGCCCCGCGGGCCCCGGGGGCCAGTACGGCTGGGGCGCGCCGCAGAGCCCCAAGCCCGGCATCATCCCGCTGCGCCCGCTCGGCCTCGGCGAGATCCTCGACGGCGCCATGTCCACCGTCCGCAAGCACTGGCGCACCACCCTGGGCCTCTCGCTCGGCGTCGCGGTCGTCCAGCAGGGCGCCTCGCTCGGCGCGCAGCTCGCCGTCAAGGGCGACACCGGCGAGTACACCCCCGTCGTGACCGCCCTGGTCAGCATGCCGGTCACGCTGCTGCTCGGCGTGGTGGCCGCGGCCCTGCTCACCATGGTCGTCAGCCGGGCCATCCTCGGGCAGTCCGTCACCATCCGGGACGCCTGGCGCGACGCCCGGCCGCGGCTGCTCCAGCTCACCGGCCTCACCCTGCTCACCGGCCTGATCGGCGTCGGCGTCGTCCTGCTCGGCTTCACCCCGCTGATCGGCTACCTGCTGGCCGGCGCGGAGGAACCGGCGATCGTGATCCCGCTCGCCGTCGTCGGCCTGCTCAGCTTCCCGGTCGCCGTCTGGATCTGGATCCAGCTGAGCCTGGCCGCCCCCGCACTCATGCTGGAGAAGCAGGGCGTGCTCACCGCCCTGTCCCGCTCCCGCCGCCTGGTCCGCGGCTCCTGGTGGCGGATCTTCGGCATCAACGTGCTCAGCCAGATCATCGCGGCCTTCGTCGCGGGCGTGATCAGCACGCCGTTCATGGTCGCCGGCCTGGTCCTCGGCTTCGACGACCTCGCCCGCCAGGCCGACACCGGGGACTCCGGCGCCCTGCCCACGGCCATGCTGGTCACCATGGCGATCGGCGGCGTCATCTCCTCCACCATCACGCTCCCGTTCACCGCCACCATCGGCGTGCTGCTCTACGTCGACCAGCGGATCCGCCGCGAGGCCCTGGACATCGAGCTCGCCCGCGCCGCCGGCCTGCCCGAGTACGGCGGCACCGGCTGGGGCGGACAGCCCGGCCCGAACCCGGCCGCGAGGCTCTGAGCACGATGCCGCACTGGGGGGAGAGGGTCCTGGCCGCGGGCGGCGCCCCGGTCACGACCCCGCGCGACGCCGCCCGCGACGCCGCGCGCGACGAACTCGTCAAGGCCGACTACCACCGCAACGACCCGAGCCTCCAGGAGCGGGTCGTCGACTGGATCACGGACCGGATCGACGAGGCGCTCGGTGCCCTCGCCGGCGAGGGCACCACCGGCACCACCGGCCTGGTGCTCTTCCTGGTGGTCGCCGTCCTGGTCGGCGCCGCCCTCTGGTGGCGCCTCGGCGCCCCGCGGCGGGCCGCCCGCTCCACCCTCGACGTCTTCGGCACGGTCGGCCCGCGCACCGCCGACCAGCACCGGGCCGACGCCGCACGGCACGCCGCCGCCGGCCAGTGGACCGAAGCCGTCCGCGAGCAGATGCGCGCCCTGGTCCGCGGCCTGGAGGAGCGCACCCTGCTCGACACCCGCCCCGGCCGCACCGCCGACGAGGCCGCCGCCGAAGCCGGCCGCACCCTGCCCGAGCACGCCGCCGCCCTCACCGCGGCCGCCCGCACCTTCGACGACATCGCCTACGGCGACCGCACCGCCGACCAGGCCTCCTACCAGCTGCTGCACGACCTCGACCGGACCCTGGAGCGCACCCGCCCGGTCCTCGTCCCGGCCGCCGGAGGAGCCGCATGACCAGCGCCACCCCCACCGGGGCGTCACCCGTGCCCTTCGCGCCCGAGACCGCCGCGCCCGAGACCGTCGCGCCCGCCGGAACCGCCCCGACCGCCGGAACCGGCCGCACCAGCCTCGCCCCCACCGGCCGAGGCCTCTGGCGCCGCGGCCGGTGGTACCTGCTCACCGCCGTCCTCCTGCTGCTCGCTGCCGTCGTCCTGGCCGCCTTCAACCAGGACCGCCGCTACCCGCCGCTCGACCCGCGGTCCTACGAGCCCACCGGCGGCCACGCCGTGATCGCCCTGCTCCAGCGCGAGGGCCTCACGGTCGACCTCACCTCCGACCCCGCCTCCCGGGGGGCCGACGCCGGCACCCTCGTCCTGCCCGAGCCCGACCTGCTCAGCGCCGAACAGCTGCGCGCCGTCTCCGTCGCCGGCCACACCCGGCTGGTCCTGATCGCCCCCGGCCCCGCGGCCCTGAGCGCGCTCGTCCCCGGCGTCCGCACCTCCGACGAGAACGGCGGCATCCCCTACGCCTCCGTCCGCAGCACCGCCGCCCAGTGCTCGCTCCCCGAGGCCGTCCGGGCCGGCACCGCGGAGCTCGGCGGCGTGCTCTACACCGCCGGCAGCCGCGGCGAGGGCTGCTACCAGCGCGGCCACGGCTACCCGCTGGTCACCGTCGCCACCGGGAGGAACACCGACGTCGTCGTCCTCGGCAGCGGCGACTTCCTCACCAACGAGCTGCTCAAGAAGGACGGCAACGCCGCCCTCGGCACCGGCCTCCTGGGTGCCCGGCCCCACCTCACCTGGCACCTGCCCGACTACACCGCCCCGGTCGCCGAGGGCGGCGGGCTGAAGACCTTCAACGACTACATCCCCGAGGGCTGGCGGTGGGCCGGCTACCAGCTGGCCGTCGCCGTCCTGCTGGCCGCCCTCTGGCGGGCCCGCCGACTCGGCCCGGTCGTCAGCGAGAACCTGCCCGTGGTGGTCCGCGCCGCCGAGACCACCGAGGGCCGCGCCCGCCTCTACCGCCGTGCCAGGGCCCGCGGCCGCGCCGCCGACGCCCTCCGCCGCGCCGCCGCCCACCGCATCGCCCCGGCCCTGGGCGTCCCGCCCGTCGGCGGCGCACCCGACCCCACCGCTCTCTGCGCGGCCGTCGCCGACCGCGTCCCCGAGCGGCCCGCCGGGGACGTACGGGCCCTCCTGTACGGCCCGCCCCCGACCGACGACGCCGCGCTGCTGCGGCTCGCCGACGACCTCGACGCCCTCGAAAGGCAGGTACGGAAGCCGTGACCGAACAGGCCACCGCCCAGCTCCGCATCACCCCCGGCACGGCGCCCGCCACTCCCGGTACCACCTCCCCCGACCCCCGGGTCAGCGACCCGCGCGAGGCACTGACCGCCCTGCGCGCCGAGATCGCCAAGGCCGTGGTCGGCCAGGACGCCGCCGTCACCGGCCTGGTCGTCGCCCTGCTCTGCGGCGGCCACGTGCTGCTCGAAGGCGTCCCCGGCGTGGCGAAGACCCTGCTGGTCCGCACCCTCTCCACCGCGCTCAGCCTGGAGACCAAGCGCATCCAGTTCACCCCCGACCTGATGCCCGGCGACGTCACCGGCTCCCTCGTCTACGACGCCCGGACCGCCGAGTTCTCCTTCCAGCCGGGCCCGGTCTTCACCAACCTGCTGCTCGCCGACGAGATCAACCGCACTCCGCCGAAGACCCAGGCCGCCCTGCTGGAGGCCATGGAGGAGCACCAGGTCACCGTCGACGGCGAGCCGCGCGCGCTGCCCGTCCCCTTCCTGGTCGCCGCCACCCAGAACCCGGTCGAGTACGAGGGCACCTACCCGCTGCCCGAGGCCCAGCTGGACCGGTTCCTGCTGAAGCTGGTCCTGCCGCTGCCCGACCGGGACCAGGAGTTCCAGGTCCTCGCCCGGCACGCCTCCGGCTTCGACCCGCGCGACCTCGCCGCCGCCGGCGTCCGCCCGGTCGCCGGCCCCGGGCACATCGCCGCCGCCCGCGAGCAGATCGCCCGGCTGACCGTCGCCCCCGAGGTCCTCGCCTACATCGTCGACCTCTGCCGGGCCACCCGGCAGTCCCCGTCGCTGTCCATCGGCGTCTCCCCCCGCGGCGCCACCGCCCTGCTCGGCGCCTCCCGCGCCTGGGCCTGGCTCGCCGGCCGCGACTACGTCACCCCCGACGACGTCAAGGCCCTCGCCCTGCCCACCCTGCGCCACCGCGTGGCCCTGCGCGCCGAGGCCGAGATGGAGGGCGTGACCGCCGACTCCGTCATCCAGGCCGTCCTCGCCCAGACCCCGGCTCCCCGCTGACCCCGGCCGGGCGCTGATCCCCGGCCCCGAGCCGCCCGGCCCGGCCCGCCACCCGCACCGCTCCCGGCCCCGCTCCCGGCCCCGACGAAGGAACGCACCGCATGGCCCTCACCGGGCGAACCGCCCTGCTCGCCGCGCTCGGCGCCCTCGTCACGGGCCTGCTGCTGCCCTCCTGGGCCGGGGTCGGCGCCGTCACCGGCACGGTCCTCCTCGCCGTCGTCGCCGACCTGCTGCTCGCCGCCCCCGTCCGCAGCCTGCGGATCACCCGGGGCGGTGACACCACCGTGCGCCTCGGCGAGCCCGCCGGCGTCGACCTGACCGTGACCAACCCGGCCGGGCGGCCCCTGCGGGCCCGGATCCGCGACGCCTGGGCCCCGTCCGCCTGGCGGACGGGCACCGAGATCGCCGCCTCCCGGCACACCCTGCGGATCCCCGGCCGTGAACGACGCCGCGTCACCACCGTCCTCACCCCGACCCGGCGCGGCGACCACCACGCCCACAAGGTGACGGTCCGTTCCCTCGGCCCGCTCGGCCTGGCAGGCCGTCAGGGGTCGCACCTCGTCCCCTGGACGGTCCGCGCCCTCCCGCCGTTCAACAGCCGCAAGCACCTGCCCTCCCGGCTCGCCCGGCTGCGCGAACTCGACGGCCGCACCTCCGTCCTGACCCGCGGCCAGGGCACCGAGTTCGACTCCCTCCGCGAGTACCTGCCGGGCGACGACGTCCGCTCCATCGACTGGCGGGCCAGCGCACGCCGCCAGACCGTCGCCGTCCGCACCTGGCGCCCCGAGCGCGACCGGCACATCCTGATCGTCCTCGACACCGGCCGCACCTCCGCAGGCCGGGTCGGCGACGCCCCACGGCTGGACGCCTCCCTCGACGCCGCCCTCCTGCTCACCGCGCTCGCCACCAAGGCCGGCGACCGGGTCGACCTGCTCGCCCACGACCTGCGCAAGCGGGTCTCGGTGGCAGGCCGCTCGCCGAACGAGATCCTCCCTGCCTTCACCAACGCGATGGCCGTCCTGGAGCCCGCCCTCTACGAGACCGACATGCGCTCGCTGGTCGCCACCGCACTCAAGATGGCGCCGCACCGCTCGCTGATCGTGCTCCTCACCGGCCTCGACGCGGCGCCCGTGGAGGACGGCCTCCTCCCCCTCGTCCCCCTGCTCACCAAGCGCCACGAGGTCGTGCTCGCGTCCGTCGCCGACCCCCACCTCGACGAACTCGCCGCCGGCCGCGGCACCGTCGAGGCCGTCTACGGCGCCGCCGCAGCCGAGCAGACCCGCGCCGACCGCCGCCTCACCGCCGACCGCCTCAGCCGCGCCGGCGTCACCGTCCTCGACGCGCCGCCCGCTTCCGTGGCCCCCGCCCTCGCCGACACCTACCTCGCCCTCAAGGCCGCCGGCCGCCTCTGAACGACCTCTCCGGCTCCTGGCCGGAAACCCGGAAGGCCCCGTCACCGGTACCGGTCACGGGGCCTTCCGTTGCCCTGAACTCCGCATGGCGCCCTGCCCGCTCTCCGCCCACGAGCCCCTGCGGCCCCTTACGAGCTCCCGCATGAACGCCCATGACGCCACCGTCCGAGGGGCAGAGGAGGCGGAGGAAGGGCCTCCACAGGACACGGCGCTGTTCTGCCCGCTCCGGGATACGGGGACGCACCCACGCACCCGCACCCACGCGCCCGCCCGGCCTCCCCCACGAGAAAGGTCGCCGTGGCCGGCCGTCGAGTTTCTCCCTGGAAGACTTTCCGCCGGGAAACGCAAAGAACCCCCGCCGGTTTCCCGGCGGGGGTTCTTTGTGAATGATTGTTCGGCGGCGTCCTACTCTCCCACAGGGTCCCCCCTGCAGTACCATCGGCGCTGTGAGGCTTAGCTTCCGGGTTCGGAATGTAACCGGGCGTTTCCCTCACGCTATGACCACCGAAACACTATGAAACTGTCAACCGCACCCACACCGTGACCTGATGTGGGGGTCGTTGTTTCAGAACAACACAGTGGACGCGAGCAACTGAGGACAAGCCCTCGGCCTATTAGTACCGGTCAACTCCACCCCTTACAGGGCTTCCATATCCGGCCTATCAACCCAGTCGTCTACTGGGAGCCTTACCCTCTCAAGGAGGTGGGAGTGCTCATCTCGAAGCAGGCTTCCCGCTTAGATGCTTTCAGCGGTTATCCCTCCCGAACGTAGCCAACCAGCCATGCCCTTGGCAGGACAACTGGCACACCAGAGGTTCGTCCGTCCCGGTCCTCTCGTACTAGGGACAGCCCTTCTCAACACTCCTACGCGCACAGCGGATAGGGACCGAACTGTCTCACGACGTTCTAAACCCAGCTCGCGTACCGCTTTAATGGGCGAACAGCCCAACCCTTGGGACCTACTCCAGCCCCAGGATGCGACGAGCCGACATCGAGGTGCCAAACCATCCCGTCGATATGGACTCTTGGGGAAGATCAGCCTGTTATCCCCGGGGTACCTTTTATCCGTTGAGCGACGGCGCTTCCACAAGCCACCGCCGGATCACTAGTCCCGACTTTCGTCCCTGCTCGACCCGTCAGTCTCACAGTCAAGCTCCCTTGTGCACTTACACTCAACACCTGATTGCCAACCAGGCTGAGGGAACCTTTGGGCGCCTCCGTTACTCTTTAGGAGGCAACCGCCCCAGTTAAACTACCCACCAGACACTGTCCCTGATCCGGATCACGGACCCAGGTTAGACATCCAGCACGACCAGAGTGGTATTTCAACGACGACTCCACAACAACTGGCGTTGCTGCTTCAAAGTCTCCCACCTATCCTACACAAGCCGAACCGAACACCAATATCAAGCTATAGTAAAGGTCCCGGGGTCTTTCCGTCCTGCTGCGCGAAACGAGCATCTTTACTCGTAATGCAATTTCACCGGGCCTATGGTTGAGACAGTCGAGAAGTCGTTACGCCATTCGTGCAGGTCGGAACTTACCCGACAAGGAATTTCGCTACCTTAGGATGGTTATAGTTACCACCGCCGTTTACTGGCGCTTAAGTTCTCAGCTTCGCCCCACCGAAGTGGAGCTAACCGGTCCCCTTAACGTTCCAGCACCGGGCAGGCGTCAGTCCGTATACATCGCCTTACGGCTTCGCACGGACCTGTGTTTTTAGTAAACAGTCGCTTCTCGCTGGTCTCTGCGGCCACCCCCAGCTCTGGCAGCAAGTGCCGTCACCAGGAATGGCCCCCCTTCTCCCGAAGTTACGGGGGCATTTTGCCGAGTTCCTTAACCATAGTTCACCCGAACGCCTCGGTATTCTCTACCTGACCACCTGAGTCGGTTTGGGGTACGGGCCGCCATGAAACTCGCTAGAGGCTTTTCTCGACAGCATAGGATCATCCACTTCACCACAATCGGCTCGGCATCAGGTCTCAGCCTTAATGAGTGACGGATTTGCCTATCACTCGGCCTACACCCTTACCCCGGGACAACCACCGCCCGGGCTGGACTACCTTCCTGCGTCACCCCATCGCTCACCTAATACAGACTTGGTTCAGCGGCTCCACCACGTCCCTTTGTCCGAAGACTCCGGGCCGGCTTCACGGCTTTAGCATCACCTGGTTCAGCGTTGGCGCTTCAAAGCGGGTACGGGAATATCAACCCGTTGTCCATCGACTACGCCTGTCGGCCTCGCCTTAGGTCCCGACTTACCCTGGGCAGATCAGCTTGACCCAGGAACCCTTGGTCAATCGGCGCAAGAGTTTCTCACTCTTGTATCGCTACTCATGCCTGCATTCTCACTCGTGTACCGTCCACGACTGGTTTCCACCGCCGCTTCACCCGGCACACGACGCTCCCCTACCCATCACAGCAGGCGTTGGCCCTATATGCTGCAATGACACGACTTCGGTGATGTGCTTGAGCCCCGCTACATTGTCGGCGCGGAATCACTTGACCAGTGAGCTATTACGCACTCTTTCAAGGGTGGCTGCTTCTAAGCCAACCTCCTGGTTGTCTCTGCGACTCCACATCCTTTCCCACTTAGCACACGCTTAGGGACCTTAGTCGGTGTTCTGGGCTGTTTCCCTCTCGACCATGGAGCTTATCCCCCACAGTCTCACTGCCACGCTCTCACTTACCGGCATTCGGAGTTTGGCTAAGGTCAGTAACCCGGTGAGGCCCATCGCCTATCCAGTGCTCTACCTCCGGCAAGAAACACGTGACGCTGCACCTAAATGCATTTCGGGGAGAACCAGCTATCACGGAGTTTGATTGGCCTTTCACCCCTAACCACAGGTCATCCCCCAGGTTTTCAACCCTGGTGGGTTCGGTCCTCCACGAAGTCTTACCTCCGCTTCAACCTGCCCATGGCTAGATCACTCCGCTTCGGGTCTTGGGCATGCAACTCAACCGCCCTATTCGGACTCGCTTTCGCTACGGCTACCCCACACGGGTTAACCTCGCTACACACCGCAAACTCGCAGGCTCATTCTTCAAAAGGCACGCAGTCACGGCTCACCAGCAAGCTGATGAACGACGCTCCCACGGCTTGTAGGCACACGGTTTCAGGTACTATTTCACTCCGCTCCCGCGGTACTTTTCACCATTCCCTCACGGTACTATCCGCTATCGGTCACCAGGGAATATTT